>NZ_JBEZKJ010000002.1:0-319404 GCF_040651675.1 Streptomyces sp. NPDC048415 | reverse complement strand
GGCGGGTTTTACCCTGGGTGGGGGTTGGTGGGCGTTTTGGTTTGTCTGAAGTTGTGGGGCCCCGCCGGCCTGGGGGGCGGGCGCGCCGGCCCCCACGCCGCGCCCCCTCCCCGGCGCCGATGACCCCCTCCCGTCCGAGGGCACCATGACGTTCCGCGCGCTCTCCCCGCGCACGGACCGGCAGCACGGGGCGCAGACCGGGAGCACGGGCTCGGGCGCGTCCGGTACCGGGGCGCCAGGTGCGTCCGGCGCTCCCGGCGCGGGCGGTCCTGCCGCAGCCGGCTTCGGCGCGGGGCAGGCCTCTCCCGGCGCCTCCGGCACGCCCGGTGCGTCCGGCGCTCCCGGCACGGGCACCCCCGCCGCAGGCGGCTTCGGCGCCGGGCAGGCCGCCCAGGCCGCCGCCGCTGCCCGGAACGCCCCCGCCACCCCGAACACACCCTCCACCCCCGCCACCCCGTCCGTCCCCCACCAGTCCGGCGCCTCCACCCCCATGACCTCAGGGCCCGGCGGCGGGCAGCCCTCCTGGGCGCAGCAGGTGCACCGGCTCGCGGGCGCCGGGGCCGACGAGGGGCAACCGGTCGCGCCCTGGAAGCCGCCGGTCGACGACGTGTTCCAGGCGGCCGCGCGGCGGCAGTCGGAGGCGCGCCCGGCGGCCCTGGGCAAGCGGCTGGCCGCACGCCTGGTGGACACCGTCCTCCTGGCCGGCGTCACCGCCGTGGCCGCCGTGCCGCTGGGCACCAAGGCCGTCGACCACATCAACGAGAAGGTCGACGCGGCCAAGCTGTCCGGCGAGAAGGTCACGGTCTGGCTGCTCGACGGCACGACCAGCGCCTACCTCGGCACCGTCCTCGCCGTGCTGCTCCTCTTCGGCGTCCTCTACGACGCGCTGCCCACCGCCAGGTGGGGCCGCACCCTGGGCAAGAAGCTGTGCGGCATCGAGGTGCGCGACATCGAGGGCCACGAGCCCCCGTCCTTCGGCGGGGCCCTGCGCCGCTGGCTCGTCTACAGCGTCCCGGGGCTCCTCGTCATCGGCGTGGTCGGCGTCCTGTGGTGCCTGTTCGACAAGCCGTGGCGCCAGTGCTGGCACGACAAGGCGGCCCACACGTTCGTAGCGGCGTCGACCTAGGAAGTCCTGGGAAGTCGCGGGAATCCGGGTCCCCCGGACGGCCGCTCGCCGGATGCGGAGCCGGAGGGTTCGCGGTCGACTCGGGCCATGAGCAGCGAACCGCCGCCCCCAGGCCCCGACCGGTCACCGGACGACGACCCGTTCAAGAAGCAGCCCCCGCCCGCCGAGGGCGGCGGTTCCCCGTACGACCCCTCGTACGGCAACCAGCCGCCCCCGTACGAAGGCCCGCACGGAGGCCCGTACGGCCCAGGCGGCGGCCCCTACGGCGCCGGCGGCCCCTACGGCGGGGATCCGCTCGCCGGCATGCCCCCGCTCGCCGACAGCGGCAAACGGGTACTGGCCAGGATCATCGACATGATCCTCGTGGGCATCGTGGTGTGGCTGCTGTCGTGGGCGTTCGGGTTCAGCCAGTACACGGTGGACGCCGACAAGATCAAGTACGGCGAGTCCTTCGGGCGGGAGGTGGTCGCCGCCATCCTCTATATCGCGTACGACACCGTCATGATCTCCAAGTCGGGCCAGACCCTCGGCAAGAAGTGGCTCAGTCTTCGGGTGGCCAACCTCGACAACGGCTCCACGCCCTCCGTGCAGACCTCGCTGGTCCGTGCGCTGGTCCTGTGGCTGCCGTTCGCGTTCTGCTGCGCGTGTATCTGGACCGCGATCGCGGGCGGCTGGAGCTTCTTCGACAAGCCCTACAAGCAGGGCCTGCACGACAAGGCGGCCAAGACGGTGGTGGTCAGCACCAGTTGACGTACGTCAGGGCGGCGACACCGTACCGATGACCGGCGGGTCCGTGCTTCACGGGCCCGCCGTCTCACGTACCGGCTCGGACACCGCCGCGGCCGACACGGACGCGGTCTCGCGCTGCGCGGGAACCCGCTCGGCCGGAGCGGGCGCCGCGACCGGAGCCGGCGCCGGCGTCGGCAGCGGAACCGTTACGGCGACCAGCAGTCCCAGGGCGAGCGCCGAGAGGGCGATCACCGCGATGCCCAGGCCCGAATTCGTCTGAGACAGCAGCAGCATGGCGAGGGTGGAGAAGATCACGGCGCAGGAACCGTAGGCGAGCTGTGCGGCGGTCGGACGAGGCATGGCAATCGTGTCCTCGGATGGGGTTCTCCCCCCGTGCCTCTCGCGATGGGGGAGGGTGCGGATAAGAATCGGGGGTGAGACAACGGTGTCGGCTTGGCTTTCCGCCGACTTCCGACGCTCCGCCAATCGACCCTATTCGCCTGCATGCCCGAGTGGAACGACTGGTAAGCGTGACCTTACCCACGGTGCCGGTGCACAGGGGGCGCACGGAGTCATCACGTCCACCAAGTGGACATACCGGCGCGCCCGTTGGGGGCTCGCCGGAGCGTCCGGATACCGAACACCCGCTCCGCATAATGCACTTGCCAGGCGCAAGTCAAGATCTGTCTTTTCTTTGGTAACTCCGGTCAAATGTCGTCACTTGAATCGCGTATACGCGCGCGGACCTCCGAGACCGGGACCCCCATCCGCGCGAGCGGGCGCGGGGGAGGAACATCAAGTGACCAGCAGACCATGGACGTTCAGAGCGACCGCGGTGGGCGTCGCCCTCGCGGCGGCCACCGCCACGTTCTCTACGTTCGCCGTGGCGCAGGCCGATGACGCGCAGTCGTCAGCCGCTGTGAACCGCCACGACCCGCAGCCGGCCAGGACCGCGGTCGACCACGACCTCGACGGCCCGCTCAGCAAGACCCAGGCGGCGCAGCGCCAAGAGGCCCTGAACCAAGTCATATCCGGCGACGCCAAGGTCCAGGACCGTAACGGTTCCCGGGTCGTCCAGCTGAAGAGCAGGAAGGGCGACAGCAAGTACGTCGAGCTGGGCCGCGAGAAGACCGACAAGATCTTCACGATCCTGGTGGAGTTCGGCGACAAGACCGACCCGAAGTACGGCGGCACCACCGGCCCGCTGCACAACCGGATAGCCGCGCCGGACCGCACCAAGGACAACTCGACGGCCTGGCAGGCGGACTACAACCAGAAGCACTTCCAGGACCTCTACTTCGGCACCGGCAGCAACGTCGAGTCGATGAAGAAGTTCTACGAGAAGGAGTCCTCGGGCCGCTACTCGGTCGACGGCGAGGTCGCCGACTGGGTCAAGGTCCCCTACAACGAGGCCCGTTACGGTAACAACGCCTGCGGATCCAAGAACTGCCCGAGCGTGTGGAACGTCGTCAGCGACGGCGTGACCGCCTGGGTCGCCCAGCAGAAGGCGGCCGGGGAGACCGACGCGGCCGTCAAGGCGAACCTGGCGAACTTCGACCAGTGGGACCGCTACGACTACGACGGCGACGGCAACTTCAACGAGCCCGACGGCTACATCGACCACTTCCAGATCGTGCACGCCGGTGAGGACGAGTCCGCGGGCGGCGGCGTCCAGGGCGAGGACGCGATCTGGGCGCACCGCTGGTACGCCTTCGGCACCGACGCCGGCGCCACCGGCCCCGGGAACAACAAGCTGGGCGGCGCGCAGATCGGCGACACCGGTATCTGGGTCGGCGACTACACCATCCAGCCGGAGAACGGCGGACTCGGCGTCTTCGCCCACGAGTACGGTCACGACCTCGGTCTGCCGGACCACTACGACACCACCGGCGGCGGCGAGAACTCCACCGGTTTCTGGACCCTGATGTCCTCCGGTTCCTGGCTCGGCCGGGGCAAGGACGCCATCGGTGACCTGCCCGGCGACTTCAGCGCCTGGGACAAGCTCCAGCTGGGCTGGCTCAACTACGACACGGCGAAGGCCGGTACGCAGTCCACGCACAAGCTGGGCGTCGCCGAGTACAACACCTGGGACAAGCAGGCCCTCGTGGTCACCCTGCCGGACAAGGCGGTCACCACCACGATCGTCAGCCCGGCGCAGGGCGCGAGCCAGTGGTGGAGCGGCAGCGGCGACAACCTCAAGAACACGCTGACCCGTTCCGTCGACCTGACGGGCAAGTCCTCGGCGGCCCTGTCCCTGGACGGCTGGTACGACATCGAGGCGAACTACGACTACCTCTACACCGAGGTGTCGACCGACGGCGGCGCCAACTGGACCGCGCTCGACGGCACGGTGGACGGCCAGGCCATCCCGCGTGACGCCAGCGGCACCCCGGCCTTGACCGGCACGGTCGACGCCTACAAGAAGCTGTCGTACTCGCTCGACGCCTACGCGGGCAAGAAGATCGACGTGCGTTTCCGCTACCAGACCGACGGCGGCGTGGCGCAGAGGGGCTTCGCGGCCGACGAGATCACTCTGACCGCCGACGGCACCACGCTGTTCTCGGACAACGCCGAGTCGGCGGACGCCGCTTGGACGGCGGGCGGCTTCTCCCGCATCGGCGCGTCCTTCACCAAGGACTACAAGCAGTACTACATCGCCGAGAACCGCCAGTACGTGTCGTACGACAAGACGCTGAAGACGGGCCCGTACAACTTCGGCTACCTCAACACGAGCCGTCCGGACTGGGTGGAGCACTACCCGTACCAGAACGGCCTGTTGATCTGGAAGTGGGACACCTCCCAGGCGGACAACAACACCAGCGTCCATCCGGGCGTGGGCCTGGTCCTGCCGGTCGACTCGCACCCGACGGCGCTGAAGTGGTCGGACGGCACGCTGATGCGCAGCCGTGCCCAGGCCTACGACTCGCCGTTCAGCCTGTACCGCACCGACGGCATCACGCTGCACAACGCGGGCATCGCGACGAAGATCAAGTCGTCGAAGGGGGTCTCGGTGTTCAACGATCACACGAGCACCTACTACGACCCGTCGACGCCGGCCGCGGGCGTCAAGATCGCTGACACCAACACCAAGATCAAGATCGTCAAGGAGGCCAAGGACGGCTCGACGATCTCGCTCAAGATCGGTCCCGCGGTGAAGTAGTCACTGTTTCCGCAGGTCAGAGACATATCGGCGGCGACCCCCTGGCGGGTCGCCGTCGATCGTGTTTAGGTGCGTCCTGTGGACCGCTTATTGACACCGACCGGAACGGGGTTGTGACCGCATGGCCGCAGGAGGCTTCTGCAAGCTGCCGAACGGCACGGTGGTGGTGGCACTGAACCTGCCCAGCCCGACCGCCGACGGCGCGATGGGCGTGCGTGTCCTCGTCCACGCCCAGAACCGCGCCCGCGCCCTGACGCGGCTGCGCAACCTGGGCCTGCGGGCGATCTACCTCCGGGGCAACGCGGCCCCGCCGACCCCGGACGAGATCACGGCCGTACTGCACCACCCCGACGGCCTGATATGGCGAACGGCACCCGACAACGGTGTCACCGTGACGGAGCTGTGGCGCCCGATCAGGGCGCTGCTGCGGCGGCCGGCGGCCCAGGCATGACACAGTGGCCCGCGCCTGGGCAGGGCACGGGCCACCCGCAGTGCTTCCGGCCACGTGCCGGACTTGTGCGACGCGGCGCGCTGCTTGGCGACGGCCACCGAGGCGGCCTTCTTCAGGCCTGACACGTTCGTGCGGAGCCGGGCGGGCCGGGACAGCCGGAGCCGTCGCGCAGCTTCTTTTGCGCCTCGGCGTCCGTGAGGGCCACGATGTTGGCCGAGGCCGGCTGGACGGTGGCCTTACCGACAGTGAAGATGCCCTGGTTTGGGGCAGCTGGCAGCCTTCAGGAGGAAACCACCGGCTTCCCGCTCAGCTCCACGCCCGCCTCCCGCAGCTCCTCCAGTGCCCGCTCCGTCGTCGCCGGAGCGACGCCCGCGGTCAGGTCCAGCAGGACCTGGGTGCGCAGGCCCTCTCGCGCCGCGTCCAGCGCGGTGGCGCGTACGCAGTGATCCGTGGCGATGCCGACGACGTCCACCTCGTCGATCTGGCGGCCCCGCAGCCACTCCGCCAGGGTGACGCCGTTCTCGTCGGTGCCCTCGAAGCCGCTGTACGCGGCCGAGTACGCGCCCTTGTCGAACACCGCGTCGACCGCCCCGGAGGCGACGGCGGGCGCGAAGTTCGGGTGGAAGCCCACGCCCTCCGTGCCGGCCACGCAGTGCGCGGGCCAGGAGTGGACGTAGTCGGGGTTGTCCGCGAAGTGGTCCCCCGGGGCGATGTGGAGGTCGCGGGTGGCGACGACATGCCGGTAGCCGGCGGGCGCCTGCCCGATCAGCTCCGTGATGGCGGCGGCCACATCGGCGCCCCCGGACACCGCGAGGCTGCCACCCTCGCAGAAGTCGTTCTGCACGTCTACGACGATCAAGGCGCGGCGCATGGTCGGTGTCCTTCGACTATGGGGTCGGCGAGAGGGGTGCGGCCCGGCCGTTGAACTACCGAGCTTAGAGATTTCAAGTGCGCTGCGGGAGGGGGTATTTGGCTTCCGCGGCCCACACGGGCACGCTGCCGTTGCATTCCCGCTCACCGGAGGTTCATGCGCGGCGCCCCGCTTGCCGGGCTCACCTCCCACACCTCAGACGTACTCCGTGGGAATCACCGGCTCCCCGCGCGAGAGCTGCGTCGCCGACAGCGGCAGGTTGGCGCGGGCCGCCGAGTGCCGGTCGCGTACGACGTCGAGAGGCTCGCGGGCGATCACCTGGCCGCCCTTGATCAGCTCGACCAGAAGCTGCCTGTCTGCCAGCGAGCTCGGCACCGGCCCGGTGCCGATCACCTCGGCCTCGGCGACTCCGTGCTGGTCCAGGCGCCGCGCGGCCCACTTGCGCCCGCCGATGGACGTCTTGCCGCCGGAGGACTTCTTGGCCACCGCCTCCAGCGGAGCCTTCAGGTCCGCCGACTCGGCGCGGGCGACCAGTTTGTACACCATGGAGCACGTGGGATGGCCGGATCCCGTCACCAGCTGGGTGCCGACGCCGTACGCGTCCACGGGCGCCGCCGCCAGCGAGGCGATGGCGTACTCGTCCAGGTCGGAGGTCACGATGATCTTCGTCCCGGTCGCGCCCAGCTCGTCCAGCTGCTGGCGCACCCGATGCGCGACGAGCAGCAGGTCACCGGAGTCGATGCGGACGGCGCCGAGATCTGTTCCGGCGACCTCGACGGCCATCCGGACCGCCTCGGCGACGTCGTAGGTGTCCACGAGCAGCGTGGTGCCCCGGCCGAGCGAGTTCACCTGGGCCTGGAAGGCGTCCCGCTCGTGGTCGTGCAGAAGGGTGAAGGCGTGGGCGGAGGTCCCCACGGTGGGGATTCCGTAACGGAAACCGGCGGCCAGGTCGGAGGTGGTGGTGAACCCGCCGACGTACGCGGCCCGCGCGGCGGCGACGGCGGCCAGCTCATGCGTACGCCGGGCGCCCATTTCGATCAGCGGGCGGTCACCGGCGGCGGAGGCCATCCGGGAGGCGGCGGCCGCGATCGCCGAGTCGTGGTTGAGGATGGAGAGGATCACCGTCTCCAGGAGCACGCACTCGGCGAAGGACCCCTCGACCCGCAGGATCGGCGAGCCGGGGAAGTACACCTCGCCCTCGGGATAGCCCCAGACATCCCCGGTGAAGCGGTACGAGGCGAGCCATTCGAGGGTCGGTTCGTCCACGATCCGACCTTCGCGCAGAAAGCCCAGCACATCCGCGTCGAACCGGAAGTTCTCGACCGCGTCCAGGACGCGCCCGGTGCCCGCCACTACTCCGTACCGCCGCCCGTCGGGCAGCCGCCGCGTGAAGACCTCGAAGACCGAACGCCGCTCGGCGGTCCCCGCGGCCAGCGCGGCCTGCAGCATCGTCAGCTCGTACTGGTCCGTGAAGAGCGCCGTCGAGGGAACGTCCACCGGCAGCCCAAGGTCCGCTGTGTTCATAGGACGGGATCGTACTCCCATCTCGTCACTCTGACGATTTCTGATGCCGTTCGGACATCGGGGGGTCCGTTTGTGCGGGTGCCCCCCTCTGGTGGCAGCATGGGCGATGTGACGGCTCCCGCACCCCTAGAGATCGAGAAGACCGAGTCGGCGGAGGAGGTCTTCGCCGTACCTGAGCCGGACGTCCCCTGGGTCACGATCGTCCACAACGACCCGGTCAACCTCATGAGCTATGTGACGTATGTCTTCCAGGCCTACTTCGGCTACAGCAAGGACAAGGCCACCAAGCTCATGCTCGACGTCCACCACAAGGGCCGGGCGATCGTCTCCAGCGGCACGCGCGAGGAGATGGAGCGCGACGTACAGGCCATGCACGGCTACGGTCTGTGGGCCACCCTTCAGCAGGACCGGAAATAGCCCGAGCTCTGGAAACCGCGAGCAGGACCGGAAGTAGCGAACTCACTCCATGCCAGGACACTTCGAACCGCTCCCCGGCGGCGGCGCGGCCGTCGCGCTCGACGAGGTCGAGATCTCCATCATCCGCTCACTCGCCGTCCAGCTCCTGGAGCTCATCGGTCCCGGCCCCGCGGAGAACACCCCCGACGACCCGCTCGCCGAGCTGTTCGCCGAGGGCCCCAGCGAGCCGCCCTCCGACCCGGTGCTGCAGCGGCTGTTCCCCGACGCCTACAGCGGCCCCGACGTCGAGGCCCACTCGCCCGACCAGGCCGAGGAGCAGCGCGCCTACTCCGCGGAGTTCCGCCGCTTCACCGAGAACGACCTGCGTGCGGCCAAGCGGGAGAACGCCCTCGCGGTGATCCGCTCACTGGACGCCCTGACGCTCGGCGGCGACGGGGGCGCGGTCCTCAAGCTGTCTCCCGAGGCGTCCGAGCAGTGGCTGCGCTCGCTGAACGATCTGCGCCTGGCGATCGGCTCCCGGCTCGACGTGGTCGACGAGCAGGACACCGACCTGCTCTACCGGCTGCCGGACGAGGACCCGCGCAAGCCGATGGTGATGGCCTACCTCTGGCTGGGCGGGCTCCAGGAGACGCTCGTCGAGACCCTGATGCCGTAGTCCGCCGCTTCCCCGGCGTTCGCTCAGCGGACGCTCAAATCCGGATAACGATCCTGTCACCGTTGTGGCCTCTTCTGTGACCGTAGGGCTTCGTTTGTCCCCTTTTCCCTGTGGCATGCCTTACAACAGCCCCAACCGATCAATATTGCGGCCGTGATAAATCTTCACGACCGCCCGACGGGACACCACCCATGTCCTGCCGGGTGCGCCACCGAGCCGGCGGATCGCCGGCCAGGCACAGCTCCACCTATCCGGGGGGATCGGAAACCGATCCGAAGCCAAGGGACTGGCTCGGATCGGCTTGGAGAAAGGCGCACCACACATGACCTCATCGCAGGTCGGTACGAATGACGACGGCAGTGAGGACGTGAGCGGCGACGCCCCCGAAGAGGGGTACGAGCGCGGGCTCGGCAGCCGTCAGGTCCAGATGATCGCGATCGGCGGCGCCATCGGCGTCGGCCTGTTCCTGGGCGCCGGGGCGAACATCGCCAAGGCCGGACCCAGCCTCATCTTCATGTACGCCCTCGCGGGTGTGATCATCTTCTTCATCATGCGGGCGCTCGGCGAGCTGCTGCTCTACCGCCCGGTCTCCGGCTCCTTCGCGGAGTACTCCCGCGAGTTCCTCGGCCCGTTCTTCGGCTACTTCACCGGCTGGACGTACTGGCTGATGTGGGTCGTCACCGGCATGGCCGAACTCACGGCCGCCGCGATCTACGTCAACTACTGGTTCCCGCAGGTCCCCCAATGGGTGACGGCGCTGGTCTTCCTGGTCGTCCTGTTCGTGGCCAACCTGATCTCGGTGAAGCTCTTCGGTGAGATCGAGTTCTGGTTCTCGATGGTCAAGGTCACCGCGCTGATCGGCATGATCGTGATCGGCCTCGGCGTCCTCACCTTCGGCTTCAGCTCGGCCGGTGACACCGCCTCGGTCGCCAACCTCTGGCAGTTCGACGGCTTCTTCCCCAAGGGCATCGGCTCCTCCCTGATGACCCTGCAGGGCGTCATGTTCGCCTACCTGGCCGTCGAGCTGGTCGGCGTCACGGCGGGCGAGTCCGAGGACCCCGAGAAGACGCTCCCCAAGGCGATCAACACCCTGCCCTGGCGTATCGCCCTCTTCTACGTCGGTGCCCTCACGGTCATCCTCTGCGTCGTGAAGTGGACGGAGTTCGCGCCGGGCGTCAGCCCCTTCGTCGAGGCCTTCGCTAAGATCGGCATCCCGGCCGGCGCCGGCATCGTCAACTTCGTGGTGCTGACAGCCGCGCTGTCGTCCTGCAACTCGGGCATGTACTCCACGGGCCGCATGCTGCGCACCCTGGCCGACAACGGCGAGGCCCCGAGGGTCTTCAACAAGCTCTCCTCGACCAAGACCCCGGCCTTCGGCATCACCATCTCGGTGCTCTTCATGGGCATCGGCGTGATCCTGAACTACATCGTCCCGGAGAAGGCCTTCGGCTACGTCACCTCGGTGGCGACCGCCGCCGGCATCTGGACCTGGCTGATGATCCTGGTCAGCCACATCCTCTACCGCCGCGCCGTCGACGCCGGGCGCCTGCCCGCGTCCTCCTTCCCGGCCCCGGGCGGCGCCAAGTGCAGCTGGGTAGCCGTCGTGTTCCTGCTCTTCGTCACCGGCCTGATCGCGTACGACGCCGACTCCCGCGTCTGCCTGTACGTGATGGCCGTCTGGGCCGCGGCCCTGGCCATCGGCTGGGCGGTCCTGAAGGCGCGGAACCCGCAGGTCGCCGAGCGCCGCGAACCGGCGCTGGAGAAGGTCGGCTGACCTCCACGGTTCACCATGTGGGCCGTCCCGTACCACCCTTCGGTACGGGGCGGCCTTCTGCTTATCCTGACCACCATGCTGACCATCACCCAGGCCCTCGTCGACCAGATCGTCGCGCACGCGCGCCAGGACCACCCCGACGAGGCGTGCGGCGTCGTCGCGGGCCCGGTGGGCGCCGGACGCCCCGAGCGGTTCATCCCGATGCTCAACGCGGCCCGCTCGCCCACGTTCTACGAGTTCGACTCCGGCGACCTGCTGAAGCTGTACCGCGA
This sequence comes from Streptomyces sp. NPDC048415, assembly GCF_040651675.1. Classification (NCBI taxonomy): domain Bacteria; kingdom Bacillati; phylum Actinomycetota; class Actinomycetes; order Kitasatosporales; family Streptomycetaceae; genus Streptomyces; species Streptomyces sp. NPDC048415. The sequence goes on along the minus strand of NZ_JBEZKJ010000002.1, from coordinate 308,425 downwards.
GATGGACGACCGCGACGAGGAGCCGGTCGTCATCTACCACTCGCACACGGCGACCGAGGCCTACCCCTCCCGCACCGACATCTCGTACGCGAACGAGCCGGGCGCCCACTACGTGCTGGTCTCCACGGCCGACGCGGACGACGCGGGCCCCTTCCAGTTCCGCTCGTACCGGATCCTGGAGGGCGAGGTCACGGAGGAGGAGGTCAAGGTCGTGGAGGCCTACTGATCTCACCCCTCGGCCGAAAAGCGTCCGCCAGGTGAGATCACACTCCAGGACCCCGACCGGGAATCGATACGATGAGCCCATGGTTTCCCACGACGTGAGCGACAAGACGCCGGGCATGCTGCTCGTGGCGCGGCTGCACGTCGACCTGTGCAGGCTCGCCAGCGCCATCTGTTGACGCCGCGCCCTGCCGCCGTACGGCCGTGAGCCGCGGCTGCGCAACCGGCGTACCCCATGCTTTCCGCGCTGCCGCGCGCACACCGACCTGACTTTCCTCCCGACAGGAGCCCGCAACCATGGCCATCGAGGTCCGCATCCCCACCATCCTCCGCACCTACACCGACGGCGAGAAGGCCGTCGAGGGCGGCGGGGAGACCCTCGCCGAGCTGTTCGCCGACCTCGAGACCCGGCACACGGGCATCCAGGCCCGGATCGTGGACGGCGGCGAACTGCGCCGCTTCGTCAACGTCTACCTGAACGACGAGGACGTCCGCTTCCTCGACGGCATCAACACCAAGCTCACCGACGGCGACAACGTGACGATCCTGCCGGCCGTGGCCGGCGGCATGGTCTGAGCGGGATCGGCTGCTGATCGCTCATGCGCTACGACTCCCCGCTCGCCGCGGTGGGCAACACTCCTCTGGTGCGCCTGCCGCGGCTCTCGCCGTCCGCGGACGTCCGCATCTGGGCGAAGCTGGAGGACCGCAACCCGACCGGCTCGGTCAAGGACCGCCCGGCGCTGCACATGATCGAACAGGCCGAGAAGAACGGCCGGTTGACGCCGGGCTGCACGATCCTGGAGCCCACGTCCGGCAACACCGGCATCTCCCTGGCCATGGCGGCCAAGCTCAAGGGCTACCGCATGGTGTGCGTCATGCCCGAGAACACCTCGCAGGAGCGGCGTGATCTGCTCGGCATGTGGGGCGCGGAGATCATCCCCAGCCCTGCCGCCGGCGGCTCCAACACCGCCGTACGCGTGGCCAAGGAGCTGTCGGCCGAGCACCCCGACTGGGTGATGCTCTACCAGTACGGCAACCCGGACAACGCCGGCGCGCACTACGCCACGACCGGCCCTGAGATCCTGGCGGACCTTCCGTCGATCACCCACTTCGTCGCGGGCCTGGGGACGACGGGGACGCTGATGGGCGTCGGCCGCTTCCTGCGCGAGCACAAGCCCGACGTCAAGATCGTCGCCGCCGAGCCGCGCTACGACGACCTCGTCTACGGCCTGCGCAACCTCGACGAGGGCTTCGTCCCCGAGCTCTACGACGCCTCCGTCCTCACCAGCCGCTTCTCCGTCGGCTCCGCCGACGCGGTGACCCGCACCCGGGAACTCCTCCAGCAGGAGGGCATCTTCGCGGGCGTCTCCACCGGCGCCGCCCTGCACGCCGCGATCGGCGTCGGCAACAAGGCCCTGAAGGCCGGTGAGAGCGCCGACATCGCCTTCGTAGTGGCCGACGGCGGCTGGAAGTACCTCTCCACGGGCGTGTACACGGCAGCAACAACAGAGGAAGCGATCGAAGCGCTGCAGGGCCAGCTGTGGGCGTGAGCGAGGTCTTTTAGCCCGTCCGGCGTTTGAGGACGAGCGCGAAGCGCGACAAAGGGGGGTCGGGGGGCGGAGCCCCCAGGTACGGAACGGGCAGGGGTGGAGGGGGCGGAGGGGGCGGAGGGGGCGGATAAAGCTCCCACGTCACCCCGCCAGGTACCGCACCTGATCCCACAGCACCGGATCCACCACCCCCACCCGCCGCCGGAAGTCCCACACCGGCACCTCCCGCAGCTCATCCGTCTCAAGGAAGCTCGCCCGCCCCTGGGTATCCCCCACGGCCCCCGGCGGCAGAGGAATCACGCCGGCCCGCTCGTCGTGGTACTTGCTGGTGATCTTGGCGACCCGCGCGCGCCGCCCCCGCACGGCCAGCACCAGACACGGCCGGTCCTTGGCCCCCGGCCCGTCCTCGTACGGCACGTTCGCCCACCAGATCTCCGCGGGCCGCGGCCGAGGCGCCCGCCCCCGAACCCGGGAGGGGCCGCCCGGCGGACGCGTGGGACCAGCCGGCCGGCGCCCCCGGCGCCCCCAGCCGTCCACCAGCGAAGCGACCAGCGCGAGCAGCACCACCGCCACCAACGCGAGCCACCAGGACGTGTCCATACCAAAAAGGTACCGGCGCCCGCGTTCCACTGCCCGCCCGGCCCCGAACCACCTCGGCCCCACGTCCATCCGAACCGGTGACAGCACAGGTGAGTTCGCCCACAACGGCCCCTGGCGGAGGAGCGACCGGCCCTTTTGCGCCTTACGCTCGACGGACCGCACGACCCCCGTTCCCGTCTATCCGCTCCGAGTATCTGCACACTGCATCTACTCTCTGCACTTCCTGCCAGCGCGGAGGTTACAGCTCTTATGAAGCTCACCGTCGTCGGCTGCTCGGGGTCGTTCCCGTCCGCGGAATCGGCCTGCTCGAGCTACCTCGTCGAGGCCGACGGCTTCCGGCTGCTTCTCGACATGGGCAATGGTGCCCTTGGCGAGCTGCAGCGCCACTGCGGTCTCTACGACCTCGACGCGATCTTCCTCAGCCATCTGCACGCCGACCACTGCATCGACATGTGCGCGTACTTCGTCGCGCGCTACTACCGTCACGACGGCGGCCGCTGCGACCCGCTCCCCGTCTACGGACCCGAGGGCACGGAACAGCGCCTGACCACCGCGTACGCGGACACCCCCACCGCCTCCTCGATGAGCGAGGTCTTCGACTTCCACACCGTCAAGCCGGGCACGTTCGAGATCGGCCCGCTCACCGTGCACACCGAGCGGGTGCGCCACCCCGTGGAGGCGTACGGCATCCGCGTGGAGCACGGCGGAAGGTCGCTGACGTACTCCGGGGACACGGGTGTCACCGAGACCCTGGACGAACTCGCCCGCGACACGGACCTGTTCCTGTGCGAGGCCGCGTTCACCCACGGCAAGGAGAACATCCCGGACCTCCACCTCAACGGCCGCGAGGCGGGCGAGAGCGCCACCCGGGCCGGCGCCCGCCGCCTGCTGCTCACCCACATCCCGCCGTGGACCGACCCCCAGATCAACCTGGGGGACGCGCGCGCGGCATTCACGGGTCCCGTGGAACTCGCGATGCCTCGCCTGTCGTACGAGATCTGACGCCCGCGCCCGTACGCACGACAAGGCCCCCCGGAGGACCTCCGGGGGGCCTTCTCACGCCTGCGGACGGGCGGCTACTTGGCTTCCGCCTTCTCCAGCTCCGCCAGCTCCTCGTCGGACTCGCGGCCCGGTGTGGGCAGGTTCCACTTCGTGATGGCGAAGCGGAAGACGACGTAGTAGACCGCGGCGAAACAAAGGCCCACCAGGACCAGCCCCCACGGGTTGGTCGCGATGCCGAGGTTGAGGCCGAAGTCGACCGCGCCGGCCGAGAAGCCGAAGCCGTCCTTCATGCCGAGCGCCCAGGTCAGCGCCAGGGAGACACCCGTGAGCACCGCGTGGATGGCGTACAGCACCGGCGCGATGAACATGAAGGTGAACTCGATCGGCTCGGTGACGCCCGTGACGAAGGAGGTCAGCGCGAGCGAGAGCATCATGCCGCCGACGACCTTGCGGCGCTCGGGACGGGCGCAGTGCACGATGGCGAGGCAGGCGGCCGGGAGCGCGAACATCATGATCGGGAAGAAGCCGGTCATGAACTGACCGGCGGACGGGTCGCCCGCCAGGAAGCGCGAGATGTCACCGCTCTTGCCGTGGTACTCGCCCGCCTGGAACCACGGGTAGGAGTTCAGCAGGTGGTGCATGCCGATCGGGATCAGCGCGCGGTTGGCGACACCGAAGATGCCCGCGCCGACGGCGCCCGAACCGACCAGCTTCTCACCGAAGGTGTGCAGACCCGAGCCGAGGACCGGCCAGATGTAGCCGAAGACGATGCCGATCAGCAGGCCCGCGAAGGCGGACAGGATCGGAACCAGCCGGCGGCCGCCGAAGAAGCCCGCCCAGTCCGGCAGCTTGGCCCGGTAGAACTTCTGGTAGAGCAGGGCGACGACTATGCCCATCACCACACCGCCCAGGACCTTCGCGTCCACGGGCGCGTCCACCATGACGACCTTGCCGTCGACGGCCTTCGCGACCTGCGGCAGGTTCTTGTCGGTGAAGGTGGCCAGGACGTTCTTGAAGACCAGGTAGCCGACCACGGCCGCCAGCGCCGTCGAGCCGTCCGACTTCTTCGCGAAGCCGATCGCGATGCCCACGGCGAACAGCAGCGCCATGTTGTCGAGGATCGCGTTGCCGCCGGCGGACATGAAACCGGCGATCTTGGTGAGGAATGTGGGGAACGACGCGCGTCCCAGCATGTCGGTGTTGCCGAGGCGAACCAGGAGCGCGGCGGCGGGCAGCACGGCGACCGGCAGCATCAGGCTGCGGCCGATGCGCTGCAGGATCGCCATCGCGCCGGCGCCCTTCTTCTTGGCGGCCGCGGGAGCGGCGCTGGCCGTGGACACAACTTCCTCCAGTGGGCAAGGCGCCGCCCAGGGGACAGGGAGTGGGGGACGGCGTGGTCTACACCACTCAGTGGTGTAGACCTGTTTTAGCACGGTGAAGGCTGGATAAGGAACCCGCGAATTTTGTGGGCTCGGCCATAACCGTCAAGGCCCGTGGGAAGCGACGACAGTGGCCGCGGGAACTGATCGCAGTCATGACGAAGGGCCCCCGGACCGGATGGTCCGAGAGCCCTTCGTCGACGCGATCTCAGGCCTTGGTGATGTCCTCGACCTCTTCCTCCGGCTCCCGCCCCGGAGTCTTCAGGTCGAACTTGGTGATCGCGAAGCGGAAGATCACGTAGTACACGGCCGCGAAGCACAACCCGATCGGGACGATCGCCCAAGGCTTGGTCGCCAGGTTCCAGTTGATGACGTAGTCGATCAGACCGGCCGAGAAGCTGAACCCGTCGTGCACGCCGAGCCCCCAAGTCACCGCCATGGAAACGCCGGTGAGGAGCGCGTGAATCGCGTACAGCAGCGGCGCGATGAACAGGAACGAGTACTCGATCGGTTCGGTGATGCCCGTGACGAACGAGGTCAGCGCGACGGAGAGCATCATGCCGCCAACCTCCTTACGGCGATGGGGCTTTGCGCAGTGCGCGATGGCCAGCGCGGCGGCCGGCAGCGCGAACATCATGATGGGGAAGAACCCGGACGTGAACTGGCCCGCGTTCGGGTCGCCCGCCAGGAACATGTTGATGTCACCGTGCTTCACCACGCCGTCCGGCGTCGTATAGCTGCCGAACTGGAACCAGATGGGCACGTTCAGGAACTGGTGCAGACCGATCACCAGCAGCGCCCGGTTGGCCACACCGAAGACACCCGCGCCCCACGCGCCCAGACTCACCAGCCAGTCGCTGAAGTTCTCCAGACCGTCGCCGATCGGCGGCCAGACCCACAGACACAGCGCGGCGAACGCGATCGCCACGAACGACATGATGATCGGCACCAGCCGGCGCCCGTTGAAGAAGCCGAGCCAGTCCACCAGCTTGGTGCGGTGGAAGCGCTGCCAGAAGAACGCTGTCAGCAGCCCCATGACGATGCCGCCGAAGACCCCCGGATTCTGGTACGTGAACCCCGTCACGGAAAAGTCGGGCGCCTGGCAGCCGATGTTCTGGATGACCTTCGCCTGCTGTGCGCAGGACTCCGGGAACTGGTGCAGCACGCCGAAGTAGACGAGGAACCCGGCAACCGCCGCGAGCGCCGTGGACCCGTCCGCCTTCTTCGCCATGCCGATGGACACGCCCACGCAGAACAGCAGCGGCAGCCCGAGCGACCCGTCGAGCAGCGCGCCGCCGGCGCCGCCCATGACCTTGGAGACGTTGTCCCAGCCGAGTCCGTCCTTGCCGAACACGTCCGGCTGACCGAGCCGGTTGAGGATACCCGCCGCCGGCAGTACCGCGATGGGGAGCTGGAGGCTGCGGCCCATTTTCTGCAGGCCCTGGAACAGGGTGTTCCAGCGGGTGCGCGTGCGTGCGGGGGCCGCGGGCGCGGGACCGCTGTCGGCACTCATGGGCGTCCTCCGGGCGGAGCCGGTTTGGCGACCGCCCATCAACTGGTGTAGACCAGTTGGCGACCGGTCGCTCTGTCGTGATCGCCATCATTCGGCACCCGCGACATGACCGCTCGCGAAGATGGGCCAACTGTGGGTTACTGCGACAAAGCGGTTCGGATCAGGGAGTAAGGACATGGCCACCAAGGCTGAGAAGATCGTCGCCGGGCTCGGCGGCATCGACAACATCGAAGAGGTCGAGGGCTGCATCACCCGCCTGCGCACCGAGGTCAACGACCCCTCGCTGGTCGACGAGGCCGCCCTGAAGGCCGCCGGCGCCCACGGAGTCGTCAAGATGGGCACCGCCATCCAGGTCGTCATCGGCACGGACGCGGACCCGATCGCCGGCGAGATCGAAGACATGATGTGAGACCCCGACTCCTGGATCTCTAGAGCCCTGGCTCACCCCCGAGGGGCTGCTTCCGTCACCGGAGGCAGCCCCTCACCCGTATACGGCTAGGCTCAACGCCATGTCTCGTATCGACGGCCGCACCCCCGAACAACTGCGCCCCATCACCATCCAGCGCGGCTGGAGCAAGCACGCCGAGGGCTCCGTCCTCGTCTCCTTCGGCGACACCAAGGTCTTCTGCACCGCCTCCGTCACCGAAGGCGTCCCGCGCTGGCGCAAGGGCAGCGGCGAGGGCTGGGTCACCGCCGAATACTCCATGCTTCCCCGCGCCACCAACACCCGCGGCGACCGCGAGTCGGTCCGCGGCAAGATCGGCGGCCGCACCCACGAAATCTCCCGCCTCATCGGCCGCTCCCTGCGCGCCGTCATCGACTACAAGGCGCTCGGCGAGAACACCATCGTCCTCGACTGCGACGTCCTCCAGGCCGACGGCGGCACGCGTACGGCGGCGATCACCGGCGCGTACGTGGCACTGGCCGACGCCGTCGCCTGGGCCCAGCGCAAGAAGCTGGTCAAGGCAGGCCGCCGACCCCTGACGGGCACGGTCTCCGCCGTCTCCGTCGGCATCGTCGGCGGAGTCCCGCTCCTCGACCTCTGCTACGAGGAGGACGTGAAGGCCGACACCGACATGAACGTCGTCTGCACCGGCGACGGCCGCTTCGTCGAGGTCCAGGGCACGGCGGAGGCGGAGCCCTTCGACCGCAAGGAGCTGAACGCGCTCCTCGACCTGGCCGTCGCGGGCTGCGACGAACTCGCCGTCATCCAGCGCACCGCACTCGAGACGACCGCCGAGGCAACCGCACGTTAACCCTTCGCGTTCTTAGGGGTACGGGCGTACGGTCCAGCCGTGCGCCCGTCGACCACGTCACGGGCCGAGCCGGCCACATCACCGGTGGGGCCGACCCACGGCGTGGCCGGACCACACCATGCCCACGGGGAGGGACCGTTCCATGGCCGCGCGCCAACGCCACCGCCATCGTCGCCGCACCGCCGCACTGGCCGTCGCCGCCGCACTCGTCGCCCTGCCGGCTGCCGTCGGCTGCGACGCCGTCGACAAGGCCCTGGACTGCGTCCACACCGCCGACTCCATCGCCGACAGCGTCACCGACCTCCAGCAGGCCGTCGAGAACGCGGCGAACGACCCGACGCAGACCGACGCGTCTCTCAACTCCATAGAGAAGAACCTCGACAAGATCGGCGACAAGACCGACAACGCCGACGTCAACAAGGCGGTCGACGACCTCAACACGGCCGTCGGCAACGTCCGTACGGCCGTCAAGAACGGCGACAGCACCCCGGACATCAGCCCCGTCACGGACGCGGCGGGCGAACTGACGAAGGTGTGCACTCCGTAACGGCGCCCCGCGCGCGTGCATCCCGTAACGGCGCCTCACCTGTGTGCAGCCCGTAAAGGCGCTTCGCGCGTGCACCCCCGTAACGGCGCTTCACGCGTGTGCACGCCGGTAGCGGCGCTTCGCGCGTGCACCCCCGTAACGGCGCTTCACGCGCATGCACCCCGTAACGGCGCTTCGCGTCAGTGGTGATACTGGACGGCATGACCCGCCTGATCCTCGCCACGCGCAACGCCGGAAAGATCACCGAGCTGAAGGCCATCCTCGCCGACGCCGGTCTCACCCATGACCTCGTCGGCGCGGACGCCTACCCCGACATCCCCGACGTCAAGGAAACCGGCGTCACCTTCGCCGAGAACGCCTTGCTGAAGGCCCACGCCCTTGCCCAGGCCACCGGCCTCCCGGCCGTCGCCGACGACTCCGGCCTCTGCGTCGACGTCCTGAACGGCGCCCCCGGCATCTTCTCCGCCCGCTGGGCGGGGCGGCACGGCGACGACAGGGCCAACCTCGACCTGCTCCTCGCCCAGCTCGCCGACATCGACGACTCGCACCGCGGCGCCCACTTCGCCTGCGCGGCGGCTCTCGCTCTGCCCGACGGCACGGAACGGGTCGTCGAGGGCCAGCTGCGGGGCACGTTGCGCCACACGCCGGTCGGCACGAACGGCTTCGGCTACGACCCGATCCTCCAGCCGGAGGGGGAGAGGCGGACGTGCGCGGAGCTGTCTGCTGAGGAGAAGAACGCGATCAGCCACCGGGGGAAGGCGTTCCGGGAGCTGGTGGCGGTGGTTCGGGAGTTGTTGGGCTGAGCGGAAACGGCCTGCGCCCCATCAGGGGCGCAGGCCGTTTCGACGAATGCGGCGGAAGGGATTCGAACCCTCAAACCCTGTCACGGGTCACTGGACCTAAACCAGCTGTGTCGCCATTGCACCACCGCCGCCAACTGCCGACCACTGAACTCGGTCGGCGGCATTCAGTGTACGGGGGCCCTCGGTCACCCCGCGAGGTGCCTCGACTCCTTCCTGCGACACCACGTCTCCGTCAGCGCATGGCAGTTCGGACATAGGTACCGCCGGTTCTCCTGGCGATTGTCGTGCCAGTCCCCGTTGATGTGATCGATCTGCAAGGTGATGGTGCGGCCCAGCCACTCGCCGGGATTGCCGGTCGATGTTGGAGAAGTGGCTGATGTCGATGCCCGACGCGGTGATGCGGCGTCGAATGTGCGAGAGCGTGCCGGTGGCGCGACCTGTCCGAGTTCCGGGGGGTGTTACCCAAGCCGGACGGGACGTTCCGTAGGGAGCGGTTCGAGGCGTGCCGTCCGGGAAGTCGTCGTCCGTACCCCGGGCCGTGGGAGGTTGGGACAGCAACCCGGGCGCCGTGTGCTTCTGGCGTAGCGTCGCCGCCGAGATCGCCTCCGGCGCCTGGGTGGAGGAGCGCAGGCCGGTGCCGGGGCGACCGGACCTGCCTCCCGATGTGTGGATCTCGTTCTGATCCGGGAGTCTCAGATCCCCAGGTCCTTGATGATCTTCGCCACGTGACCCGTCGCCTTTACGTTGTAGAACGCCTGCTCGACCTTGCCCTCCTCGTCCACGACGATCGTGGAGCGGATGACGCCGACGTAGGTCTTGCCGTAGTTCTTCTTCTCGCCGTAGGCGCCGTAGGACTCGATGACGGTCGTGTCGGGGTCGCCGGCGAGGGTGACCTTCAGGGACTCCTTTTCGCGGAACTTGGCGAGCTTCTCGGGCTTGTCGGGGGAGACGCCGATGACGTCGTACCCGGCGGAAGCGAGGAGGTCGAGGTTGTCGGTGAAGTCGCAGGCCTGCTTCGTGCAGCCGGGGGTCAGGGCGGCCGGGTAGAAGTAGACGATGACCTTGCGGCCCTTGTGGTCGGCGAGGGAGACCTCGTTGCCGTCGGCGTCGGGCAGGGTGAAGGCGGGGGCGGTGTCGCCGGGCTGGAGTCGCTCGCTCATCGGTACCTCACTGGCCGGAGATGGTTACGGAACTACGGAACGAGCGTAATGGGGGTGCCGAGGGGTGCGCGGCGGCCCGAGCTGACAGACTGTCGGAGGCACAGAATCAGAACACGACCACGGAGGCAGCGCGGTGTCGGATACGTCGAGAACGTCGGATACCAGGACTCCGGCGGAGATCGAGGCGGACATCAAGCGCCGCCGCGAAACTCTCGCCGAGACGCTCGACGAGATCGGCGTGCGCGTGCACCCGAAGACGATCGTGGGCGACGCGAAGGCCAAGGTCGCCTCGAACATCGATCACACGCTGGGCCGCGCCTATGTCGGCGTCAACCGCGTCGTCAGCGATGTGAAGGGCCAGCTCGTCACCGAGGAGGGCGCGCCGCGGCTCGAGCGCATCCTGCCGGTGGCCCTGGTCGTGGTGGGCTTTGTCGGACTGTTCGCCGTGGGCTCGCGGCGACGCAAGCGCTGACCCACCCGCGTACGAAAGCGGTCGAGGCAGGTAGGTTCGGGGCGTGAGCGCCAATCGGGATAAGCACAGCACCCATGACGACAAGTTGCCCATCCGGATGCTGCACGACCGCGTGCTGGTGCGGCAGGACGCCGCCGAGGGCGAGCGGCGGTCCGGCGGCGGCATCCTGATCCCCGCGACGGCGGCCGTCGGCCGTCGCCTCGCGTGGGCCGAGGTCGTCGCGGTCGGGCAGAACGTCCGGACGGTGGAGCCGGGCGACCGTGTCCTGTACGACCCCGAGGACCGCGCCGAGGTCGAGGTGCGCGGGATCGCCTATGTGCTGATGCGCGAGCGGGATCTGCACGCCGTGGCCGCGGACCGCTTCGAGGGGTCCGAGGACTCGACCGGCCTGTACCTGTAAATCGCAGCCAAGCGGGGCTGGTGACTACCGTCACCAGCCCTTTTTGCCGTCTGTTTGCTACCTTCGAAGGACCCCGACGAGACGCGCCGTACCGGGACCGCAAAGACGACGCACCCCTGTTGATTGATCACGGAGGTGCCTGTCATGGCCTGGATCCTGTTGCTCGTCGCCGGTCTGCTCGAAGTCGGCTGGTCGACCGGCATGAAGTACACCGACGGTTTCACCCGGCTGGTCCCGAGCGTCCTCACGGGCGCGGGCATCGCCGCCAGCATGGTCCTGCTGTCGTACGCCGCCAAGTCTCTTCCCATCGGCACGGCCTACGGCGTGTGGGTCGGCATCGGCGCGACCGGCGCGGCGGTGCTCGGCATGGTCGTCCTCGGCGAACCGGCGACCGCCGCCCGGATCTTCTTCGTCTGCCTGCTGCTGGTGGCGGTGGTGGGGCTGAAGGTCACGTCGGGCCACTGATGTGGGGGCCCTGAGGCCATCTGCCTCAGGGCTTTCTTGACGTCAGGCCGCTCAGCGGACCAGCCCCCGCGGTGGTGCCGCCTCCCGTGGTCCCGCCGTCCGTCGTGCCGCCGTCCGTGGTCCCGCCGTCCGTCGTGCCTGCGGTGGTGGTGCCGCCGTCCGTCGTGCCTCCGGTGGTGGTGTCGCCGTTCGTCGTGCCGCCCGTGGTGGTCGTGTCGCCCGCGGTGCTGCCGCCGCCGGTCGTCTGGCCCTGGGTCTGGCCGTTCGTCTGGCCCTGCGTCTGGCCTTGGGTGGGGCCTTGGTTCTGGCCCTGGGTGTCCTGGCCGCCGGTGGGGGTGGCGGTGCCGGTGCCGTTGGTGGGCGGGGTGGTGGGTTCGAATGTGGGGGGTTCCGGCTGCTCGGCGCCCGGCTGGAGCTGGAGGTCGAAGTCCGTGGCGGCGGTGCCCTTGAGGGCGGCCTTGGTGAACTGGGCCCAGATCCGGGCGGGGTAGGCGCCGCCGTTGATGCGGGGCTCGCCGAGGGCGCCGTACAGGGACTTGTGGGCGCCCGTCTCGGGGTCCTGGCCCATGACGGAGACGACGGTGGCGAGGTCGGGGGTGTAGCCCGCGAACCAGGCGGCCTGGTCCTCCTCGGCGGTGCCGGTCTTGCCGGCGGCGGGCCGGCCGGCGTTCTGCGCGGCCGTGCCGGTGCCGCCCTCGACGACGCTCTGCAGGACGGAGGTGGTGGTGTCCGCGGCCTCGCGGCTCACCGCCTGCTTGGTGTCCTGGGCCGGCAGCTTCACATCCTCCGCGCCGTCCTTGGTGATCTTCTCGACGATCGTGTACGTGCCGTGCTTGCCGTGGTTCGCGAGCGTGGCGTACGCCTGCGCCATGTCGAGGACGCTGGCGGTGGCCGGGCCGAGCGCGATGGAGGGGGTCGCGGTGAGGTCGGGAGTGTGGGAGGGGATGCCGAGGTCGAGGGCGGTCCGCTTGACCTTGTCGGGGCCGACGTCCACGGCCATCTGCGCGTACACCGAGTTGACCGACTTGTCGGTGGCGGTGCGCACGGTGATGTCGCCGTAGGAGAAGCCGTCCTCGTTCTCGGGCGCGTAGGGGCCGCCGTTCCAGCCCTGTACGGGGCGCTTGGTGGTTCCGTCGTAGATCGTGTTCGGGGTGATGACGCGGCCGTCCTGGGTCTGCGATCCGTTCTGTACGGCCGAGGTGAAGACGAACGGCTTGAAGGTGGAGCCGACTTGGTAGTCACGGCGGGTGGCGTTGTTGACGTACTGCTTGGTGTAGTCGATGCCTCCGTACATCGCGACGACCTTGCCGCTGGCCGGGTCGATGGCGACGCCGCCCGCGCGGACGTAGGTGTCGACCTTGCGGTTCTTCTTGTCGAGCTTGTTCATCACCTGGTCGTCGACGGCCTTGATGAAGGCGTCCTGCTTGGGCTTTTGCAGGGTGGTCGTGATGCGGTAGCCGCCGATCCGCAGGGTGTCCTCGTCGATGATCTTGTTCTCGAAGAGGTAGTCGTTCACGGCCTTCACGAGGTAGCCGCGCTGCCCGGACATCCCGGCCGCGACCACCGACTGTTTCGGCTCGGGGAACGTGACCTTGTCGCGTGCCGCCTGGGTGAGCCACTTCTTCTTGACCAGGCCGTCGAGTACGTAGTTCCAGCGGGCCAGGGCCGCGGACTTGTTCTCGGGGTGCGCGATCACGTCGTACTCGCTGGGCGCGTTGAGGAGGGCGGCGAGGTAGGCGCCCTGGCCGACGGTGAGGTCTCTCGCCTCGACGCCGTAGTAGGCCTGGGCGGCGGCCTGGATGCCGTACGCGTTGCGGCCGTAGTAACTGGTGTTGAGGTAGCCCTCGAGGATGTCGTCCTTGCTCTTCTCGCGGTCGAGCTTGATGGAGATGAAGAACTCCTTGATCTTCCGCGTGGCGGTCTGCTCCTGGCCGAGGTAGTAGTTCTTCACGTACTGCTGGGTGATCGTCGAGCCGGACTGCCTGCCCTTGCCGGTGGCCGTGTTCCAGCCGGCGCGGATCATCGCCTTGGGGTCGATCGCCGACTCGGTGTAGAAGTCGCGGTCCTCGGCGGCGAGCGTCGCGTGCTGGGCGTCCTTGGAGATCTGCGCGAGCGTGACGTTCTCGCGGTTGACCTCGCCGTCGCGGGCGAGTTCGCTGCCGTCGGCGTACAGGTAGACGTTGCTCTGCTTGGTCGCGGCGGCGTTCGCGGGCGGGATGTTCACCAGGTAGTAGCCGAGCGCGAACAGGCCGATCAGGAGCAGTATCACGCCGAGGAACGTGCCGAGCACGATCCGCCAGGTGGGGATGAGCCGGCGCCAGCCGGTGCGCTTCCGCTTCTGTTTCTTGCCGGGCTTGCCCGGTGCCCCCTGCGGCACCGGTCCCGGTCCCGGTCCCGGACCCGGCCCCGGTCCTTGTTCCGGTTCCCTGGGTGCCCAGCCCTGGCTCTGCTGCTGCGGCTGCGGCTCGTCGCTCATGTGTCGCCGGACTCCTGTTTCGCGTGCGTACGTTCCCGTACGCCCTCGTACGCCTTGTGCGCCCCCTCTTGAAGACTGTCGCACCATGCGTTCCGTTCCCTGTTCCCGGCACGCGTCGCGCCCGGAAAATGCCTGGCGGCCACGTCAACCCGGGGCTAGGCTCCTGCGCTTTGGCTCAACACGGCGGAGAGGACGGTGTGGTGGGCACAGGGCGCTTGTACGCGGCCGTCGCGGTCGGCGGATTCCGGCGCTACGCCACCTATCGGACCGCGACGGCGGCGGGGGTGTTCACCAACACGGTCTTCGGGTTGATCCTCGCGTACATCTTCATCGCACTGTGGGACGACAGGCCGCACCTCGGCGGCTACGACCAGGCGCAGGCGCTCAGTTATGTATGGCTGGGCCAAGCGCTGCTCATGGTGGTGGCGGTGATGGGCGGCGGCTTCGAGGACGAGCTGATCGAGCGAATCCGTACGGGTGACATCGCGATCGACCTGTACCGGCCGGCCGACCTCCAGCTGTGGTGGCTGGCGCAGGACATGGGCCGGGCGCTGTTCCATCTGCTGGGGCGCGGTGTGGTCCCGCTGGCGTTCGGGGCGTTCTTCTTCGACCTGGCGCTGCCCGCCAACCCGCTGACCTGGCTGGCCTTTCTGGTCGCGGTCGTCCTCGGGGTGGCCGTCAGCTTCGCCATCCGCTTCCTGGTGGCGCTGTCCGCGTTCTGGCTCATGGACGGGGCGGGCGTGGCCCAACTGGCGTTCATCGCGGGGATCTTCTGCTCGGGGATGCTGCTGCCGCTGAACGTCTTCCCTGGCGCGCTCGGCGAGTTGGTCCGCGCCCTGCCCTGGTCCTCGCTCATCCAGGCGCCGGCGGACGTCCTGCTCGGCACGGCCGATCCCCTGGACACGTACCTCTTCCAGGCGGCCTGGGCGGCCGGGCTGCTCGCGGCCGGGCGGCTGCTCCAGTCGGTGGCGACACGGAGGGTGGTGGTGCAGGGTGGTTAGCTCCGTCGAGGTCGAGGACAGGCCGAGGGCGGCTGCCTGGCCGCCCGAGCGGCAGAGCGCGTACGAGCGTGTACGCGACGGTCTGCGCGCCTACCGCATGATCGCCGCCATGTGGATCCGCTCCACGATGGCCTACCGCGCCTCGTTCGCGATGGCCACCTTCGGCAACTTCGCGGCGACGGCCCTGGACTTCGTCGCGAAGTTGCTGATGTTCTCGCAGGTCGACCGGCTCGGGGGCTACAGCCTGCCCGAGGTCGCCTTCCTGTACGGCATCGCGGGCACCGCCTTCGGGATCGCGGACCTGGCGTTCGGCTCGATGGACCGGCTCGGGCGGCGGGTGCGGGACGGCACCCTCGACACGCTTCTGGTGCGCCCCGTGCCGGTCCTCGCGCAGATCGCCGCGGACCGCTTCGCGCTGCGCCGCCTCGGCCGGATCACCCAGGGCGTGCTGGTCCTCGGGTACGCGATCGCCGTACTCGACATCTCCTGGACGCCGCTGCGCCTGCTGCTGATCCCGCTGATGCTGCTCAGCGGCGGCGCGATCTTCGCGGCCGTGTTCGTGGCGGGCGGGGCCTTCCAGTTCGTCGCCCAGGACGCCTCCGAGGTGCAGAACTCCTTCACGTACGGCGGCAATACGCTCCTGCAGTACCCGCCGACCGTCTTCGCCCAGGACCTCCTGCGCGGGGTGACGTACGTCTTCCCGCTCGCCTTCGTCAACTGGCTGCCCGCGCTGTATGTGCTGGGGCGGCCCTATCCGCTCGACCTGCCGACGTGGGTCGCCTTCACACCGCCGCTGGTGGCGGCGGGCTGCTGCGCGCTGGCGGGCATCGCCTGGCGGGCGGGGCTTCGGTCGTATCGGAGTACGGGGAGTTAGCGACGTGGACAGTGATTTCATCCAGCTCGACGGTGTCGAGAAGGTCTTCGACGTGCGCAAGAAGACCGGCTTCCTGCGCAGCGAGCGGAGGCAGGTGCGGGCCGTCGACTCCCTCACCTTCACCGTGCCGCGCGGCGAGATGGTCGGCTACATCGGCCCGAACGGCGCGGGCAAGTCGACCACCATCAAGATGCTGACCGGCATCCTCACCCCGAGCGGTGGCCGCCTGCGTGTCGCCGGCATCGACCCGTCGCGCGAGCGCACCCGGCTCGCGCGGCGCATCGGGGTCGTGTTCGGGCAGCGCACGACCCTGTGGTGGGACCTTCCGCTGATCGACTCGTACGCGCTGATGCACCGCATGTACCGGATCCCGGACGGGCGTTACCGCGAGAACCTCGACCGTTGTGTCGAACTCCTTGAACTCGGCGCGCTGTTGGACGTACCCGTCCGGCAGCTCTCCCTCGGCCAGCGGATGCGCGGTGACATCGCGGCGGCCCTGCTGCACGACCCGGAGGTGCTCTACCTCGACGAGCCGACGATCGGGCTCGACGTGATCAGCAAGGCCCGGGTGCGGGAGTTCCTGCGTGACCTGAACGCCGAGCGCGGCACGACCGTCCTGCTCACCACGCACGACCTCACCGACATCGAGCAGCTGTGCCGGCGGGTGATGGTCATCGACCACGGGCGGCTGATGTACGACGGTCCGCTGACCGGGCTGCATGAGGTGGGGGAGAGCGAACGCACCCTCGTGGTCGACCTGGAGCGGGAGCTTCCGCCGATCGAGGTGGAGTCGGCGCGGGTGGTGAAGGTGGAGGGGCCGCGGCAGTGGCTGGCCTTCCCCGCAGCCGAGTCGGCGGCTCCGCTGGTGGCGCGGATCGCGGCCCGGTACCCGCTGGTGGACCTTTCGGTGCGGGAGCCGGACATCGAGGCCGTCATCAGCCGCATGTACGAAGGGAAAGCGGTCTCGTAGGCTGACTCCCATGACCGACGCTGTGTCTTCCGGGGGGATAGACCCCAGGCCCTCCGATTCGGGGCTGCGAGCATCCGACGCCGATCGTGAACGAGTCTCCGAGCAGCTGAGGGACGCCCTCGCTGAGGGCCGCCTCGACATGGAGGAGTTCGAGGAACGGCTGGAGGCGACGTACAAGGCGCGTACGTACGGGGAGTTGGCGCCGATCACCCGCGATCTGCCGGGTGCGGCGGCCGTGGCCCCCGTCTCCATGGTCAAACCGCCTGCCGAGAGCGGGAGTTGGGCGGGGCGGATCGTCGGTGGCGAGGGCTCTTCCTCGTGGGGTGTCGCCATCCTGTCGGGCTTCGAGCGCAAGGGCAGCTGGACGGTGCCCCGGCGCTTCAACTCCTTCGCCTTCATGGGCGGCGGGGAGATCGACCTGCGCGAGGCGAACTTCGCGGACCGCGAGGTCGTCGTCAACTGCGTCGCGATCATGGGCGGCGTGAACATCGTCGTACCGCCCGGCGTCGAGGTCGTCGTCCGCGGCCTCGGCATCATGGGCGGCTTCGACCACCGCGAGGAGGGCCGGCCCGGGGATCCCGGCGCGCCCCGCGTGATCGTGACCGGGTTCGCCTTCTGGGGCGGCGTCGGCGTCGAACGCAAACTGACCCGCGCCGAGCGCCAGCGCCTCAAGGAGGAGCGCCGCCAGGAGAAACTGGAACGCAAGGCGTCCCGCAAGGAGCTCGACGGTTCGAGGACCGACGGCCCCGACGACATGTACGACGCCCTCGACGAGGCCCGCGACCTCATCCGCGAACGCCACGAGGAACGCCGCGAACGGCACGAGGAGCGCCGGGAGCGACACAGGGAACGTCGGCAGGACAGGGACAGGCGCCGCCGCCACGGGGGCTATTGACCGGGGGCCGACCGGAGCGCCCCGCCAGGGGCGCGGGGCTGGCTCCGCCGCGCGGGCGCGACCAGCCACGATGGCGCCGCACCAGGGCGACGACGGGGACCACTCCGGGGGCGCGGGGGCTGTGACACTGTGCGGCCCCGCCGCGCGGGCGCGACCAGCCACGATGGCGCCGCACCAGGGCGACGACGGGGACCACCCCGGGGGCGCGGGGCTGTGACTTTTTGCGGCTCCGCCGCGCGGGCGCGACCAGCCACAACGGACCCGGACCCGGGGTCACAGCTCCGCCGGAGCAGACCCCTTCAGTTCCCCGAGGTCAAAGACCCCGGCCATCCGCGCGTATCCCTTGTCGCTGGGGTGCAAGTGATCCCCCGAGTCATAGTCGGCCCGCAGCCGTCGCGGGTCGTACGGATCCCGCAACGCCGCGTCGAAGTCGACGACCGCGTCGTACACCTTCCCCGCCCGGATCTCCGCGTTGACGGCCTGCCGCACCGCCTCCCGGGCCCCGGTGTACCCCCGGTGCCCCTGAAACGGCATCAGGGTCGCCCCCACGACCCGCAGTCCACGGGCGTGCGCCTGCCCCACGAGTCGCCGCAGTCCGTCGGTGATCGTGGCGGGATCGACCTGGCTGGGGTTGCGCAGGATGTCGTTGACGCCGAGGTCGATGACGACGGCCTTGACGTTCGTACGGTCGAGCACGTCACGCCCGAACCGGGCCAGGCCACTGGGATTGTCGGCCGGGCGGCCAAGGCCCGCGGCGAGGATCTGGTTCCCGCTGATCCCTTGGTTGACGACGCTGTAGCGCGGCGTGTCGCCCGAACCGGCGGCGGCGCGCAGCCGGTCCGAAAGGACGTCGGTCCAGCGGTGGTTGGCCCCGACGGTGGAGGTGATGCCGTCGGTCAGCGAGTCGCCCAGGACGACGACGGTGCCCGCCGCCTCGTCGCTCAGCACGTCGAGCGCGGTCAGATAACGCCAGTACTCGCTCTGCTCGGTGTACGCGGTGCCGGTCACATCCTCCGTGCGGTCGCCCTCGGCGACGTACGAGATCTGCCGTGCGTGCGGGTGGTAGGTGACCGGGCCGGACTGGATGGGGGAGTACGTGGTGACGAGGACGTCCGAGCCGTGCGGGATCCGCACGCGTACGGCGTCGCTCAACGCCTGCTGCCCGGCCGGGATGATGACCGAGGTGCTGCCGCCGAAGGTGAGCCGGCGCATGGTGTCGGCCGCGGCGGCGGCGTCGTTCACGGTCGCGGCGACGGCGATCGTGGCGTGCGTGATGCTCAGCGGTTGCTGCCCGTAGAGATTGGACAGCGTGACGCGGGCACTCGTCCCTCCGGCCGCCGCGTGCACGACGTTGCGCACGGAGCGGCCCGTCATGCCGTTCGTCTCGGTGCCGGGTTCGGCTCCGACGGGGGAGGCCGACCAGGCGCCGACCCAGGTGCCGGTGGAGGCGGGGGCGGCCGAGTTGTGCGGGGCGCGGCCGGCGGCGAGGTTGTTCTGGTCGCTGCCCTCGTCGGCCGAGACGCCGACGTATATGGCGGCGGAAAGGACCAGGACCACGGCGATGATCGAGGCGAGCAGGGCGCCGTGCCTTACGGGGGACACCCCCGCACCCCCGGCGTGACGCTTGGTCATGCGCGTGCGTGTCTCCTCGGGCGATGGGAGCCCGAGGCTCCGATGTGATGACCCCATGATGCGTCATGGAGTGAAGGGACACCGACACACCCCCTAAGGGGCCCCCTGGTCGATTCCCCATCCGAACAGACGCCGGGAACTCCTGTTCCGTTCCAGGAGTCGGTCAGGAAGGGACAATGTGTACGAGGTCACCGGACGGGTGGAGCGGATGGAACGTACGAAACGGGAAGAAGCGGGCGCCGAGGGTCAGCATGCCCGGCCCGGTGCCGCCGTGAACCCGGCGACGACCGTCCCCGGTCCGCCGGGCCGGGCGATGACCTCCTTCAGCGCCGCCGACGAGGAGAAGCGCCGCGGTGTCCGCCGGATGAAGGCGACGGCGGCAGGCCTGCTGCTCTTCGTCGCGGTGGTCTACGTCCTCGCCCAGTGGGCGTCGAACGAGGGCGCGGGCGCCTGGGCCGGATATGTGGCGGCAGCCGCCGAGGCCGGCATGGTCGGCGCGCTCGCCGACTGGTTCGCGGTCACCGCCCTCTTCCGCCACCCGCTCGGCATTCCCATCCCGCACACCGCGATCATCCCCAACAAGAAGGACCAGCTGGGCGTCTCCCTGGGCGAGTTCGTCGGCGAGAACTTCCTCTCCGAAGAGGTCGTACGACTTCGGCTGCGCGCCGTCGGCATCGGCAGCCGGCTCGGCGCCTGGCTCGCCGAACCGGAGCACGCCGACCGCGTGACCGCCGAGCTGGCGACCGCGCTGCGGGGTGCACTGACGGTCCTGCGGGACTCGGACGTCCAGGCGGTGGTCGGTGAGGCGATCACGCGCCGGGCGGACGCTCAGGAGATCGCCCCCGGCATAGGGAAGATGCTGGAGAAGATCGTCGGGGACGGCGGCCACAGGCGGGTCGTGGACCTGATCTGCGTACGGGCCCAGGACTGGCTGGTGGTGCACGACGACGAGATCATGAACGCGGTGCAGGGCGGCGCACCCGGCTGGACCCCGCGTTTCGTCGACAAGAAGGTTGGCGAGCGGGTCTACAAGGAGCTGCTCCGCTTCGTCACCGAAATGCGCGACGCCCCCACCCACCCGGCCCGCGGCGCCCTCGACCGCTTCCTCACCGACTTCGCCTCCGACCTGCAGTCCGACACCGACACCCGGGCCCGCGTGGAGCGCCTCAAGGGCGAGGTGCTGGGCCGCGGCGAGGTCCAGGACCTGATCGCCTCCGCCTGGACGGCCGTACGGTCGATGATCGTGTCCGCCGCGGAGGACGAGCGCAGCGAGCTGCGGCTGCGCGTGCGGGCCTCTCTGCTGTCGCTGGGCGCCCGCATGGCCACCGAGCCCAAGCTCCAGGCCAAGGTCGACCGCTGGGTGGAGGGCGCGGCGGTGTATGTCGTGACGACGTACCGGCGCGAGATCACCTCCCTTATCACCGACACCGTCGCGGGCTGGGACGCCGAGCACACCACCAAGAAGATCGAGGCCCACATCGGACGCGATCTCCAGTTCATCCGGATCAACGGCACGGTGGTCGGCTCGCTGGCGGGGCTGCTGATCTACGTGGTGTCGCGGACGCTGGGCGCGTAAGGGTGGGGCGGTGACCCGCCAGGAGTGAGTACCCGGAGGTGGGGGCACCCGGAAGAGGTTCGCTCGAAGGAGAGGGAGCCATGACCGCAGCAGCCTCACCCGCCCCAGTGCCCGCCTCCACCGGAACCGTCACGACGAACGTTCCCGCCCGTCTGGACCGGCTGCCGTGGTCCCGCTGGCACTGGATGATCGTGGTGGGCCTGGGAACGGTGTGGATCCTGGACGGCCTGGAAGTCACCACCGTCGGCAACATCGCGAGCCGGCTCTCCGAGTCCGGCAGCGGGCTGCCCATCTCCTCCGCGCAGGTCACCGGCATCGCGGCGGCACTGTATGTGGCGGGCGCCTGCGTGGGCGCCCTCTTCTTCGGCTGGCTGACCGACCGGCACGGCCGCAAGAAGCTCTTCATGGTCACGCTCGTCGTCTATCTTTCGGCGACCGCGCTGACCGCGCTGTCCTTCCACTCCTGGTGGTTCTTCACCTTCCGGTTCCTCACCGGCTTCGGCATCGGCGGTGAATACGCGGCCATCAACTCGGCGATCGACGAGCTCATCCCGGCCCGGTTCCGCGGCCGGGTCGACCTGATCATCAACGGCAGTTACTGGCTCGGCGCGATCGGCGGCGCGCTGCTGTCCATCGTCATGCTGAACACCGCCATCTTCCCCAAGGACCTCGGCTGGCGGTTCACCTTCGCCCTGGGAGTCGTCCTCGGACTGGTCATCCTGCTGGTCAGGCGGCATGTGCCGGAGAGTCCGCGATGGCAGTTCATCCATGGCCGGGGCGAGAGCGCGGAGCGGCTGGTCGCGTCCGTGGAGCGGGAGATCGAGCGGGAGAAGGGCGAATCGCTGCCGCCCGCGGAGCGTGAGATCACCATCCAGCAGCGCGAGAGCATCGGCTTCGGCGTCATCGCCAAGACCGTCTTCCGGCGCTATCCGAAACGGGCCGTGCTGGGTCTCGCCCTCTTCATCGGCCAGGCCTTCCTCTACAACGCGATCACCTTCGGCTTCGGCGCCATCCTCACCAAGTTCTTCGCCGTGCCCTCCGGCGGCACCGGCTACTACTTCGCCGTCATCGCGGCCGGCAACTTCCTCGGCCCGCTGCTGCTCGGCAAGCTCTTCGACACGGTCGGCCGCCGGGTGATGATCTCCTCGACGTACCTCATCTCGGGCATCCTGCTCTTCGGCACGGCCTGGCTCTTCGACCGTGGCTCGCTGAGCGCGGTGACGCTGACGGCGTGCTGGTGCGTGGTGCTGTTCTTCGCGTCCGCGGGCGCCTCCAGCGCGTACCTCACCGTCTCGGAGATCTTCCCGATGGAGACCCGCGCGATGGCCATCGCCTTCTTCTACGCCATCGGCACCGCCGCGGGCGGTATCAGCGGGCCGCTGGTCTTCGCCGACCTCACGCAGTCCGGCGTGGTCGGCGACACGGTGCTCGCCTTCCAGATCGGCGCAGCCCTGATGTGCGCCGCGGGCCTGGTCGCCGCGTTCCTCGCGGTGAACGCGGAGCGGCGCTCGTTGGAGGACATCGCGACTCCGCTGTCGGTGGCGCCGGTGGAGACTGCGGCGGCGTCTTCGGCGAGGTGAGGGCGGGACAGCCCGTGACAGCCCGGGCGGGCGCGGCCGCGGCCGACGGCGGTCGCGGGTTGCGGGCTCTTGGGTACGCGGGGGGTGCGGGGCCTTGGGTACGCGGGGGGTGCGGGGCCTTGGGTTCGCGCGGGTCGCGGGGCCTCGAGTGCGTGCGGGTTGCGGGACCTCGAGCACGTGCGGGTTGCGGGCTCTTGGGTTCGCGCGGGTCGCGGGGCCTTGAGCACGTGCGGGTTGCGGGCCCTCGAGCACGCCCGGTCGGCGCGGCTCCTTCGGTACGCGACCTGAGTACCCGGTTCTGAGTACGCGTACTCTGTCGGCCCCTCGCCGGTCGCGTCACCCTCGTACGCATGACCGAGAAGCTGTTGAGCCCCTTGCGAACGCGCCCCTGGCCGGAACGCTGGCTGACGCGCGTGCTCGGCGCCGCCCTCTCCGCGGCGGCGTACCTCCTCTGCCTCCCCTGGGACCTGCGCAACCGCCCGGAGTCGGCGGACGCGCTCGCCGAGACGAGCCCCGTGACCGGCCTCGGCGTGGCTTCCCTCGTCGCGGCCCTGCTGCTTCTGGCCGCCTACTTCGGCCACCGGGACGCGCTGGCCTGGCCGCTGCTGCTGGTGGCGGTGCCACCGGCGACCCTGCTGTACGTGTCCCTGCGTACGCACCCCGGGCCCCCGGACGGCTTCGCGAACGCGTGGCCCTTGACCTGGGCGTTCTTCACGCTGGTGACGGCAGCGGGCGTGCTTGTCGCGGGGGCGGTGGCACGGCAGTTCAGGGCGGACCTGGCCGACTCGTGGGACGAGGAACTGAATCTGGCCCGCTGGTGACGCAGGGGCACCGGGCCGGCCCCTGGAAGTCGTACGCGCTCACGGCCCGGAGAACTCGCTCACTGCCCGGAGAAGTACCGCGAGCCCTTCTCGATGAAGTACGAGGCGTAGACGCGCCCGAGGGCCGGCTTGCCGCGGTACATCCCCACGTACTGGCGCGAACTGTCGACCACGACCGGCCGCGTCATGCAGGCG
Source organism: Streptomyces sp. NPDC048415 (assembly GCF_040651675.1). NCBI lineage: Bacteria > Bacillati > Actinomycetota > Actinomycetes > Kitasatosporales > Streptomycetaceae > Streptomyces > Streptomyces sp. NPDC048415. The sequence continues at coordinate 285,036 of NZ_JBEZKJ010000002.1, read as the reverse complement.
AACTTGATGCGCTGCTGCTCCTCCGCCCACCGCACGGCGGCCGGATCGACTCGGTCGCTGACCAGCAGGGGAAAGGCGCCGATCCCGTTCTGCATCCCGACGGGGAGGCCGCCCTTGGTGTCCTTGGCGTACTTCATCACCTGGTCGGTGAAGGACGAGATGGCGGGGACGGTTATCTCCGGGACCGCCGCCGCCACCGTGAACAGGTGCAGCTTCGTCGCCATCCAGCGCATCCGGAAATCGGCCCGCCGTCCCACGAGCACGGGGACCCCGGCCCAGTCCTCCCACCGCGTGACGCATCCGTCACCCGTCAACTGGCGCTCCACGAACGACAGGTAGGCGCCCGGCGCCGACTGCTCTTGCTGTGCGTACATGTGGCGGATCCTAAGCCCCCGTCGTGGACCTCGGCCCCCCTCGGCCTCCCCGACCGCTCAGCCCTGTCGGTCGGCCACGACCCACGAGGCGAGGGCCACGGCGCCGGCGACCCCGAACACGGCGGGCCAGGCACCCACCTTCTTGGCCAGCGTGTGGGACCCCGCGAAGGCGGCGACGTACGCGGCGGTCAGGGCCCCCGCGGCCTTCCCGCCCGCCTGCTGCCGCCACTGCTGCGCGGCGGCGGCCCCGGCGGCGGCCAGTACGACCCCGCCCAGCTGCCGCTTCTTGGTCCAACGGGCCACGCCGTACCCGCCGATGAGCCCACCGGCGGCCACCGCCGCGGCCGGTACCTTCGCCATCACTGCCTCCCGCTGCTGCGTCAGTCGAACGAACCGAGGCTAACTCGGGCCTCCTGTCGACCGGCGCCCGCCCTCGTCTGCTTCTGAAGCGGCCAGCAACCAGCCAGCTTGAGTCGGGTCTTGTCAATTTTCCTCGCTGGAGTTATATAAGAAGCCGTAGGGCATCGCACCCCGCACCTGTAAGAGAGGAGTGACCTGTGATGCTCATGCGTACCGACCCGTTCCGCGATCTCGACCGTCTGACGCAGCAGTTCCTCGGCGCCGCGCGCCCTGCCGCGATGCAGATGGACGCCTACCGCTCCGGTGACGACTTCATCGTCCACTTCGACCTCCCCGGCATCAATCCGGAGACGATCGACCTGGACGTGGAGCGCAACGTCCTGAACGTACGTGCCGAGCGCCGTTCCCCGGCCCCGGACGACGCCGAGATGATCGTCGCCGAGCGCCCCACCGGAACCTTCACCCGTCAGCTGTTCCTCGGCGAGACCCTCGACACGGAGCGCATCGACGCCTCGTACGACGCCGGGGTCCTGACCCTGCGCATCCCCGTGGCCGAACAGGCCAAGCCCCGCCGCATCGAGATCAGCGGCGGCGACAAGCGCAAGCAGCTCAACAGCAGCTGAACACGGCCCGACCGCCCCTGCCCCGCGGGGTACGCGCCCCGCGGGGCCGAGGCACGAAACACGAGCGAGCGTGACCGTGACCGGAACGCGAGGAGAGCCCGAACGATGAGCTCCCTGAGCGCCGGGAGATCCCCACGTGACGCAGGCACCCGGGGCGGCCGCCCGCCTGATCACCGGGGCGGCCACGCCACCACTCACGCACCAACCGGAAGCCCCGTAGCCTGCCGTCATGCCTGGGCCCGAGCCTTCCGCCGTGGCACGCTTCTACGATCAACTCGCCGCCGACTACCACCTGATCTACGCCGACTGGGACGCCGGCATGTCCCGTCAGGGCAGCGCCCTGAGCACGCTGATCGAGAACGAACTCGGCATCGCCGGCACCGCCGTCCTGGACTGCTCGTGCGGTATCGGTACGCAGGCCATCGCGCTCGGCCTGCGGGGTCACCGCGTCACGGGGACAATCGGCTACCCACTGGCCGATGATCTACTGCCGAATCCCGCCTGACCGGCCACGCCGCGAAGCCACGCGTCGAGGACGACAAAGTCCACCTCGCTGAGACCACGACGGGCGTCGACACGATGAAGCAGAGCCCGGCCGTCGTGATGGGCGGACACCCAGGCCCTGTCGACGTCGGTGATCTCATCATCGACCCAGACGAACGACCGCCCGGCTGCCCACTCGACGAGAGCACGGGTCTTCCAGTGCAGCCCGCGACGTTCGTCCTCGCCCTCGTCCTCGACGTCGCAGCCCTCAGCCCAGGCCACCACCGCCAACTCGCCCAGTCCGAGTCGGGGCCCGACGCTCTCGTTCGCCTCGCCCATCCATGTCGTGGCCCAAACCAACTGACACGGAAGCGCCTTCAGCCGCGGCCCAAGCGCGGGATCGATCCGCCCCAGCAGCGGATTCGAGTCGTCCCTGACCGATCCGGAATCCACCGAATACGTCGGATACCCGTCTGGATACATCTCCGGCCCCGCCCCGAACGGAATAAGCGGCCCGTCAACATCAAGAAAGAGCAGGGGAAGCTGCACAGAACCGGCCACGACCGCACGATATCGGCTCTCGCGGAGGCGCGACCGGCACGTTTGCCTCCAGAATCACAAACTTCCCGTACCCGGCAGCATTGAGCCCCCCCGATCCCCGCTTCCCGACCGCCCCCTTTCGGGCCGCCCGGTCAAGAGGAACTCACCCTGGAACCGCCACGCTTGGCAAAACCGGGGCGGCCCTGGGCGCCTTGTAAACCGACTTCACCGACTCCCCGGCCCCGCCCCGTACGGCACCTCAGAACCACGCGATCTCCTGAACCACGCCCCAGCCGTCCCCTGATTGAGCAACGCAACAACAGTGACCGCCCCGGCCAGCGTATTCATGAGGTGCCACCGCCGGGCAGTTCCCATGCAGGTCCGTTGGGCGCCTTGTACCAGACGGTTTGCCGGCTCGGGGTGATGGTCACACGGAACTCATCGCGACGCGGTACGGCGTCGAAGGTGGCGGCGAGGTCTTCGACGACATCCCACAAGCGGCGCGGTCCTACCTGGCGCACCGCGCCGGATACATGGGCAGTCGCTGTCGAGCCGTCCTCGGTCCACAGACCAACGGCGGTGAGTTCGCCGTCGTCGTCGCGCCAGGAACACGAGCTGTGGCCGGGCAAGGCAATCGACAGGGGGAACCGCATGTGGTCGAGGACGTGGCCGGGGGCCACCTTGGTATCCGTGGGTCCCACACTGCGCGCGGCATCGAACGCAGGGGCAGTAGCGGGGGTGCGTCGGGGCATGAAGTGAGCGGGCGTCGGCAGAAACCGTCCGGTGGCGTGGCCAGGGGCGGTGACGGTGGCGCGTAGCACGCCGTACCCGATGGGGGCGACGATCACCGCGCCGGGCGCGGCCTGGTCGAGGAACGCCGCTGGTACGGCCCGGAGGGCGGCGGTGGCGATGACGCGCGTGTAGGGGGCACGCTGCGGCCAACCGCGGGCGCCGTCGCCGGTGGTGACGAACGGGCGATATCCCGCCTGTTCGAGTCGTTGGGCCGCTGCCTTGACGAGTTCCGCGTCGACGTCGAGGCTGGTCACGTTGTTGTCGCCCAGCCGGTGCGAGAGCAACGCGGCGTTGTAGCCGGTGCCCGTGCCAAGCTCGAAGACCGTGTCGCCGTCTCGCGCGTCGAGGGCGTTCAGCATGGCCAGCATGAGAGCGGGTTCGCTTGATGAGCTGGTGGGGATGCCGTGGTCGTCGAGCTGAGTGGTGAGTGCCTGGTCGGAATAGACGGTCTCCAGGTAACCGGGATCGCCCAGGTAGACCTTTCGCCATGATCTGTCATCGGCTTGCGTGTAGAAGCGGGGGACGAAGACGTGCCTGGGCACGGCCGCGAACGCATCGGCCCATCCGGTGTCGTGTTCGGGGTCGAGCGCGGCGGCGAACTTCTTCCGCAGCGCGGCCGACCTTCTGGTATCCGGCCAAGTCATTCGATGCCTCCTCGCAGATACTCGGCGTGCGCAGCGGCGATGGGCAGCCCTGTGCGGTTCTCTACCCATGCCCACGTGCCCGCAGGGTTGTTCTCGAAGAACACCCACTCGTCATCAGGGGTCACAGCGAAGTCGAACGACCCGAACACGATCCGTCGGTTGGGAACCGCCCACCGAGGACGGGTTTGCAGATGATCGGCGCGTTGATCTGCTGGGCAAAGGTTGGGGCGGCGTTTGGATCGTTGTGCCCATGGCAGAGAGCGAGATCGACCACGAATCGGCGACCCCCGTGGACCAGCAGATCGCCGCGTACGTGATCGCGGACATTGAGCGCGGCGTGTCGGCGGTCGGGCTGCGCATCTCCTCGGAATCGGCGGTGGTCCAACGGCTTCGGGGTCGCTCGTGAGACAGTTCGGAACGCCGTCGGCCATCTGCGCGACAAGGGGTACGTGCACACCGTGCCGCAGCACGGGTCATTCGTCGTGGACCGGTCAGGAGAGGGCGGCGACTAGCGCGGCGTTACCTGCGTGACTGCCAGTAGTTCAGCCAATGGTGGGCCAAGTGGGACATGTTCTTTTTCCACACTTGGGGATCGTTGCGGGCGATCTCGTCCCACGTTCGGGCGTTCGCCCCGGAGAAAGCCAGCACCGACGCGTCGGGGGCCGCTGCCCACGTGGGGAACTGTTCGCGCGCCCACGCGTCCGCCGAAGGAGCGGAGTGCCCGGCTTCCATGAGTCGCAGGATGAGTACAGCGGGGTCAATCCAGGCTGCTCCGCGGGTCGGCCATGCCCAATCGATGAGGTGCCCGCGCGTCGTGATGAGCATGTTGTGCGGCGCGAGGTCTGTGTGCAGCAGCGTGTCGCCGACGAGCTGCTCGATGCCGGCAAGGCCCGCGTATCCGCTCCATCGGTCCTCGGCGCGCTTGAGCTCGATGTCAGGGCATGGGATGTTCTGGAGCTCGACCAGGGCGCGGGCGACGAGTGGCAGATCGGGGGAGCCGGGGGTGTATTCGGCGTGGCGGCCGAGGATGCGCTCGTATCCGATCAGGTCCCATCCGGCGGCCTGGACGTGCCACAGCAGCCGGGGACACGACGGCGGTAGGTACGGGTTGATCGCGGCCTCGCGCTGTTGTGTCCGGGCCTGCGGGTGATCGCTGGGCACGCCCTTGACGAACAGGATCGCGTCGGCGGTGTGGACGGTGGCTGCGATGCCGGAGTTGGCGCCGGCGGCTGCGGTCTTGGCGCGCACAACCGGGCCGGTGTGCTGCTCGACGGCGTTGCGCGCGGCGAGCGGTAGGTCGTCCCAGTGGATGCGGTCTACGGGCATGTGGAGTTCCTGGGAGTGGAGGGACGAGCCGCCCCCGACCTTACGCAGGCGGGGGCGGCTCCGTGGTGCGTTGGGGATTAGTACGGCTGGTCGTCGTCGGCCTGGCACGAGCAGCCGAGGCTCTCGGAGAACGTGCCGATCTCCTTGGTGATCCGGAACTCGTCGTCGGCGATCGGCCGGGACGTAATCGCGACCGGGAGCGGGCCATCGGTCGGGGCGCCCCGCGGGGTGCCGTCAAAGACAGGTGCCGGAACTGAGCAAGATCTGCGTGACCGCGAGAGTCCGTGACCACACGGAGCTCCGCCTGCGGGGGCGCCAGAGCCTTCGGGATATCAGCTGCTGAACGTCGTCGGCTGCTGGCCTCCGGCATGGCTGTCCAAGTAGTCGATCAGCGCAGGCTCTTTACGAAGCAGCCGTTCCCGTTGGCCCTCGGGAAGCGATGCCAGGGCGTCGACTAGAACTCGCGTCCGGGGCACATGAACCATCGCCCCGGAGTAGATCTGGCAGCCGGAACACCACGACAAGCCGACGCATCGCTCGAACGTCGAGGACTCAGGCGGATGGAAGCGGAACTGGTAGGAGCGGACGACTGTCCCGCAGGCAGCGCACCTTCGTCGATCCCCGTCCTGGACCGTGTCCCAGGTCGAGACCTTGACCCAACGCTGCCTCTCGGCCGGTGCTCTTCAAGTTGTCATGCGCGGCATTCTCTCCCATGACTACCCCGCGAGGTATTCGCCCCGCCCTCGGATCGGAGGAAGCGACTACCCCAGGCCTGGGCCACTTCGAACCGCTAACGCCAATGGGGACACTGCCAGCCTGCTCCTGTGCCCTAGCGGTCTAGCGATTCCCACCCAAGCAAGGCCCACACGAACGACTGCCAGGCGTGGGCAGGTATGGAAACCTCGGGGCCATCAGGTGTCTTGGAGTCGCGGACGAGGGTCCTGTCACCGACGCGCGCGCACTCGACGCACTCGGTCTCGTTCCCGCCGCTGTACGACGACTTGAACCAGGCGGCATCCGGTACGGCGTCGGAACCACTGGGCATCTCACAACTCCTCACGCGCACGCTTGATCATCGACGACGAGGCGCCAATATCCAAGGCTTGTGCGCGCAAGTATTCGAATGCAAGTCGATAACGCTCCAGTTCCTCCTCCTTCTCCATGAAGAGAGAGCCGACATGGAGGTCGACGTACACCACGTCGAGTGAGGCCTCGACCCCACCGAGGATCACGAAGCTCCCTAGTGCAGCCGCATGGGCACCTCGGGCGAATGGCAGGACTTGGAGCGTGACGTTGGATGACTCGCCGGCACTCAGCAACTGGCCTAGCTGCTCCCGCATGATCTCGCGCGACCCGACTACACGACGGATCACCGACTCGTCGAGGACGGCCCAGAGGTGGGGCGCGTTAGGGCGCGCCAGGATCTCCTGCCGCTTCATGCGGATATCGACCAGTCGCTCGATCTCCTCCGGCGTACGCCGCATCTCGTTGGCCTGCTGCAAGGCGGTCGTGTAACTCCGAGTCTGCAGAAGCCCGGGCACGTACACGCAGGCGAGGTGATCCTCCCGAACGGCTTCGTCTTCGAGCGTGAGCAACAGATTCATACTCTCCGGGATGGAGTCGGCGAAGGAATTCCACCAGCCCTGTTGCTTCGCGTCCTTGGCAAGTGCCACAACGGCCCGGCGCTCAGCGTCACTTACTCTGTACGCCTGGCAGAGCGCATCGACGACGAGCCACTTCACTGGCCCGGTCTGAGTCTCATAGCGGCTGACCGTTGCCTTCGAGACCCCGACGAGCTGTCCTGCCTCCTCCAGCGTCATGCCCTTGCGTGCGCGCAATTTGCGCATGGTGGCGCCGAGTTGGCGGCGACGAGTTGTAGCCCTCGCGGACATGGTGTCTTCCTCCCCGGTGTGGTGGCGCACCACATGCCTGGTGAGCGCCAATCAGGCTAGGCCGAACGGGAGTTGGCGTACTACCAGATTCACTCGACTGAGTTTCATGAGAAGTTACACAGCGAGACTTCTCAATGCCATACTCGCAACGAAGCGCTACGCAGCGCAGCCGTACGGACACGGCAGGTGGACTGTGGTGCGCGGGAAGGAGTGTGGAACATGTCCCGTTACGACAATTTTGAACCCGGGCTTCGGTGCGTGATGCCTTTCGAAGCCGCCCCACCTGAACTGAGGCTGCTGCGACAGAGGCTTCGGGGTGCGCTTGGGCAGTGGGGTGCGTCGGCCGTGGCAGAGGAAGCGGAGCTGGTCGTTACCGAGCTCGCCACGAACGTCATCAAACACGTGGGTGAGGGAGCTGCCGCGACGCTCGTCCTGGAACCCAGACAGGGCCGCCTGCGTGTGGAACTCCACGACAAGAGCCATGCCGTCCCGAACCTGGCATCCGAGAGCTGCGATGCGGAGTGCGGGAGAGGGCTGCACCTGCTTTCCGCAATGAGCCTGGACTGGGGCACCCTTCTCACCGTCACCGGCAAGGCCGTGTGGTGCGAGCTCGCACTGGAGCCCGCGCGCCACTGCCTGCGGGTCCAGCGAGCCGCGGCACTGCTGGACGAGTACAGGCGGGTGGCTGGCGCCGGTTCCTCCACCGTTCCGACGTACTCCGTCCTCGAGGAGTCGGCCACCGACGCCATTGCGGACCTGCTCCACTGGCTGGCGGCGCAGGGCGGCGACCCGGACGAAATGCTCGACCGGGCTCAGATTCGCTACGAGGCGGAGGCCGAAGCGGCGTGAGGAGTGTCTGCGGCGGATCTGCGGATCAATGCCCGCAGCGCATCGGGCGTGCGCCAGGATTCTCCGGGAGAGCTCCTGTGGCACATGCGGTGGCAGTTGGCGCACAGGCACGCGAGGTCGTCGAGCTTGGTCTCTCGGGTCCCGGATATGTGGAGCGGTGTGACGTGGTGCACTTCGATGTAGTCCTCGCCGAGCCGTCCGTAGACGCGCGCAAAATCGAAGTCGCAGACCTCACACGTGAGAGGCAGGCCGAAGCGGCGAACCTGCTGGATCTTGAGCTTGCGGAGCTTGGGGTCACGCTCACGGACGAGTGCCCGACGGGCAAGAAGACGCCCCTCGACGGCCGTGGATCCGGTGTCGTCGACCTCGTCGGGTTGCCGCGGGAGGAGTTGCAGCTCGCCGGACCCGATGCCGTCCTCGATTGCCTGAGCAGCCTGCAGCATCTCGGCCTCACGTTCCGTGAAGGCTTTGATCATCAGACGCGTGGGCTCACCGCACCGAGTGGGCTTGCCGGTGTAGGGCGGGTAGTTGGTGGCGAAGTCCGTGGTCTTACGGCTGACACTGTCAACGGAGCGGAAGCCGGGGAGGCGAAGGGCCTCGGGGCTGTGGAGGGGAAGCGCCCGCAACAGCTCAGACAGCTCCTCGACCTCCCGGTCGCCGGTCCGCAACTCACGCCAGCTGTTCTTCACGACGAGCGCTCCAGCCAACACAAGCTCGTCCTCAGTCCACGCAGGGCTCCGCATGAGCAATATCGTATGAGTGTTCGGCGTGACGGAGGGTGCGTTCTGCGAACTGGGGGGCGTGCTGCACACTTGGTCGGGTCTCGTTGTCAGTGGGGTCTGTCACCCTCAGTGATGGTGGATTGCAAGATGTGTCTGCCGCTGTACGACTGTAAGGAGGGGGCATGACCCGCACGAACGAACTCAAGTACACCTCGGTGGAGATCTGCGCTGGTGCCGGGGGGCAGGCTGTCGGCCTGCACAATGCGGGTTTCAAGCACGCCGCTCTGATCGAGATCGACAAGGACGCCTGCGAGACCCTCAGGACCAACACGGATGGGAATCCGGAGTGGGACGGCTGCAAGGTCATCGAGGCTGACCTCAGAGAGTTTGACCCAACCGATCTGGGGTTGAAGCGTGGAGAGCTTGATCTTTTGGCCGGCGGAGTGCCGTGTCCTCCGTTCTCGGCCGCGGGCAAGCAGCTCGGGCGCGAAGACGAGCGTGACCTCTTCCCGACCATGCTTGATCTCGCTGACTACCTCGATCCCAAGGCCGTGATGATCGAGAATGTCCGAGGTCTGCTGGATCCGAAGTTCGCCGAGTACCGCCAGGAGATCATCAAACGCCTCGAATCGATGGACTACGAGGTGTGCTACTGGGACATCCTGGAGGCCAAGAACTACGGTGTGCCGCAGCTGCGTCCCCGAGCCATCCTGGTCGCGATGAAGCCGGAATACGCCCGGTACTTCGAGCACCGGAAGCCCGCGGAGAGCAAGCAGGTCAGCGTGGGAGAGGCCTTGGAAGACTCGATGCGGGCACGGTACGACGCACTGGCAGGCGACCCCAGGGCCGAGAAGGCGTTCAAGAACTGGTACGAGAAGGCGCTGGAGGGCGTGGCGCCCACGGTCGTTGGAGGTTCCAAGAAGCACGGCGGTGCCGATCTGGGGCCGACGCGCGCGAAGCGGGCCTGGGCAGATCTCGGGGTGTGCGGGCTGGGTGTCGCCAACGAGCCACACGAGATGAAGGACGCGGAACGCGATCTTTTTGCTCCGGCAGGCCCCAAGCTCACAGTGCCCCAGGCCGCCCTTATCCAGGGGTTTGACGAAGACTGGAAGTTCTCCGGGCGTAAGACGGCTGCATACAGGCAGGTGGGGAACGCGTTTCCGCCGCCGGTTGCAAAGGCCGTTGGCGAACAGATCTACGCAGCGTTTGAGGCTGCTGAGAAGGAGCCGAAGGGCTGAAGAGCGGTTCGGCTCACTGTTTGGTCACCTGGAGACGACTGACTGTAGCCGCGATCTTGACTGCGCAGTCTTCGGCGGGATCGTGCTCCCAGAAGCGGAGCACGGTCCATCCAGCTGCCTTGAGCTGCTCATCGGTGTCGCGGTCGCGGGCCATGTTCCGGGCCACCTTGTCAGACCAGTAGCCAGGGTTTGTCTTCGGCGGGACGTAGTGCTCAGGGCAGCCATGCCAGTAGCAGCCGTCGATGAACACAGCCAGCTTTGCGGGACGAAAGACGATGTCAGCGGTCCGGCGAAGATCTGGAAGTGGCTTGGCGGCTACTCGGTACCGCAATCCCCGGGCATGCAGGAGGCTGCGCACCAGCCGTTCGGGTTTCGTGTCGCGGCTACGAATCGCCTGCATGTTCCGCCGCCGGGCCGCGGATGACGCCCACGATCCGGTGGGTGGTTCCCAGTCGTCATCGGGCATTTCCGTCCCTTTCCTGTCGTTGCTCACAGGATGTCGCCGCTACTCCGTAGGGCATCAACACGACTCTTGATCCGGGGTGAGTGGCATTATCCTTCCAGAGATTCGGCCCGAGGTATTGCTTGGGACAATCGGTTATGCGTAAGACGTGTGGGCCGGTAGCTGTGGGGCCGTTTCGGCGGGGTCGCTGCCATCGGCGACCACCCAGCTCTGGCCGTCGAGGGTTATTTGTGGTGCCGAATGATGGCGAGCCTGAGCCCGGGCTACGCGTACGCTCACGAACTCCCCTTCGCTAGGAGGCAGAATGCCTAGCTTCTGGGCGACCGCTCGGTGGCTCTCGTAGTCACCCATGATGAGGATTCCCTCGGGCCTCAGCGCCGAGCGCGAACCGCCATTGCCCCGTACCCGCTTCATGTAGTCCTTCTGCTGGGCCACCGTGCGGACCACGTTCCGTCCGATACGCCGTTGTTGCGCGCGTCGGAAAAGTTCATTGAGGCGCTGCTGTCCTGAGTTTGATGCGAACACCGCTTCACGGTCGAGGGGGTCCATGTGCAGTAGGACGTTCTCCGGCAGCTCTGCATCACGCCAGAGCCAAAGGATCTTGTCACGGTGTTCGGCCTTGACCGTGAGCTTCAGATCCCGATTGTTGCCACCGTTGAGCCACTCCCGCCGTATGCGGAGTATCCCGGCGCTCCACCGAGTCTTGTAGTCGTCCGCCCACACCAGCAGGCACAGGTGGCCCAGCGCTTCTGGAGGGATCATCCAGCCGCCGAACTGCTGTGAGTACTTGCAGTCCACGTCGATGCCGGCGATTTGGTAGTCCATCTTGATACCGTCGCCAAACCTGAACTCACGCTGGAGATTGATCTCGACGAGGGTTCCGGCGTGGGTCTTCTCGGTCTTGAACAGGGTCTTCCAGTCGTAGCGGCCAGTGACTTCGCCATTGAGCAGTTGGTCGATGGTGTCACGTAGTATCGAGGCGAACCGCTGCCCGGTGGGGTCGAGGGAGTGGATGTGCTCGTAGACCGTCTTGAGCTCAAGGTCGCCCATTGCCGCTGGCGAATTGGCGATCTGCGAGGCGGCTCTGATGTCTTCCTCGAATGGAAGCAATTCATATCCCCGTTCTGTGTGTTGGGGGCACGGATGCAGTTGGAAGCCCTAGAGGGAATCGACGATAGCGGCGTCTGGACGACTTGAGTCCTTGGTGCGGAAGCGAACGAGCTGGCGCTTGGAATCGATGGCTGAGCGGGGAGGGATTACGGTGAAAGCCATGATGACCTGAGAGGTATCGGCCGAACCGCTGGCCGCGACGTCCTTGACCTCAGCGTCTTGTTCAGCGTCGACTACCGGGTACAGCAGCACCACTCCGCGATGCGGTCCCACATCCGGAACACCGGCCCCAGACTCTCCGGACTGGATCCCGTCGATCAACTGCTGTGCGTAGGCGCGGTGTTCCACACCCGAGATTCGGCCGAAGGAGACCTTGCCGGCCTGTCGGCTTCGCCGGAACAGAGAGAAGGGACCGTAGCCGAGTACAGATGCCTCGATGCGGTTGAGCGCAGTCCTGCGTGGTGCGATCACGAGCCAGTCATCAACCCTGGCTAGGCGGCCGTCGAGTTGAGAGAGATAGGTGAGGTGTGGAGCGAGGACGTTCCCGCCGTCCCACTCCAAAGAGCTCAGGACGCCCAGCAGCGTTGCATGCGATATCACTGTCGTGGCGGCTTGGAAGCTGCGTGGCAGCGGAGTCGTGCTGTCCGGCAGAAGACGGCATGTCGCTGCCCCGCAGCTAAGTGCCGCGAGTACAGGCCGCCAGCGCTCCGTGTTGAGTGCGGTGCTTTTGGGGTCCCGCGGGTAGGCGGCGGGTTCGATGGGCTTTCCCGGTGAACGCACCTCCACCAACTCCGCGTTGAACATCTTGTTCCGCGCCGACGGCTTCACCCAGGGTAGATGCTGTGCAACCAGTGGCGGAATCTGGGCAGGTGTCACTTGCGGGCGACCGTCCACCAGCGGTGCATATCGTGCGAGTTCCGAGCGGAAGAGCTCTTCGTCGCGACAGATGGCCTCGAACGCCTCGTACAGGTCGACTGTCTTCGTCTTCGTGAGTGGTTCCTCACGGCCGATGTACAAGCGGACGAGATCCCGGTAGCCAGGACGGAAACCGAACCACCGTCCCATCTGCATCAGTGTGTCCGCCTGCTGGGTCGTCCGGCGGTAGTACGTGACTGTCAGGCCTTCTACGGTGAATCCGCGGGACAGCTTTGTGCCACCGACGAGGATCTTCCACACGTTCGGGGTCCGGTCGAAGTCCAGGTCGATCTGGGAGAAGAAGCGGTCGGTGTCGCCGTTGACGACGATGACCGGGCCGCCGCCGGAGTTGATGAGCTGGCGGGCCCTGAAGACGTACGGCTTCAAGTCGGCATAGGAGGCGGGGGCGGGCAACCCGCCGTCAGCGTATTGCTGGAAGTCCGAGGAGAGGAGGGCCTTCAGCCGGGCATGGCCGTCCGCCCCGGTGTAGTCCGCCTGACTCCACATGGACTTGATCCGCCCCGCCAGTTCCGCGTGGTCGTTCGTTCGGACTGACTGGTGTACGAGCATCGTGTGGTGGCGGAACGGGCCTGCTGGTACGTCGTGGTCGGCACGATAGAGCTTGAGGGCGCCTGCGAGGACGAAAGCGTCCATGGCCTCCTGGAGGCGGTCGCCTGTGTCCTCGTAGATTCCGCGGATGTGAGTCTGCTCCGCGGTACCTTCAGGTTTGTCGAGGTCGTGAAAGTCCTGGACCCCCATGTAGCCGGAAGGGCGGGGGAGCGAAACCAGGAAGTCCCGGGGAAAGATGTCCTCGCCGTCGCCAGGATCGACGAAGACATTGGCGAAAGGCGTGGCTGTGTAGCCGACGTACTGCGCACGGGGAAGAATTTTCAAGAGGTCCGATATGAGACCGTTGATGGCCGTCCTGGAAACCTTTCCAGCTTCCCACTTCTTAGGGTCCGTGGTGTTTACGGAAGCCTGATCGGACTCGTCGTCGATGATCAGGGCCGGGATCTCCGTGAGGAGGGGACCGATCTTGCGCAAATCCTGGACCAGGTTGGACAGGACCGTCTTGTTCTTCTTCACGACCATGATGCGAGCCGCCGTGCGGTGCAGGTTCGCCGCGTCGTAGAGCGGGCGCGTGCGGTCGTGCTTCTCGAACTCCAGCGTCCGGATGCCGTTGAGAAGCCTGCGGTAGTCGTCGTCCCGGGTGGTGAGCCGCTCGATATCGAAGGCGCCGAGCAAGGAGGGGCGTCCGCCGTGGGAGACGAATTTGGCCGGCCAGTCCTCATCGTCCTGGTAGTCGATGCCTACGAGGGCGTCCAGGTCTGCTGAGTCAGCGCCGCGCAGGATGTTCTCCTGGCCGATCAGCTCCATGTCGAGACGGCGCTGGGTCTGCGCGCGGAGCAGGTTGAGAGTTCCACCGAGGACGATCACCAGGCGGTATCCCGCGTCGATGGCTTTGGCGGTCACGCCGGTGAAATTTGCGGTCTTTCCGGACTGGACATAGCCGACCACCAGCCCGCGGGTACCAAATGCTTCCTCGCGGGTCGGGTCCGAGAACCGTTCGACGACGCTGTGTGCGGCCTCGTCGAGGCTGGAGACTGCGGCGTCGGTCCAGCCCTTGCGCCGCAGGAGGCGTTCGTATGCGTTCCAGTAGAAGGAACGGGCTGCTGCGGTTTCCCGGGTGTACCAGGGATGGAAGTCTTTGCTGATGACGACCGCGCCCGGCTCCTTGAAAACAGGCACGGCAGAATCCAGGGCCTTGCGCAGATCAGCGCCGAAGCCGAGCCGCGTGTAAGCGTCGGCGCGCCGTTCATCCGTGCGCGCGGTGGCGCTGGACCAGGTGGCGTGCTCGTCCAAGTCCCAAGCTGTGAGGGTGCGATGCCATAGCGCCGTCAGTTCATCCCCGGCGGCAGCAGCCAGCAGACGGTCGCGGAAGCGGCCGAGGTCAGTGTCGGTGGGCTCGTGTTCCTCTGAGAGGACAAATGCAAGTTTGGCGAACGGTTTGGGCCCGCCACGGTGCATTGCGGCCAGGACGTCGACGTGGAGGTTGAGCAGGTGGTCAGTCACAGGGTGTCCAGTCGTTGTTCCGGTCGGCAGCTCAGCCGGTGGCGTCGTAGCGGGCCATCTCGCAGCTGGCTGCGGAGATCAGGACGCTGTTCCACAGCGCCATCTCGTCGTCGCGCTGGGCGCTGGAGCGGCCCATGCGGAAGTTCTTCTCAAGAACGAGGTAGAGCAGGCCCTTGAGGACGGGTGCATCGTTGGAACCTGCGTGCCGGTCGCCGTTGAAGGCCTGCCGGTATGCTTTGTTCAGGCGCACGACATGCTCGTCGCGGTCGATTCCGAAGAAGGCGTCGGGAGGCATGGACTCCCAGCGGAAGGTGATGGCGGCTTCGCCTTCCAGCTGCGGCAGTTCGTCGCGAAGTGTCCGCTTCAGTTTCGGGTCGATGCCCTTGCCGGGTGGGACGACTTCCGCGCGCTTGACCTCTGTGGAACGTCGAGAAGCCTCCCGGTAGACACTCTCGGCCTCCTGCAGATACGCGGCGAAGGTGTGGCCTGTGTCGTTACTGGCTTTCTCCAGACCGCGAGCGAATGCAGGCGTGACATTCACACCGTCCTTTTTGACGGTGAGGCTGAAGACATCGTTCGGGGCTGAGGGCAGATCGACGGCGATCCGGGCCAGGTTGTGGTGGGTCTCGGCGCTACGGGTTCCGTTCCAGCCGCCCGCCTGGACGAGCCTGTCGTGACGGTAGATGTAGAAACCCTGGCGTTCAGCGAGCGCCCCTATGCCCCGATAGGCGACGAGCGGCGACCTGGGCGGCCAGACGTGCGCGGTCAGCGTGACACCGCCGACGCCCTCGACGGGGGCGGTGTACGTCCGCGGGTAGCCTGCCCGGCCCGGGATGCGGTAGCCGAACGGGTCGATGGGCTCGACGCCACGATGGTCGAGCTCCTCGCGGGTGCGTACGTCCTCAACGACGATGTCGATGTGGAGGTCCCCGCGCCCGAGGAAGCGGTGCAGATAGAGGCCGAGGTGCGTTTCCAGCTTCTCGATCGCGTCATTGAGGAAGCGGTCTGTCTGGCCGGCTGTCACGGTCTCAAAGGCGCGTACGCCATCCCAGCGCACGATCGTGCCGTGCCATTCGATGACGCCGTCGTAGCGGTCCACCAGGTTCTGGCAGTAGCGGGCATCGACGATGTCGCAGCTGAAGTCGGCCTCTGCGGCTGCTGTACGCCAGCGGCGGCCGGCTGACGGGCTTCGCTTCGTACGGCTGATGACCGTGAGGGCTTCGGCATGCGAGAGCGAGGCGGCCTTCAACCCAGCGCCGAAGTGGCCGAGCGCCGAGTGCCCGTAGTCGGTGCGGCCTCCCACGGTCATCGCGACGTCCAGCTCGGCCTCGTTCATGCCGCCGCCATCGTCGACGACGAGCAGGCTGACCAGTTGCTCGCCATCACGCAGAAAGCTGACGACGACCTTGCTGGCGTCAGCGTCGATTGAGTTGTCGATCAGGTCGGCGATGGCCGCCTCGAAGCCATAGCCCTGGTGAGACAGGGACTGCACATAGCGCGCGGCAGGCGGGAGCCTCTTGCTTCCGCTGGTCGGGACTTCGTACTCCCAGCCGGCGGACGGAGCGTAAGACATCGGTGGCGGTAGCTCCCAGACACAGGACGGGACCTGTGGGGGAGGGCGGCCCGTCAACTCCTAATAGTTACGAATGACGGTACTGCAAGCAGCCGATACGGCGTCTGGTGGTTCGAGAAAAGTACGAGAACGTCCCAATCACGGTCGCGGGATACAGACTCAAGAGCCGCCCCGCTCGCGAAGTTCGTAGTCGGGTTGAATGATTTCTGGGTCCGCACCGGAAGCCCAAGGCCAGCCAGCCTGCCGCGAAGAGGTGGGGGATGGTCAGCCAAGGTTGGGTGGGCGCCGCCACGCCTAGGCGGGCGCCCCGTGACACCCCCCATAAACCCGCCCCGACCCGCACCAACAAGCCGCCCCCCGCTGCGGCGGCCAAGCCACCGCCCGCCCCCGGGCCGCCAGCGTCGTCGCGTACTGCGGCAGCAGGGTTCCGTCTGCCGGGGACGACGCCTCTGAGGCCGCGAAGGCCTCGTACGACGGGACCGTGCCCGTGACGATGCCCAGGTTCGGGGTGCCGGAGGCGGCCAGTTCGCGCAGGGAGGCCTCTATGGTCGCGAGGTGTTCGGCGTGGGAGGGGTACTCCGAGGTCAGCGACGGGTATGCGGCGAGCAGCTCGGCCAGTTCGTCCGTCGGCCAGTGGAGGACCGCTACCGGGAAGGGGCGGGAGAGGGCCTGCCGGTAGGTGCCGAGTTCCGCTCGGAGGCGGGAGATCTCCGCGGCCAGTTCCACGGGGTTGTTCGAGCCCAGGGACCACACCCGCTTGGGGTCGTGGAGTTCGTCCAGGGAGATCGGGGACGAGTGGAGGGTGTCGGCCAGGGTGTCCCAGCCGTCGTGCGAGGCGCCCAGCATGCGGCGGACGCGGTGGCGGCCGAAGAGGACGGGGTGGGTGGAGTACGGGGGCTCCGGCACGTCTGTCAGAAGGAGGGTGGCGGCCTGAGTGAAGGTTTCCTGCGCCGCTTCCAGCTCGTCGTGGGATTCCAGGGACTCCGCCACGATCACCCAGGGCGCCGGGTCGCTGGGCGCCTCCGCGCGGACTCCGTCGATGATCGCGCGGGCTTCCGCCTCGTGGCCGTACTCCCAGAGGTTCGACGCCTTCAGGGCTCGTACCAGATGGGGGTTCTCGAGGGGGCCGGCGGACGACAGCAGGCGGTCGTAGAGCGCTGTCGCGCCTGGGCGGTCGCCGGCCAGTTCCCGGTGGGCCGCGGCCTGCAGCAGCAGGTGTTCCGCGTCCTCCGGGTACAGGTCGGCGGTCCGCTCCAGGCGTGCCGCTTCCGCGTGGTGGTCGACGTACTCGGCAGACGTGTCGGGGCGCATGGGGGACACCGTACTGCCGCCGAACGACAAATAAGAGGGAGGTGCAGGCCAGAGGGGGGAGCCTCACACCACGACCCCGTCCACCTGCAAGGTCTGCACCGCCCCCGCCGCGAACGGCACGGCGATCGACTTGCCGCTCAGATACGTGTCCGAGTGGGCCGCGTACAGATCGCCGCCGCCCGAGGTGAGCGTGTTCCAGCGGGGGACCAGGCCGCTCGTGCCACCGGACACGGAGGTGAAGCGGGAGAGGTCGAAGGTGAGGGTCTGGGCGGAGGTGGACTTGTTGACCGCCGCGATCACCAGGCGTTTCGCCGTCGAGTCGTATGCCGCCGCCGCGTAGTCCACGCCCGTGTCGACGATCGTCATGCCGGGGCGGATGTGCCGGGTGAATTGGGCCATTACGTAATACTTCGTCTGGACTGCCCCGGGCGTCAGCGTGCTCGCGTCGTACGCGATCGTCGCCCAGCCCGATGACGGGTCCATGACCTGCCAGTAGACCCAGGCGGTCGGGTGCAGCCAACGGAAGTCCAGGCACAGGTTGCTCGCCAGGGTGAGGCCCGTGCCGTCGCTGTCGCCGTACTCGGAGTTCCACAGGCCCTTGCCGGCGGTGGTGACGGTGTCGGTGTAGAGGAGGTCGCGGCGCCCGCCCGAACCCTGGTAGCCGTGTACGTTGACGCGGTTGACCAGGGACTTCGTCGTCGAGCTGAACGAGTTCCAGGTCGTACGGGCGAGGTCGTAGCTCGTCTCGTCCGAGGCCGAGATCTTCGTACTCGTCAAGCCGCGCTTGTCCAACTCGCTGCGCAGGTACGGGAGTACGGCCGACTGGACCGAAGAGTCCATGTGGCAGCCCTCCTGGGTGCCGGTGGACGTCCACCAGCTGGAGGAGGGCTCGTTGAAGGCCTCCACCGTCGCGAAGTTCACGCCCCAGTTGTTCTTCGCGTACAGCGCCACCGCCGCCAGGTGCGAGGCGTGCTGGCGGTAGTTCCAGGACTGGAGGTTGTTGCCGCCGCCGGAGGCTCCTGACGGGTTGTGGTTCAGGCACATCCACCACATCGGGGAGTTGGCGAACAGCTCGCTCGTCGCGCCCCGCGCGGTGGCTTTGACGAGCGCGGCGCGCTGGGTGGCGTCCGCCGTCCACTTCCACGCGGAGGACGTCGGGTCCTCGTTGTTCCAGTCCTGCCAGTAGCCCTCGATCTGCTTGAAGGAGGGGATGTTGGCGGAGGCGACCATCGACGCGCCGCTCACGGTGTTCCAGCTGCACGCGCCCAGGTTGTAGCGGGCGATGTTCAGGCCGAGGCCTGGGAGCGAAGTGCCGTTGTACGTCGTTGACTTGGTGGTGAAGAAGAGGTCGGCGAAGTCGTCCCGGGCGCCGAAGACGTTGGCCCACCACGCCAGCGATGTGCCCCAGCCCTCCCATTTCCCGTACGTCGTCGCGGGGTTGACGGCGATCGTCGCGTCCGCGCGTGCGGTGCCCGTCGCCAGGGCGCTGCCCAGGACCGTACCGCCCGCGGCGGCCAGCAGTGTTCTGCGTCGGATCATGGCTTCTCCGTCCCGCCCGGCCGCCGGTCGTCCAACCGTCGCCGCGCGTCCACTCAACGACCGGTCGTCCTCCGGGCGTTGACCTGTCCCGCTGATGCCATCAGGAAGCATCGGGTGTGGCAGGTGGGGTTGTCGAGGGGTGTGACAGCGCTTTCCGCTAATTCTTCCAATGGTTATGAGAAGGGGGAGAGTAAGGGGGCGCGCACGGGCGCCCGGTCACTCGCGCGGATGGCCGCTCGGCCGGACATCCGTACGCCGTGCCGTCGGCCGGCCACAACCGGCGGGCGGCCGGGCCGGGCGGCGCAGTCACCGCCCTGGTACGGCCGCCATCTAGTAGCGGTATCGCGGCGGCAGGAGCGTCGCTATCCGGATCAGCACCGCCGTCAGCGCCCCGGCCCACAGCAGCACTCCCAGCCACACGCCGAACACCGCCGTCCGGTAGCGCTCCGGCGAGTCCAGGGCCACCGTGTCGGGGGCGCCGGGCGTGCACAGGAGGTGGACGCGACTGCCTTCCGGAAGGGCGTGGGCGCCCACCGCGTCGGGCACGGCGCGTTCGTACTCGCCGCCGTCCTCGTCGGTCCAGCGGACCACCGGGTGCAGTGCCGCGTAGGTCCCCTCCCTGGACGCGATGTGACCCGTCACGATCCCGTCGACGCGGCGGGCCATGCGGCGCAGGAGATGTTCGGTGATCGCCGTCCTGGCCTGATGGCCGGTGACGGCGAGGCCACCGAGGAAGGGGATCAGGGCGAGGAACCAGTACGCGCTCATGATCGGGGAGCATATGGGGCTGGTGAGTTGAGGAGACAGCCCTTATCGTGCGGCCCCGGCCAAGGAGGCTTACGCATGCGAGTTCGCGTGGTGCAGCACAGCACTCGGCGGCGACACGCTCTGCGCCGGCGCACCCTGTGGACCGGCGGCGAACTCCTCGTGACCGTCGGGGTGGTGCTCCTGCTGCTCGTCGTCGATCAGCTGTGGTGGACCAACCGGCAGGCCCAGCACAGCGCCGAGCGCAAGGTGCGGGCTCTGGAAAGGGAGTGGGGGACGAGTAAAACCGCGGATCCTGCAGCCGCGGGCACCAAAGAGGGTGACAGCACCGGTGCCGTGCGGAAACACTCCTCGCGGCGGCGGTCAAGTCGGGCAACCGTCAACAGCCCGCGGCCCCGTTGGTCCCAGGCCTACGCCATCCTCGCCATACCCCGGCTCTCCCTCCGCGTCCCCGTCGCCGAAGGCGTCAGCAAGCAGGACGTCCTCAACAAGGGGTACGTCGGCCACTACAAGGGCACCCAACAGCCGGGCCAGGCAGGGAACTTCGCGCTCGCCGGGCATCGGAACACCCACGGTGAACCGTTCCGCTACCTCCCCAGGCTCCAGCGCGGCGACACGATCACCGTGGAGACCAAGACCGCGCTCTACACGTACGTCGTCGACAAGAGTCTTCCGCAGACCTCGGCTCGGGACAGCGGAGTCATCCGCGGCGTGCCGCGCAGCACCGTCCATTCCTCGTACGGGTACAGCGAGCCCGGGTACTACATCACCCTCACCACCTGCACCCCCGAGTACACGTCCAAGTACCGGATGGCGGTGTGGGGCAAGCTGCGGTCCATGCGGCCTCGCTAGGCCGTCTTTTTGGAGCGATCTGCCGCAGCAGGTCTCGCGGCAGGGACTCGCGCCATGAACAGCCTCGTGACGATGGTGTGGCAGCCACGGAACGGTCGGCGAAGTAGACGGGCTGAAGGTTTTCCCCGGTTTCGGTTTCGGTTTCGGCGAGGTAGAGGAGTTGAAAGGTTGCCCCTGGCCGGCGAGGTGGTCAGCCCCGCTCTCGAAGCGCCAGCACACTCACCGCCGCCAACCCCGCCAGCCCCGCCGAGACCCCGATCGCGATGTCCGCGCCGTGCGCGAGCCCACCCGTGGAGGTCACCAGGGCGATCGTCAGGGCGACCCCCGCGCAGGAACCGATGTAGCGGAACGTCTGCTGTGCCCCCG
This sequence comes from Streptomyces sp. NPDC048415, assembly GCF_040651675.1. NCBI lineage: Bacteria > Bacillati > Actinomycetota > Actinomycetes > Kitasatosporales > Streptomycetaceae > Streptomyces > Streptomyces sp. NPDC048415. The sequence continues at coordinate 264,226 of NZ_JBEZKJ010000002.1, read as the reverse complement.
AGCCCATCGCGGCGCGTGCCGTGGGTACCGACTCCACCGCGAGCAGCGGCAGCGCGGCGTTGAGGAGGCCGCTGCCCACCCCGGAGACCACGAAGCCGGGGAGCAGACGCGTCCAGGAACCGGCGTCGAGTGCGCCGAGCATCGTCAGGACGCCGGCCGCGTGCAGCGCGAAGCCGAGCGCGAGCTGGTGGCGCGGTGAGACCCGGCCCGCGAGGCGCCGGGCCTGCAGCGCGACCGCGAAGGAGAGGCCGGACCAGAGCAGGAGCAGCCACGCGGTGTCCATCGCGGACAGCCCGAGCGTCCGCTGGAGCAGCGCCGGCAGGAAGCTGAACAGGCCGATCACCGCGAGGCCCGTGAACAGTCCGCCGGCGGAGGAGGCGAGGAAGCGGCGGTGGCGGAGCAGCCCGAGGTCGATCATGGGCGTACGGCTGCGGCGCTCGACGACGACGAACACGGCCGTCAGGACGAGGAACGCGGCCAGCAGGAGGCCCACCGGTGCGCGCAGCCAGCCGTCGCGGCCCAGGGTCAGCGCGGCCACCAGGGCCACCAGCGCGAGCCCGAACGTCAGCGCGCCCGCCAGGTCGGGTCGGCCGCCCCGGGGCGCGCGGGACTCCGTGAGGGCGCGGGTCCCCAGCAGCGCCACGACCAGCGCGGCGGCGCCCAGGACGGCGTACGCCACCCGCCAGTCCAGTGTCGAGGCGATGCCGCCCGCGAGCAGCGGGCCCGCCGCGATGCCGCCGCTGACGAAGGCGCCCCACACGCCGGTCGCGTGCAGCCGTCCGCGCGGGCTGGGGAAGGCGTGCACGATCAGCCCCAGGCCGCTGGCGAGGATCGCCGCGCTCGCCGCGCCCTGAGCGATACGGGTCAGCGTGAACAGCCAGGTCGAGTTCGCGAGCGCGCCCAGGGCCGTCGTGATGCCGAGCGCGACCGTGCCGGACAGGAAGATCCGACGGCGGCCGTAGTCGTCCGCGAGGCTGCCCGCGACCAGGAGCAGCGCGGCCAGGCCCAGCGGGGTGCCGTTGAGGAGCCATGCCTGGGCGGAGACCGAGGTGTGCAGCGCGGCGGCCGTGTCGGGGAGCGTGACCATCGGCGCCGTGTACGTCATCAGGGCCACGGCGGTGGCGGCGCTGGTGAGGGCGAGAGTGCGGGTCGGGGCGGCGTGCGCGGTTTCGGGCACCGGAGGCGCCGCGGAGGTCGTCACGGTGGTGCGGTCGAGCCGGTTCATGGCGCGCCCCTTCGAGATCCGTCGGTTCGTTCATTGAACCTGCTGTTGCTCCTACCGTAACACCATGGGTTCGTTCACTGAACCAAGTCGTCGGAAAGTGGCTACAGTGGGGGTATGGCACTGGGCAAGGACTATGCGACGCAGGAGTGCTCGATCGCCCGCGCGCTCGAGGTGGTCGGTGAGCGCTGGACGCTCCTGGTCGTCCGCGACGCGCTCTACGGCGTACGGCGCTACAACGACTTCCTTGTGCACCTCGGTATCCCGCGCGCCGTCCTCGCGGCCCGCCTCCAGACGCTCACCGCCGAGGGCATCCTCGAAAAGCGCCGTTACCAGGACTCACCGCCGCGCGACGAGTACGTCCTCACCGACCGCGGCATCGCGCTGTGGCCGACGCTGCGCTCGCTCGGACTGTGGGGCCGCGAGCACTTCTCGGAGACGCAGCTGCGCTACTTCCGCCACGCGGTCTGCGGCACGGAAGTCGGCCCGTACGGCGAATGCGCCGCCTGCGGAACCGTCGTACCCGTCACGGACGTCGAAATGATGCCGGGACCCGGACTCGACCCGGCCCCGACGAATCCAGTCAGCCGCGCCCTGCTCAAGCCGAAGCGGCTGCTCGAGCCGATCGAGACGGACTCCGGAAAGCCGACTGAGACGGATTCCGTGAAGCCGGTCGAAACGGAGCCTGTATAGCCGGGGCGGTCGAGACGGAGCCTGCATAAAAGCAGGACTTGTACGCGCGAGGCGTCGACGAGCATGTGTTCCCGACGCGGCGGGGCGCAGGCGTCCCCGAGCGCCGGGGCGTGCCCTCCCGACGGCCGCGTAGGGCACATCTCCTTCTGTCTGTAGAGACCCACGCGGGTCGTCGCGCCGGCACTCACCATCCCGGCACGACGAGAGGCGCGGGAGGGCTCACCCATGTCCACGTTCACGTCCGTTTTCGCGAGCCTGGTCGGCCGGCTCCCGAGGCCTTGCGGAATGCGGTGCTGTATCGCTGAGGGGCCCGGCGGCCGCAGTCCAGTCCAGTCCGTGAACGGGTGTTGCGGACTGGACGCTCAGCTTGGAGGATCGACCAGTCCTCCGATGGCTGCACCCATCGGTCGACGGTCCGCGATCGAAGGAGATTGTGATCATGAAGCTTCTGCGAGTCGGTACGGCAGGTTCGGAGCGGCCCGCGCTGCTCGATGCCGAGGGGACGCTCCGGGATCTGTCGGGCATCGTCCCGGACATCGACGGGGCGCTGCTCGCCGACGACGTGGCGCTCGGCCGGATCCGTTCCGCCGCCGAGGCCGGGGAGCTGCCGGCGCTGGACGCGACCGGGCTGCGCGTCGGGCCGCCGCTGGCCCGCATCGGCAAGGTCGTGTGCATCGGGCTGAACTACCACGACCACGCCCGCGAGACCGGCGCCGAGCCGCCCGCCGAGCCGGTGATCTTCTTCAAGGCGGCGGACACGGTGATCGGCCCGAACGACACGGTGCTCGTGCCGCGCGGTTCGGTGAAGACCGACTGGGAGGTCGAGCTGGCGGTCGTCATCGGACGTACCGCCCGCTACCTGTCCTCGCACGAGGAGGCGCTCGCACATGTCGCCGGGTACGCGGTGGCGCACGACGTCTCCGAGCGCGAGTTCCAGATCGAGCGCGGCGGCACCTGGGACAAGGGCAAGAACTGCGAGACCTTCAACCCCCTGGGTCCCTGGCTGGTGACCGCGGACGAGGTCCCGGACCCGCAGAACCTGGCGCTGAGGCTCTGGGTCAACGGCGAGCTCAAGCAGGACGGCACGACGGCCGAGCAGATCTTCTCGGTCGCCGAAGTGGTCCGCTACGTAAGCCAGTTCATGACCCTGTACCCGGGCGACGTCATCAACACCGGTACGCCGGCCGGGGTGGCGCTGGGCCAGCCCGAGCCGAAGCCGTTCCTGCGGGCCGGGGATGTCGTGGAGCTGGAGGTCGAGGGGCTGGGGCGGCAGCGGCAGGAACTCAAGGACGCGTAGGCGCTCCGCCGGGGGCGCCGGGAACTGCCCGTTGTTTGTGCGTGAGCTGCGGGTTCGGTGTGGCTGATTACGCCCGCGCGGCTGGTCGCGCCCGCGCGGCGGAGCCGCGTGATGTCACGGCCCTGCGCCCCTTGCGGCCCTCTGCGCCCGTGGCCCTGGGCGCCTTGCGGCCCTCTGCGCCCGTGGCCCTGCGCGCCTGCGCACCTTGCGGGCCTGCGCGCCCGCGGCCCCGCGCCCCTTACCGCCCTGCGGCGCCCGAGGCCCAGCGCCCCTACGAGGCCGCCATGAATTGTTCCAGCGCCTCCACCACCAGGCGGTGGTCCTGGAGCTGGGGCAGGCCCGATACCGTCACTGCGCCGATGACCCCCGCGCCCTCGACGGTGATCGGGAACGAGCCGCCGTGGGCCGCGTAGGTGTCGGGGTCGAGGCGGGAGGACTCCTCGAACGTCGTGCCCTTGGCGCGGAAGCGGGTGCCCACCAGGTAGGACGAGCTGCCGTAGCGCTCCACCACCCGGCGCTTGCGGTCGATCCACGCGTCGTTGTCCGGGGTCGAACCGGGCAGCGCCGCGTGGAAGAGCTGCTGGCCGGCGCGGCGGATGTCGATCGCGACGGGGGCCTGCCGCTCCCGGGCCAGCTCCACCAGCAGCGTGCCCAGGGCCCACGCGTCGTCGAAGGTGAACTGACGCAGTACCAGACGGCGTTCCTGGGCTTCGAGTTCCTCGACCGACGGGGTGATCTCCGGGGTGATCTTCGGGATGCTCACAGCGCCACCGCCACACCGTCGCGGGCCGAACGCCGGGCCGCTTCCAGGACGTCGAGGGCGGCAGCCGCCTCGAGCGCGGTGACCGGGTTCTCGCCGGTGCCCCGGAGCGCGTCCGCCACGGCCGCGTAGTACGCCGGATACGCGCCCGGCAGCGTCGGTACGGGGCGGCCACCGCCGGTCAGCGGGGACTCGCCGGAGCCGATGCGGCCCCACAGCGACTCGGGTTCCAGGCCCCAGTCCGTTCCGTCGCCGGGCCGCTTGCCCTCGCGCAGGGCGGCCTCCTGCGGGTCGAGACCGTACTTCACGTAGCCGGCCGCCGAGCCCAGCACCCGGAAGCGGGGGCCGAGTTGGGCCGTGGTCGCGGAGACGTAGAGGTGGGAGCGCACCCCATTCGTGTGCGTGATCGCGATGAAGGTGTCGTCGTCGGTCCGGGCGCCCGGGCGGCGGATGTCCGCCTCCGCGTACACGGACGCGGCCGGGCCGAACAGGACCAGCGCCTGGTCGACGACATGGCTGCCGAGGTCGTAGAGGAGACCTCCGATCTCTGCCGGGTCGCCGGACTCACGCCAGCCTCCCTTGGGCTGCGGGCGCCAGCGCTCGAAACGGGACTCGAAGCGCCATACGTCGCCCAACTCGCCCTCGCCGCAGAGCTTGCGCAGGGTCAGGAAGTCGTTGTCCCAGCGGCGGTTCTGGAAGACGGAGAGGAGAAGTCCGCGTTCGTCGGCCAGCGCCGCCAGCTCGCGGGCCTCGGCCGCCGTACCGGCGAGGGGCTTGTCCACGACCACGGGCAGGCCGGCCTTCAGGGCGGCCGTCGCGAGCGGGACATGGGTCTTGTTCGGGGACGCGATGACGATCAGGTCCAGTTCGTCGGCGCGCGCCCACAGTTCGTCGGGCGTGGCGGCGAACCGGAGGGCGTCGCCGAACTCGGCGCGGGCCTGCTCCTGCCGCTCCGGGCTGGACGTGACGACCGTGTCGAGGGTCAGTCCGTCGGTCGCGGCGATCAGCGGGGCGTGAAAGACGGAGCCCGCGAGGCCGTAGCCGACGAGGCCCACGCGGAGGGGGGTACCAGTCATGCCTGTCATGGGTCCCACTTTCGCAACGCTGTTGCCAAAGTGCAAGCGCGGGAGACAATGGGTGGCGTGAACAGGACCAATGTGGGCGGGGCCGGAGGGCCGGGGAGCGCCGAGAGCTCGGGAGCCGCCGGAAATGCCGGGCCGGCCGGGGTGAACCTCCTCACCCTGCGCAGTCACAATGCCGCGCTGGTGCTCGATCTGCTGCGTACGGCGGGCGCGGAGGGCATCAGCCGGCTCGAACTCGCCGAGCGGACCGGGCTGACCCCGCAGGCCGTCAGCAAGATCACGGCCCGGCTGCGGACGGACGGCCTCGCGGCGGAGGCGGGTCGCCGCGCCTCCACGGGAGGCAAGCCTCGTACGGTGCTGCGCCTCGTCCCCGAGGCCGGCCACGCGGTCGGGCTCCACCTCGACCGGGACGAGCTGACGGCCGTCCTCTGCGATCTCACCGGGGCCGTGGTCGCGCAGCGGCGGGCGCCGCTGGATCTGGGGGCCGGGGCCGACGCGGTCGTCGAGGCGGCGGCCGGGGAGGTGTCGGCTCTCGTGGAGCGGGTGTCCGTGCTGGGCGTGGGGGTCGCGCTGCCCGGGCCTCTCGATCACGCCCGGGGGGTCCTGCACCGGGTCACCGGGTTTCCGGAGTGGGACGGGTTTCCGCTGCGCGACGCGCTGGCGCAGCGGTTGGGGGTGCCGGTGGTCGTGGACAAGGACACGAACGCGGCCGCGCTGGGAGTCGCGGTGGGCGGTGCGTCGTCCGCCCGGAGCGTCGGCGGGTCCTTCGCCTATCTGCATCTCGGTACGGGGCTGGGGGCCGGGCTGGTGATCGGTGGGACCGTGCATCGGGGGGCTCGCACCGGGGCGGGGGAGTTCGGGCATCAGGTGATCCAGCTGGACGGGCCGGTGTGCGGGTGCGGTAACCGGGGGTGCGTTGAGGTGCTGTGTCTGGAGGCGGTGCGGCGGGGGGACGTGGGGGAGGCGGCGCGGGTGCTGGGGGTGGGCGCGGGGAATCTGGTGGGGCTGCTGGACATCGATCTCGTGCTGCTGGGTGGGCGTACCGTCGCCGCCCACGAGGAGACGTTCGTACGAGGGGTCGGTGCGGTGTTGGCCGGGCGGGCCCGGAGGGAGGGGGCGGACTCGGCGGTGCCGGTGCGGGTTGCTCCCGGTGGGGCGCGCGGGGTCGCGGAGGGGGCGGCGCAGTTGATGCTGGCGCCGTTGTTCGGGCTTTAGCCCGTCCGGCGTTTGAGCACGAGCGCGGAGCGCGAAAGGGAGGGTCTGGGGGCGGAGCCCCCAGGGACGATCGAGGTCCCCCGACTCGAGCGAAGCCGAGAGTGGGGAAGGGGGGTAGGGGCGGCGGGGGCGAAACCTCCACGCCCACCACGGCGGGCCCGTGGTCGTCCGCCGTGCGGGGGGAATTCGCGGCCGGACCGGGCGCGTAAGGCGTGGCGGGCCGCTGTCGGCGGCGAGGGCGTGGCACGGTCACGGGGCCATTGCCCGTTACCGCCGACGTTTCGACACCGACCGACCCCCGCCGTCCTCGATCGGCAAAGGCCCCTCATGCGACTGCGCACGTCTCTCCCGCCCATCCTGACCGCCGCCGCCCTCGCCCTGGGCCTGACCGCCCCGGCTTCCGCCGCCCCCCGCCCCAGCTGCGCCACGCCCCAGACCGGGGACTTCCCTCTCAAGACCCGGATCCACGGCGGCCCCACCGCCTACGAAGCCGGCGGTGACTTCGAGACCTGGTACATCGATCTCACCAACACCACCGCGCACACCTGCGGCGGCATTCACCCGGTCGTCGTCCTCGTGGACCAGAAGCGGGCGTTGCGGCCGGGGCAGGCGCGGCTGGAGTTCTATGAGGGTGAGCGGACCCATGCGGTGACGTTCCAGAAGAGCGACCGGGACGAGAACGTGGGCGCGTTCGACGACGGGTTCCCGGGGTTCACCGTGGGACCCGGGCGGACGCTCACCGTGAAAGTGCGCCTCTCGCTGACCTCCGACGCGACCGCGCCGAACGACATCGTCGCGAACGCGGCCGTCGTCCAGCGCCACAACGACGACGGCGACTGGGTAGGGCAGTCGAACGACTACCGGTTCCGCGTCGGGGACGGGGGCGAGGACCCGGTCGAGGCCGAGGCCGAGGACCAGGCCGGACGCACGGGCATCGACGGTGGCGCCAGCGCCAGCGCCAGCACCGGCAGCAGCACCAGTACCAGTACCGGTAGCGGTGACGGCAGCCGTAGCGGGAGCGGTGACACCGCAGGGGAGAGAGCGACGCCGTCCCCGGACGAGCTGGCCCGGACGGGGCATGGCGCGCCCCACTGGCTCGGCCTGACAGCGGGCCTGGCACTGCTCGCCGTCGGCGCCGCCCTGCTCGCCGCCTCCCGCCGGTCGCGCCCGCGCCGCCCCTGAGACGCGGACTTCGCGGGCGGCGCCTGTCGGTGCTGTCGCGGGATGGGGGCGTCGTCGGGAGGTCGCCGCTCCGCGCCGCCGCGGGATGCGCGGGGCACGGCCGTCCGCGTCGCCGCGAGAGGCGCCCCTCGCTCGGGCGCTCCCGTCCGCGTCGCCCCTGACACCTGGAACGCGTACGAGAATCCCGTCTGCGACGATCACCCCGTGGACTACCCGAACGACCAGGCCCCCGGCGCCCCCGTCCGGTCCGGCATCCCGGAGCACGGCCGTATCCCGAAGTACTACGCGGTGAAGGCGCATATCGCCCTGCTGATCGAGGAGTTGGGCGAGGGGGGCCCGCTCCCCACCGAGCGGGATCTCGCCGAGAGGTACGAGGTCGCCCGGGAGACCGTGCGGCAGGCGCTGCGTGAGCTGTTGCTGGAGGGGAAGCTGCGGCGGCAGGGGCGCGGGACAGTCGTCGCCGGGCCCAAGCTGGCACAGCCGCTCTCGCTGGCCAGTTACACCGAGGGCGTACGACGGCAGGGGCGCACCCCCGGCCGTACGCTCATCTCGCTCGACCGCTTCCCCTGCCCCGAGGCTCTCGCCGCCGAGGCCGGGCTCGAGCGCGGCGAACCCGTCTGGCACATGGAACGCGTGCTGCTCGCGGACGACGAGCGGGTCGGGCTCGAGAGCACGTACGTCGCCGTGGCCCGCGTGCCGGACCTCGACCGCGACTTCGACCCCGACTCCTCCTTCTACGCCTACCTCCACGACCGGCTCGGCATCGCCTTCGGTGACGCGGACGAGCGGATCGAGACCGTGCTGGCCACTCCGCGCGAGGCGTTGCTCATCGGTACGCCGCCCGCGTTGCCGATGCTGCTGATCCACCGGATCTCGCGGGACACCGAGGGACGGCCGCTGGAACGGGTGCGGACCCTTTACCGGGGGGACCGCTTCTCCTTCACCACCCACCTTCGAGGCTGAGACCGGGAGGGCTCGGACACTCCTGTCGATAACGAAGAGATAACGGGTCTAGCCCAAACGTGATGGGCAGTTCACCATCTGGTTGCCGGTCGGACCCGTCCGGTTCCCCCGTCCCCAGGAGCGTTGCCACCGTGAGAGTCATAGTCGTCGGCGCCGGTGTGGTGGGCACCCTGCATGCCTGGCAGGCAGTGGAGCGCGGCCACGAGGTCGTACAGATCGAGCGTGAGGCGGAGGCCCGCGGGGCCTCGCTGCGCAACTTCGGGCAGATCTGGGTGAGTGGTCGCGCCGGAGGAGAGGAGCTGGAAACCGCCCTGCGGGCACGGGAGTTGTGGGAGGAGATCGGGGTGCGCGTGCCCGGGCTCGGGTTTCGGGCCAACGGGTCACTGACCCCCGTACGCGGCGACCTGGAACGCGCCGTCGCCGAGGCCGCCCTGGCCCGCCCGGACGCCGCCGCCCGCGGCTACAAGCTGCTCACGGCGGACGAGGCCCGCGCGGTGAACCCGGCGCTGCGGGGCGCGTTCGACGCCGCCCTGTACTGCGAACGCGACGCCGCCGTCGAACCCCGCACCGCTCAACTCGCCCTTCGTTCCGAGCTGTTGAAGTCGCCGCGCTACACCTTCCTGCCGGGTCGCGAAGTCCGTGACGTCGTCGGGGAGCACGCCGTCCGCGACGATCACGGGGACGTGCACGACGGGGACGTCGTCGTACTGTGCACGGGGGCCTGGCTGGGCGGTCTCGTACGGGAACTGGCGGGTCCCGGTCTGCCCGTGCGGCGCGTACGGCTGCAGATGATGCAGACCGACCCGCTGGGCGAGCCGCTCACGACGTCCGTCGCCGACGCGGACAGCTTCCGGTACTACCCCGCGTACCGCGGCCCGGCCCTCGACGAACTCAACGCGCACGAGCCGCAGTCCACCACCGCCGCAGACCACCGGATGCAGCTCCTCATGGTGCAGCGCGCGGACGGCGGACTGACCATCGGCGACACCCATGAGTACGAGCACCCCTTCGCGTTCGACACCCTCGAAGACCCCTACGAGCACCTCACCGAGGTCGTCGAGTCCTTCCTCGGGCGGTCGCTGCCGAGGATCAGGCGGCGCTGGGCCGGGGTGTACGCGCAGTGCACGGACCCGAGCCGGGTCGTGCACCGGCAACGGGTGCGGGACGGGGTGTGGCTGGTCACCGGGCCCGGCGGGCGCGGCATGACCTGCTCACCCGCGATTGCCGAGACGACCGCCGACGAGCTGGGATGGTGACCGAGTTGGACGACATACGACTTGTGGTGCTCGACATGGCCGGGACCACCGTCGCCGACGGCGGGCTCGTCGAGCGGGCCTTCGCCACGGCCGCGGCCGAGCTGGGCGTCGAGCCCGGGTCCGCCGACCACGCGGAGAAGCTCGACTACGTCCGGGCCACCATGGGCGAGTCCAAGATCTCGGTCTTCCGCCATCTGTTCGGTGAGGAGTCCCTCGCCCAGCGGGCCAACTCCGCCTTCGAGAAGGCGTACGTGGAGCTCGTCGACGGCGGGCTCATCGCCCCGGTCGCCGGGGCGCGCGAGGCGATCGAGGAGCTGGCTCAGGACGGGCGGACGGTCGTGCTCACCACCGGGTTCGCCCGTGTGACCCAGGATGCCATCCTGGACGCCCTGGACTGGCGGGAGTTGGTGCCGCTCACCCTGTGTCCTGCCGACGCGGGGGGCCGCGGGCGGCCGTACCCCGACATGGTGCTGCAGGCGTTCGTGCGCACGCGCGTCGCGGAGGGCGTCCAGCAGATCGCCGTCGTGGGCGACACCTCGTACGACATGCTCAGCGGCGTACGCGCCGGCGCGGGCGTGGTGGCCGGTGTGCTCACCGGTGCGCACGAGGAGGAGGCGCTGCGCGCGGCGGGAGCCACACGGGTGCTCGCGTCCGTCGCCGAACTGCCCCGTCTGCTCAGGGGAGTCGGGCCATGAACGGCGGTATCCGCTTCGACCGGGTGTCCGTCGCGTACGGCGGCACCACGGTTCTCGATCCCTCGAGCTGACCGTCGGGCCCGGCGAGGTGATGGCCCTGCTCGGGCCGTCCGGATCCGGGAAGACCACCGCCCTGCGGGCCGTCGCCGGATTCGTGCGGCCCGCCTCCGGGCGGGTGTTCATCGGCGACCGCGATGTAACCGGTCTGCCGCCGTACCGGCGCGGGATCGGCATGGTGGTCCAGCAGTACGCGCTCTTCCCGCGTGTCGCCTTCGGCGGGGCGAAGCTGAAGCTCGATACGGGGGGTGCGGCGCGGGGCGCCTCGGCGACCTTGGCCACGCCCTGGGGAGCGCTCCTCGCACGGCGTGGAGATCTCCGAACCGGACTGGACCGAGATCGACAAGAACCTGCAGAGTTACGTCGAGGACTGGGAAAACGCGACCGGCAGCTGATCGCGAGGGATCGCTAGGCTGGGGCCACGCAGCACCGCGTACGTCAGGAGACCGGCACATGGCAGAGCGCAAGCCCATCGAATCGTGGCTCACCGACATGGACGGTGTGCTCATTCACGAGGGTGTGCCGATCCCCGGCGCCGACGCCTTCATCAAGAAGCTGCGGGAGTCCGGAAAGCCCTTCCTGGTGCTCACCAACAACTCGATCTACACCGCCCGCGACCTGCACGCCAGGCTCCGGCGCATGGGCCTGGACGTGCCGGTCGAGAACATCTGGACCTCGGCCCTGGCCACCGCCAAGTTCCTGGACGACCAGCGCCCGGGCGGCACGGCGTACGTCATCGGCGAGGCGGGCCTGACCACCTCGCTGCACGACATCGGGTACGTCCTGACCGACCACGAGCCGGACTACGTGGTCCTCGGCGAGACCCGTACGTACTCCTTCGAGGCCATGACCAAGGCCGTCCGGCTGATCAAGGACGGCGCCCGTTTCATCGCCACCAACCCGGACGAGACCGGCCCGTCCACGGAGGGCCCGCTGCCCGCCACCGGCGCGGTCGCCGCGCTGATCACCAAGGCGACCGGCAAGCAGCCGTACTTCGCGGGCAAGCCGAACCCGCTGATGATGCGCACGGGCCTGAACGCCATCGGGGCGCACTCCGAGACCAGCGCCATGATCGGCGACCGCATGGACACGGACGTGCTGGCCGGCCTCGAGGCCGGGATGGAGACGTTCCTGGTGCTCACGGGACTGACCACGCCCGCGGAGATCGAGCAGTACCCCTACCGGCCGTCGAAGATCGTGGACTCGATCGCGGACTTGGTCGACCGCGTCTAAACCATTCGGCACCCGTACGGAGCAGTCGCGGGCGCCTGCGGATGCGCCGAGCGGCCGACAGGGGGAGTCTCCAGGTAACTGGAGGTTCACGATGCGCTCAATGCGACTCACTCTCTGTGCCGGGGCGGTGGTCGCGGCCGGGTTCACTCCCACCGCGTACGCGGCCGACGCGGGCGGCGCGGGTGTCTTGGTGACGCCCGCGTCCCCCGGCCCCGGCGGCGACATCCAGCTGCGGGCGGCGGGCTGCGGGGAGCGGACGGGCACCGCGACGTCGGCCGCCTTCGTCGCGGACGCGCAGCTCACCGGCGAGGGCGGCGGCGCGCTCACCGGCGAGACGCGCGTGCTCAGCTCGCTCACCGCCGGCACCTACGACATCAAGATCAGCTGCGGCAGCCACGGCGACCAGGTCAAGGGCACGCTCACGGTGGCCCGGCAGGGGAGCACGCCGAATGCCACGCCGAGTGCCTCCGTGCACGCCTCGCCGGTCGCACCCGTGCACGCCTCGCCCGTCGCACCCGTGCACGCGGGCGGCGGCGGCACCGCGCACGTCGCCTCGGTGGAAGCCCGGGCGACCGGTCCCGGCACCAAGGAGGCGGTGATCGGTCTCGTCCTCGCGAGCGTCGCCGCGGCGGCCGTGGCGGTGCGCAGCGCGCGCCGGGGCCACGACCACCGCGACTGACATGGGCGACACGTCTCGCGAAGAGCGTTCCTCCGGTGCCGGGCGGCTGGTGACCGGGGTCGCCTGGGCGGTGCTGCTGCTCGGACTGTGGCTGTGGGGCCGTGAGGTGACGGACGTACGGCAGGGGATATCGGCGCCGACCACCGGGGACATCGCGGCCGTGGGGCGGCCGCCGGACGTGCGGCTGCCGCCCGCGCTCAAACCGCTCGGCAGCGCCCGGCCGCAGCGCATCGACATCCCGTCGATGCGGGTGCAGGCACCTGTCGTGGCCCGCGGCCTCGACGGGCGGGGCGCGATCGACCCGCCGCCCTTCGACCAGCCGGGCGTGGTCGGCTGGTACGCGGCGGGGGTGAAACCGGGTGCGGCCGGGACCGCGCTGTTCGTGGGGCATGTCGACACCGAGACACGGCCCGCGGTCTTCTACAAGCTCAGCGCGGTGCGGCGTGGCGACAGCGTCCGGGTGATCCGCGACGACGGGACGGTCGCCGAGTTCACCGTGGACGACGTCCAGGTGCTCTCCCGCGACCACTTCGACCCCCAACAGGCATATGGCGTACGGAAGTCGGGGCGGGCCGAACTGCGGCTCATCACCTGCGGCGGCACCTTCGACCGGACGAGCCGCACCTACACGGCGAACGTGATCGTGTCCGCGTATCTGACGGGCAGTGGACTGTGAGCCGCGCGGGCTGTCCGCAGGCGTCAGCCGAGCGGCCCGGTCGACGGGCAGCGGACTGTGAGCCGTGCGGCTGTCCGCAGGCGCAGCCGACCTGGCCCGGTCGACGACCCGCTCCCCCCAGGGCCGCCGACCGGGCTGGTCCTCGACCGCGCGCGCACGGGCTGCGGGAGTAACCCGGCGACCGGCGCGGGAGGTCTGGGGCCCGTCCGCGGGGTGTGCGGGCGGGGACAACCGGCCGGGGGCTGGGGCCGTTTGAGGCAACTCTAGAACGGATGAGCGTTCGAGCCTAGAGGCTGTTTGACGCCAAGTCGACACCTGGTGGCCCTGTGTCATCCGCGCAGGTGGGGCGTGCTTTCAGGCGAGCCGAGGTGGTCAGTCGCCCGGCCCGCACGGGTCCACCGAGCCGTCGATCACCCCGGCCACCACCTCCTCCAGCGGCAGCCGGTGCCGCCGCGCGTGCTGACGCAGCGTCCTGAACGCCCGGTCGGCGCCCGTGCCCCAGCGCTCCGCGAGCATGCCCTTCGCCTGCTCGATGCGGACGCGGCTGGACAGGGCCACCTGCAACTGCCCGGTCAGGGCGCGGTACTGCGCGTACAGCCGATGGTTTTGCAGGCCGACGGCCGCCGCGTCGGCGAGGACCTGGGCGAGCCGTACGCTCCAGTGCTCCTCGGGAGGTGCGTGGTGGTCGGGAAGGGCGGGCGCGAAGACGTTGAGCGCGCCGAGCAGGCTCTCGCGGCGGCGCAGCGGGACCGCGAAGGTCGCGGCGATGTCGTGGCGCAGCGCCCGCTGAGTGAAGTCCGGCCAGCGGGACGCGGCATGGGCGGCCCCGATCGAGACGGGCGGTACGGGCCGTCCCGTGCCGTAACTGTCGAGGCAGGGACCGCCGAGGTGCTGGACGGCCAACAGGTCGAGCGCGACGTCCTGTTGCCGGCTGCTGGCCGCGAGAGACACCGCCTCCCCGCCGTCGATCAGCATGATCCCGGCCGCCCGCGCGCCGACGATCTCCACGCAGTGGTCGGACACGCGTTGCAGATAGCGCTCGGCGTCGAAACTGTCGGACAGCGTGTCCGCGGCCTCCAACAGGGCCGACGCCAGCAGCGCTTCCCGGCTGCCGTGCTGCATGTCCCCTACCCCGATTCCGTTGGCCCCGTCCCCCCGGATTCCCTCGCTCAGCCGCGTCTACCCGAAGCGGCAGGGCTGTAACAGCTCTCCGACAAGGCTCGGGCGACCTCGTGGGCGGCACGACAGGTATGTCAGGATTGAGGCTTAGGACCGCGCACCCAAGGGGGAGTTGGATGTACGGCACAAGGGGGGCCGGGGTTCGGGCGTCCGTGGCGGTGGCGGGAGCGGCACTGCTGCTCGCGGGGTGTTTCTCCTCCGGGGGCGGCGGCCAGCACGAGGGGTCCGGCTCCAAGGTCACCCAACAGCCCAAGAACGCGGACCCGTTCTGGGTCAACCCGGACGGCAACGCGGCCGAGCAGGTCGCCACCTATGTGAAGTCGGGCAAGGACGACGACGCCGACCAGATCCGCAAGATCGCCGAGCAGCCGACCGGGGAGTGGATCGGCCCGGAGAACCCCGAGGCGGAGGCGCGCGGTTTCACCGAGGCCGCCGAGAAGGCCGACCGCGCCGCGATCCTGGTCCTCTACAACATTCCGCACCGCGACTGCGGCCAGTTCTCGCAAGGCGGCGCCGCCGACGGCAACGCCTACCGGGCCTGGATCGACGGGGTCGCGAGGGGAATCGAGGACCGCCCCGCCACGGTGATCCTCGAGCCGGACGCCCTCCTGCACCTGGTCAACCAGTGCACTCCGGCCGAGTTCCAGGAGGAGCGCTACGACCTCCTCAAGGGCGCCATCGGCAAGCTGAAGTCCCTCAAGAACACGAAGGTCTATCTGGACGCGGGCAACGCGGGCTGGGGTCACCCCGACCAGATCTTCCAGCCGCTGCAGCTGGCCGGCATCGACCAGGCCGACGGCTTCTCCGTCAACGTCTCCAACTTCTACTCGACGCAGGACTCCATCGCCTACGGCAGGCAACTGTCCGCGAAGGTCGGCGGCAAGCACTTCGTCATCGACACCAGCCGCAACGGCAAGGGTCCGTACACGGCCGACAAGGCCGACGAGAACTGGTGCAACCCGCCGGGTCGGGCGCTCGGCGAGAGCCCGACGACCAAGACCGCCGACCCGCTCGTCGACGCCTACCTCTGGGTCAAGCGTCCCGGCGAGTCGGACGGCACCTGCAAGGGCGGCCCGAAGGCGGGCCAGTGGTGGCCGGAGTACGCGCTGAGGCTGGCGAAGGCTTCCAAGTAGCGGCATCCGGTACGGGACCGGGGGCGCCCTCCGCGAGTAGCGGACGGCGCCCCCAGCAACGTAACCCTCGAGGGATCAGGGCACCTTGACCCACTGCGCCTTGCTCGGCGTCCCCTGATCGTCCGTCACGAACAGCATGTACCAGCCGGACTCGACTAGATTCCGGCTCTTCGGCACGGTCACCGTGATGCCGTTCTTCGTCTTCTTGAAGTCCAGTGCGATGGACCGCTGGTCGACGTCGGTGACATGGGTGGACGCGCTCGGCCGGATCAGCCGGGCCGTCTTGATGGACGAGGCGTGCGCCGAGGTGAAGGTCGCCGAGGCGCCGCGGGCGATCGTCTTCGGGCCGCCGGAGAGCGAGGGCCGCGCGTCGCGGTAGAGGTACGGCGGGGTGTAGATCTCGATGCGCTGCTCGAACGTGGCGGGCTTGGTGTTGGCCTTGTCGGCGTAGAGCGAGTTGGAGCCGAAGAACATCACGCGGCCGTCGGGCAGCAGGATCGAGCCCGAGTGGTAGTTGCGGCCCACCAGCGGGTCGGCCACCCGCTCGAAGCTGTCGGTCTTCGGCTGGTAGATCCGTGCCTGGAGGATGTTCGAGGCGTCGCGCCCGCGGTAGTCCTCGGAGCCGCCGGACACCAGCACGGTGTCGTCCGGCAGGATCGAGGACTGCGGATAGCGGGTGCCCTTGTCCAGCTCGGGCCCGTCCTTGAACGTCGGGTTCGGGCTCTTCAGGTCGATGAGCCGGGTCTTCTTGCTGGACAGCTTGGACTCGCCGACCCCGCCGCCGCCGATCACCAGATACTTCTCGTCCTGCGCGGGGGGCAGCAGCACCGTGCCGGACGTCTCCATCATGTTCGGGTCGCTCAGGCCCTTGAGCTTGGTGAACTTGTTGGTCTCCAGGTCCCAGACTCCGGGGTCGCGGCCCACGTTGTCGGGCCCGTAACCGGCGTTGGAACCCGAGTAGAAGAGCTTGCCGTTCTGCATCAGGGAGATCGCCGGGTAGGTCGGGAACTGCCGGATGCCCTTGGTGTACGTCCACTTCTTGGTCTTCGGGTCGAACACCTCGTTCTTGCCCGGCACCAGCTGGCCGATCTCGTCGAGACCGGAGAGGCTGAGGACCTTGCCGTCCGACAGGGTGGTCAGCGTCGGGTACCAGCGGGCCTCGTTCATCGGGTCGACCTTGATGTACTTCTCGGCGACCGGGTCGAACTCGTAGGCGTCCCTGATCCCCTGGAAGTCCTTCTTGTCCAGCGCGAGCTTTTGCGCGATGCCGTAGGTGTTGCGGGCGTCCGCGCCGGTCAGACCCTGGATCCGGTAGTTGTCCTGGGTGCCCGTCTCGTGCTTCTGGCCGCTCTTTTGCGCCTCGACGTAGATACGGCCGAGGCCCGGGTCGTTGCGCAGGAACTTGCCGGTCGCCTTGTCGAAGACCTTCTTGGCCCGCGGGACGAGCACCGGGTCCTTGGAGACGAACGTCTTGCCGTTCTCCTTGCCGGTGAACTTGGTGCCCGCGGGCAGCGTGATCGGCTTGTCGGGGTTCTCGTTGTGGACGACCATCAGGCCGCCGGCCTTGGTGACGTCCCCCTTCAGCGTCTCGTACCGCTTGGTGCCGCCGGCGATCAGCAGATTGCCGTTGGCGAGCTGCGTGTGCCCCGTGCAGAACAGGTCCGCCGGTGTCGGGATCGCCTTGATGGTTCCCTTGACCGGGTCCCAGATCCGGGTGTCGAACTTCTTCGCGTCGAAGTTGTCCTGATTGTTGCCCGAGCCCGCGATCAGCAGGATCTTGCCGGTGTGCAGCAGGGCCGCGTGGATGGTGTTGAGCCGGTACTGCTGGGGGAAATTGATGATGTCCCAGTGACCGTTGGCGGCTTTGTACTCCGGCTTGTTGATCGTGTACTGGTGGTATTTGTCCGATCCGAAGCGATACAGCCATGGACCGTTCATCCCGGCCAGAGCGAGCACCACCACCCCGGTTATCCCGAGGCGGCGGACACGGCGGCGGCGGGCACCGTCTTTCATTTCTTACGTCCCCCAAGGGCGATCTGCATGGTCTGGTCGTTGCCCCCGTGCGCGGCTGCCCAACTGGGCTTGTGCTGCGGCGAGTGCGGGGCGTGCTGCTCCTGCTGGGGCACGGAGGCCCCGGGCGGAACGGCGACGGACTCGGGCGGCACCGGCGGCTTCTTCCTCTCCTGGCGCATGGTCCAGCGCCAGGCGAAGATCGGCGAGGCGGTGATCAGCAGGGCGAAACAGGCCCAGGTGATCATCGCGGGGTGGGAGTGCCCGAGCAGGACGCCGGCGGCGATCGAGCCGGCGAAGACCAGAATGAAGAACAGATGGATCCGGAAGGTCCCGAACAGTGTGTCCGGGCTTGCCGAATCACCCTTGGGCGTCACCACGAACTTGCTCTTGCGGCGCAGTACGGCGTCCATGAGGGAGCGGGCGTAGATCGGCGCGGACAGGGCCGACATCACCATGCCCGCGACACCGCCCGAACCCTCCGGCTCGTGCGGGGAGACATTGTGCCGGCGGTTCCAGATGTACAGGCCGATCTGGAGCGCGGACGCGTTGCCGTACAGCATCAGCCAGACCGTCGGGTCGATGTTCACCCCGGATGCGCCGAGGCCCAGGAACAGCGCGCAACTCAGCGCGGCGAGGATCCAGTTGAGGGCCGACATCGGGTAGAAGATGATCATCATCGTGTAGTTGAAGAGCTTGCCCGGAGGCATCGAGAAGAAGCCCTTCCAGTACTGCTTGAGGATCGTCTCGTAGGTGCCCCGGGACCAGCGCAGCTGCTGGGTGAAGAAGTCCGTCCAGGCGCTCGGCCCCTCACCGACGGCGAGCACGTCCGGGGTGTACACGGACTTCCACTTCTTGCCGGTGGCCGGGTTCTTGGCGCGGTGCATCTCGAAGCCGGTCGCCATGTCCTCGGTGATCGAGTCGTACAGGCCGCCGATCTGCTGCAGCGCCTTGATGCGTACGGCGTTGGAGGTGCCCACGAACATGGGGGAACCGTAGAAGTTGCCGGCGCGCTGGATGAGGGCGTGGAAGAGGAACTGCTGCGACTCGGCGGCCTTGGTGACGAAGGTGTCGTAATTGCCGTACACCTGGGGGCCGATGACGAAGCCGACGTCCGGGTCGCGGAAGAAGCCGAGCATCCGCTCCAGGTAGTTGGGCAGCGGGACGTGGTCGGTGTCGACCGAGGCGAAGTAGTCGTAGTCGCCGCCGTGTGCTTCCAGCCAGGCGTTGTAGTTGCCGTGCTTGGTCTTGGCCCGGTGCGCGCCCTTGGCCTGGTTCCACTTCGCGACGCCCTTGCGGGAGAAGTGGTGCACACCCAGGCGCGCGCACACCTCCTTCACCTCCGGGTCGTCGCCCTCGTCGAGGAGCCAGACGTGCAGAAGCCCCCGGTGGCGCAGCTTGACGGCCGCCTCCAGGGTCTTCGTCACCATGGCGAGGGGCTCCTTGCCGGGCACGAAGGAGGTGAGGAAGGCGACTCTGGTACCGGTTTCGGGCACCACCGGGACCGGGTCGCGGGCGACCAGCGTGGCGTGCGCGTTCGACAGCACGTTCATGCAGCGGAAGAACTCGATCAGACCGATCGAGACCAGCATCACGATGTCGAGCGCCGGCAGGAAGTCGTAGGCGGGATAGTCCCGTTCGGTCCAGTGCTCGGGCTGCAGTAGCCAGCCGAGCAGGATCAGCGAGAGCAGCGGCGCGGCGCCCAGCATGAGGGCGGCCCGTATGCGGTGGGGCTCCTGCGACAGCAGCGACCGGTACTGGACCTTGTACGGCTTGTTCGGGTCGGGCTGTGTGAGGGGTCCGGCGAGGCGGCTGTAGTGCTCGTAGTCATATCTTGGAAGCGACTTCTTGATCCTGCGGAAGCCGCCGGTCCGGTGCGATGGCACCCGGAGCTGGGTCGTTTCTGACGGGTCGAAGTCCTGTCGGGCGCCCGTCGGCGTCGACGTCATGAGTCATCCCCCCGCACGCACGGTCACGTGCGTATTCGTCGGTTCTCTGTCGTCCGCTCGGGTCCCCCTCGACCGTCCCGGACGCGTCACTGGCCGGCCGCCCTCACCACATCATCCACACCAATAGACATGGAAAGACGGCCTTCCGGTTGCATGATGCCCCCCTCGGCATCGGTTCATGAACGGGGCCCCCAGCCCCCCACGGACACAACCGGCCATGCCCCCAACTGTCGCAACTGGCATGTATCGACAGTCCCTTGAAGCCCAGGGTTCTACGCCCTTCCTCATGATCGCAAGATGCGAAACGAGGTGTTAACCGGTCATACGCGCTAATTGGGACGTGTGTACGAAGAAGGGGCTCCCCCGCTGCTGCGAGGAAGCCCCTTCCGCCGGTGCGCCGCCAGGGACTCGAACCCCGGACCCGCTGATTAAGAGTCAGCTGCTCTAACCAACTGAGCTAGCGGCGCGCACTGACCCGAGAACTCTACCCGACCCGCGTGGGTGCTCCGGACCGAGAGGCTCCGGGGCAGGAGGGGCCGCCGGGGCCCGGGTACATCATTCGGACCGTCAACATGCGACAGCGGACGACAGTTGCGAAACTGACGCGTGTGCACAACCGCGTACATTTCGACCTGGAGTGTGAGGGGAATCGCATGGAGGCTCCGGTATTCGAGGAATTCGATCCCGCGAGCGACTGCGACTGCCCCGGATGCGTTCACTGGCGGCGCGTCATGCCCCCGTCCTCGCTGCCTGGGCCCGTCGGCCATCCGGCGGCCCGCAAGGCGCTCGTCATCGCCGCGGCGGCGGGCACCGTCCTCGGCGTGGGCCAGGCGACACCGGCGGTCGCGGCCGCGTACGGACCCGCTCGGCCGGGCGTTCCCGCAGGTGACGAGCCCGAAACCCCGCAGGGAGGCAAGGCCCCGCTGCACGGACCGTCCGGGAAGCCGGCGAAGCCCAGCACCGTGGCCAAGACGCCCACGACCTCCCGGGCCGAGATCATCAACCGGGCCAAGGAATGGGTCGCCGCGCGAGTGCCGTACGACATGGAGTCGTATTGGCCGGACGGCTACCGGCAGGACTGTTCCGGCTTTGTCTCGATGGCGTGGAACCTGCCGGGAAATGAATGGACGGGCAGCCTCGACACCTTTGGCCTACAGATTTCCCGCGATCAGCTGCAACCCGGCGACATTCTTCTCTTCCACAATCCGGAGAACCCCGAGAACGGCTCGCACGTCATCCTTTTCGGCGGCTGGACGGACTACACGCACAGCTATTACCTCGCGTACGAGCAGACCCGCCCGCAGACCCGGAAGCAGGCCACCCCGTACCCGTACTGGAGCAACTCCGACCGCTATGCGGCGTATCGCTACAAGGGGCTGGCGGAGGGCGTGAGCGGCGCGGGCGCGTCCACGACCGCCCGCTACCCGGGCTCCGCGTCCTTCGGGCCCGGCGCGGACAACTCGTACGTCACCCAGCTGGGCCGCCTCCTCGTGGAGCGGGGCGCGGGCCGCTTCTACACCTCGGGCCCGGGCCCGCGCTGGTCGGACGCGGACCGGCTGGCCACCCAGGCGTTCCAGCGGGCGCAGGGCTGGAGTGGCGCCGACGCGGACGGGCTGCCGGGGCCGCAGACGTGGTCGTACCTGGTGGGGAAGAAGGGCAAGGACATTCCGGCGCCCCCGGCGGGCAACCCCGGAACGAAGCCGGGCGCCTCCTCGCATGGGGTGCCCGGCTATCCCGGGCGCGGGATGTTCCGGCCCGGCGCGGACAACGAGTACGTCACCCGGCTCGGAAAGCGGCTGATCGAGAAGGGATTCGGCAAGTACTACACATCGGGGCCCGGGCCGCGCTGGGGCGAGGCGGACCGGCGCGGCGTCGAGGCGTTCCAGCGGGCACAGGGCTGGCGTGGCGGCGCGGCGGACGGCTGTCCGGGGCCGGAGACCTGGCGGCGGCTCTTCTTCTGAAAACCGGCACCACGGTGTTCCGGCGCAGCTCGTGATCACACTTCCAGGCGCGGAGGCATGGAGGCACCTATGAGTACGACGACTTCACACACCCCGGAGTCCGAGGGGGCGTCGTCCCGGCGCCCCGGCACCGAGGGCGCACCGGAGGGCGGCGCCGCGCGGTCCGCCCGGCTCATCCAGAACGAGGTGACCACCGAGATCCCCGTCCATCTGCTCTTCCGGGACGATCCCGAGCCGCTCTCGGTGCCGCTCGCGCCCGCCGTCGTGGGCCGCCGGCGCGGCACCGGCGAGCAGCCGCGCATCCGGCGGCCCGTACTTGGAAGGGCGCCGCGCCCGGTGCCGGAGGTGGACCCCGAGCTCGTGGAGCGGCCCGCGCGGGTGCTGCCCGGAGTGGCAGGTGTGCTGGCCGGGACCTGCGGTGTGGCCGGATGTGCGCTCACCTCGTGGTGGGCGGGCGTACTGCCGCATGCCGTGCTGGAAGCGCTGAAGCTGCCCGGGTACGCGGGCGCCGGGCTCGGACTCGCGCAGTGGGCGGCGTACGCCGGGGCCGTGACGCTCGGCCTGTTCGGGTTCGGCGGTCTCGCGCGCGGCCGGACCGGGCAGGCCTGGGTGCTCGGCCTCTTCGGGCGCTACCGCGGCACGGTCCGGCGCACCGGGCTGATGTGGGTCAACCCGCTGGTGCTGCGCCGCCGGGTCGACGTCCGGCTGCGGCACTGGCGCAGTGAGCCGATGTCCGCGGTCGACGCGAACGGGGTCGCGCTGCGGGTGGTCGTGCTCGTCGTCTGGCGCGTCAAGGACACCGCGCGCGCCACGCTCGCGGTGGAGGACCACCAGGCCTACCTGCGCGAGTGTGTGGAGGCGGCGCTCTCGCGGGTGCTCTCGCAGCTCCCGGCCGAGCTGCCGCCCGCCGTCGTCAAGGACGCCACCCTGCGCAACACGGAGGCCGTCGGCGAGGCGCTGACCCGGCTGGTGGCCGCGGACACGGCGCCGGTCGGCCTGCAGGTGTTCTCGGCGCAGCCGACTCGGATCGAGTACGCCCCCGAGATCGCCGCCGTGATGCAGCGCCGCCGTATCGCGACCCTGGACGCCCAGCACCGCGACACCGTGCTCAGCTCGGTCGTCGACTCGGTCGAGGACACGGTGACACGGCTGACCGTGCGGGGGCTCGTGGAGCTGGACGACTACGAACGCAAGGCGCTGGTGAAGGACCTGACGGTGGCGTTCTGTACGGGGCGCAGGGAGACGTCGTCGTGAGAGGGCCTTCCCGGAAACGCCGCCGCGATGGGTATGGACACGTCGTTGATATGGACACAGTCAACTCTCGGCAATAATCTGGGACTTGGTCTAGACCTGAGCTTGGCGCGCACAGCTCATGAGAACCTCCCCCACGTCCTCCAGGAGCGGCAGCATGCGCATACGGACGACCAGGAAAGCCAAGTTGTACGCGGCCGTCGTCGGCCTCGCCACGGCGGGCACCTTCGTGCTCTCCACCGGTGGCGCGGGCGCCCACGGCTACACCGACCAGCCCCTCAGCAGGCAGAAGTTGTGCTCCGCCAACGGTGGCAGTGTGGCCAACTGCGGTGACATCCAGTGGGAGCCGCAGAGCGTCGAGGGCCCCAAGGGCTTCCCGGCGGCCGGTCCGGCCGACGGCCAGATCTGCTCCGCGAACCACACCAACTTCGGCCAGCTCGACCAGCCCAGGACGCCGGCGGGCACGGCCTGGCCGACGACCAAGGTCACGGCGGGACAGAGCTACAGCTTCCGCTGGCAGTTCACCGCCGTGCACGCCACGACCGACTTCAAGTACTTCGTCACCAAGACCGGCTGGAACCAGAACCACGCGCTGACCCGCGCGGACCTGGAGACCACCCCGTTCCTGACGGTCCCCTACAACGGACAGCGCCCCCCGTCCACGTTCTCGCACACCGGCACCCTGCCGGCCGGCAAGAGTGGCCACCACATCGTTCTCGGCGTGTGGACGATCGCCGACACGGCGAACGCGTTCTACTCCTGCGCGGACGTCACTTTCTGAGGCTCCCTTGAGCCGCACCCCCGGCCCCGGAGGGTATGTTCCCCGCACGTCGACATGACCATGACGGCGTGCGGGGAGCTGTACCGAACACCGGGGGACCTGATGAGCCTGTTCTTCTACGCCATGCCCGGACTGATCATGGCAGTAGTGATCTTCGCGGCGGTCCGGGTGATCCGCCGCTCATGGGAGCTGCGCAGCGCCTGGAGCAGCGGGCTGACCGCCGAGGCGCGCTGCCTCAGGTCGTACACGACGACCAGCGGCGGCGGTGGCGACACCTCCGTCACCACGACACTGCACCACGTCTACGAGTTCATGACGCGCGAGGGCCGCACGGTCCGCTTCGAGGAGGGGAACGGTCCCTCGACCGTCGTCGAGGGCGACATCGTCACCGTGCACTACACGGCCACGCGCCCGGAGAAGGCCACGGCGCACGCGCCGAGCCCGGTAAAGGCCGCCGCGAGCACCATCGCCTTCCTGGTGTTCTTCGGCGTGATCATCGTCTTCTGCGTCGGCTTCATGGTCGCGTACCACGACATGTCCCAGGCGGACGACGGGTTCTTCGGCGGGATGTAGGGCGCACGCCTCCACATCTGACGGTGCGTCAATTATGGTGCGCCCCTATGGGGTCCATGAGGCGCACCGTCGCGGAGCTCGTAGCGGAACGGTGGGGTGACCACCGCCCGGGGCTGTGGTTCGAGGGCAGGGTCATGAGCCATCACCGGGTGGCGGCGGGCGCGGCGGCGCGGGCGGCGCTCCTGGCCGACCTGCTGCCACCCGGCGCCGAGCCGCATCTCGGGGCGCTGCTCGACAACACACCCGAGTATCCGATGTGGTTGAGCGGCGCCGCACTCGCCGGCGCCGCCGTCGCGGGGATCAACCCAACCCGGCGCGGCCCCGAACTGGCCCGCGACATCCTGCACACCGAGTGCCGCGTCCTGGTCACCGAGCGGACCCACCTGCCCCTCCTCGACGGCCTCGAACTCCCAGGCGTACGCGTCCTGGTGACCGACACGGAGGCCTACGCACAACTCCTGAAGCCGTACGAGGGCGCGAAGCCGGACCCGGCACGGGCGAGCCCCGACGACCGCCTCCTCCTCTACTTCACCTCCGGCTCGACCGGCGCCCCCAAGGCCGCGATCTGCACCCAGGGCAGACTCGCCGCGGCCGGGCAGTCGCTCGTCGACCACTTCGGGGTGCGGCCGGACGACACGCACTACGTCTGCATGCCGATGTTCCACGGCAACGCGGTGATCGCCGACTGGGCGCCCGCGCTGGCGGCCGGCGCGGCGGTCGCGCTGCGCCGCCGCTTCTCCGCGTCGGGGTTCCTGGCGGACGTACGGGCCAGCGGGGCCACGTACTTCACCTACGTGGGCCGTGCCGTGCAGTACCTGCTGGCCACGCCCGCCCGCCCCGACGACCGCGACAACCCGCTGCGGACGGGCTTCGGCACGGAGGCCGGCGCGGTCGACGCGGCCCGCTTCGAGGAGCGTTTCGGGGTGCGGCTCGTGGAGGGGTACGGCTCCTCGGAGGGCGGCGCGGCCGTCCAGCGGACGCCCGGTACCCCGGCCGGGGCGATCGGGCGGGCGGCGCCCGGCTCCGACCTCGCCGTGGTCGACCCGGCCACCCGGAGCGAATGCCCGCACGCCGTTTTCAGCGAGGACGGCAGGCTCCTCAACGGGTCCGACGCCATAGGCGAGTTGGTGAACCGGGGGTCCAACCCCTTCGAGGGCTACTGGCGCAATCCGGAAGCGGAGGCGGCCCGCCTTCGCGACGGCTGGTACTGGACCGGCGACCTCTTCTACCGCGACGCCGACGGATACCTCTACTTCGCCGGACGCACCGACGACCGGCTGCGCGTCGACAGCGAGAACCTCGCCGCCGCGATGATCGAGAACATCCTCGCCCGGTACGAGAGCGCCGCCGCCGTGGCGGTGTACGCGGTGCCGGACCCGGTGGCCGGGGACCAGGTGATGGCGACGCTGGCCCTCGAAGCGGCCGAGCGCTTCGATCCGCTCTCCTTCAGTGAATTCCTTCTCGCACAGCCGGACCTGGGCACCAAGATGGCACCCCGTTTCGTGCGGATCGTGCGGCGGATGCCCGTCACCGCCACCAACAAGATCCACCGGGTCGGGCTGCGGCGCGAGGGCTTCCGGTGCCCGGACCCGGTGTGGTGGCGGGCGCCCGGGGAGACGGCGTACCGCAGGCTGGAGGAGGCGGACGTCGAGGAGCTGCTGGTGCGGTACCGGGAGCGGGGGCGCGAGGACCTGCTCGGGAGGTGAGGTGGGGCAGGGCCTACCTCGCCTCTGCTCCTCGCCCCCCTCTGGCCGCTCGCTCTTACGCCCGGAGCTGAGCCGTGTCCACCTGATGGGGGTGTGGGTGGCGAAGCCCCCACAACGCGCGGCGAAGCCGCGCAAAAACGACGATGGCGAGGAGGTTCGCGCTTTCCCGCGAACATCCTCGCCATCGACATTGTGCGCCGCCAGGGACTCGAACCCCGGACCCGCTGATTAAGAGTCAGCTGCTCTAACCAACTGAGCTAGCGGCGCATGACTCCCGCCTCCCGCTCTCGCGGTCGGCGACAAAAGAAATACTACCTGGTCCGTGGGGGTGCTTCCGACCACCCGGCGGCGCGCTAGATCGCCAGGGAGAGCAGGACCGGGGCGGCTCCCCGGTTCAGCGTGTCCGCGGCCTGCCGCAGGCGGTGGGCGTGCTCGACCGGCAGGGACAGCGCGAGGCAGCCGACGGAGGAGCCCGCCGTGATGGGGACGGCCGCGCAGACCGTGCCGATGGCGTACTCCTGGAGGTCGAGGACGGGCACGGTGGGCGGCTGGGCTTCGAGGCGGGACAGCAGCAGCCGTTCGTCCGTGATCGTGCGGGAGGTGAGACGGGCCATCTTGTGGCGGGCGAGGTGGTCCCGGCGGCCATGGTGGTCGAGCTGGCCGAGCAGGCTCTTGCCGATCGCGCTGGCGTGGGCGGAGGAGCGGAAGTCGACCCACTCGTTGACCGCCGGGGTGGCCGCGCTGGTGGCGCACTGGGTGATGTGGATCTCACCGTCGACGTACCGGCTGAGGTAGATCGCGGCGCCGACCGAGTCGCGCAGCCGGTCGATGGTCTGCTGGAGCTTCTCGCGCAGCGCCTGCTCGCGGCCGTGGGCGGAGCCGAGCCGGCCGAGGGCCGCGCCGGTGACGTACGCGCCGTCGGCGATCTGCTGGACGTACCCCTCCCGGCGCAGCATCCGCAGCAGGGCGGTCAGCCGCTCGGTGTCGAGGCGGGTCTTGCGAGCTAGTTCGGCGTCGGTGACACCGGTGGTGTGCCGCGACACCGTCTCCAGGACGCGCAGGGCGTCCTGGGCCGAGTGGTACGGCGCGGTCGGCTCGTTCATCAGCGCCACGGTTTCCCCCCGCGCTTCATGGGCCCGGCTCAAAAAGACACAGCCCGGACAGCTGGGCTCCCCCCACGATAACCACCAAAGGGCGTTCTGTGAGCGTCTGTTGACGAGATTGATGGCGCCTTCCACCCCTCTCAACAGGAAGGCGCCACCCTGGCATATGCCAACGTCATGGCACATTGGGCATGCCCCAGCGACCGGACCTCGCACCTTCCCGCCCGCCTCCGCCTTCACCCACCGTAGTCACAGAACGGCGCTGAGAAATTCCCGGGTCCGCTCGTGCTCCGGATCGCTGAAGATCTTCTCCGGCGGACCCGACTCGATGACGTGGCCGGAATCGAACATCAGCACCTGATCGGAGATGTCCCGGGCGAAATTCATCTCGTGGGTCACACACAGCATCGTGATGTCGGTGGTGTGGGCGATGTCACGGAGCACATCGAGGACGCCCGCGACCAGCTCGGGGTCGAGCGCGGACGTCACCTCGTCCAGGAGCAGCACCTGCGGCCGCATCGCCAGCGCCCGGGCGATCGCGACCCGCTGCTGCTGCCCGCCGGACAGCCGGCCGGGCCGCTCGTCGCACTTGTCCGCCAGGCCCACCAGCTCGAGCAGCTCGCGGGCCCGCGCCTCGGCCTCGTCCTTGGGCAGGCCGAGAACGGTGACGGGCGCCTCGGTGATGTTCCTCAGCACGCTCATGTTCGGGAACAGGTTGAACTGCTGGAAGACCATCCCGATCTTCTTGCGGACCTCGCGGATCTGCTTCTCGCCCGCAGGGAACAGCCGCTCCCCGGCGACCGTGATCATGCCCTCGTCCGGCTTGAGCAGGGTCATGAGCAGCCGCAGGATCGTCGTCTTGCCGGAGCCGGACGGTCCGATCAGCGTGACGTGCTTCCCGGAGTCGACCCGGAAGTCGAGACCGTCGAGAACGGTGTTGTCCCCGAAGCGCTTGGTGACCTTGTCGAAGCGGATCAGCTCCGCGCCGTCCACCGGGGGATTGGCGTGCGCGTCGGGTTCTTTCATCAGGGGGGTGTCAGCGGACAAGACGTCGCTCCAGGGCTCGCAGAAGCAGGGAAGCCGGATAGGAAATGAGGATGAAGGCCACACCGATGACCGTGAGCGGCTCGGTGAACTGGAAGTGCTGCTGCGAGTACAGTCGCGCCTCGCCGAGCATCTCCAGCACGGTGATGGTCATCAGCAGCGGGGTGTCCTTGAGCATCGCGATGACGTAGTTGCCCAGCGCGGGCACCACACGGCGGATCGCCTGCGGCAGGATCACCGCCGCCCAGGTGCGCCGCGCGGGAAGGCTGAGCGCCGTGGCCGCTTCCCACTGGCCGGCGGGCACCGCCTCGATGCCGGCCCGGTAGACCTGCATCGTGTACGTCGAGTAGTGCAGCCCGATCGCGACGACACCCGTGGTCAGCGCGGAGAAGGTGATGTTCCACTCGGGCAGCACGTAGAAGAGGAAGAACAGCTGCACCAGCAGCGGGGTGTTCCTGACGAACTCGGTGACCACGCCGACCGGCCAGCGCACCCCGCGCGTCGGCGCCCGCATCAGCAGCGCCCACACCAGGCCAAGGGCGAACGAGATCAGCGAACCGAGGGCCAGCGCCTGCAGGGTGACCAGCAGCCCGTCCCAGAAGTGCGGCATGAAGTCACCGACCGCTCTCCAGTCCCACGTCATGAGGCACCTCCACTAGCGGCTCCCACTCCGGTGGTCTCGGCCCGGCGCAGCTCACGCGCGGTGACACCGCGCTCGGGTTCCTTGCCGACCCCGGCCTTCAGCCGTTTCTCCAGAGCGCGCATGAGCCGGGTGAGAGCGAAGGCGATGACGAAGTAGATGAGCAGGACGTACGTGTAGATCTCGGCGCTCTGCTGCAGCGCGAGCCGCACCAGATTGCCGCTGAAGGCCAGATCGCCCATCCCCATGACGGAGACCAGCGCCGTGCCCTTGAGCAACTCGATCAGCAAATTGCAGAAGGAGGGGATCATCTCGGGCACCGCCTGCGGCAGCAGGATCAGCCGCATCCGCTGCCAGGTCGTGAAGCTGAGCGCGATACCGCCCTCGCGCTGCGCGGGGTCGACCGCGTTCAGCGCCCCGCGCACGATCTCCGAGCCGTACGCCCCGTACGTCAGCCCCAGCGCCAGCGTGCCCGCCCACATCGGGACGAGCTGCCAGCCGAAGGCGAGCGGCAGCACGAAGTACACCCAGAAGATCATGATCAACGCGGAGGTGCCGCGGAACACCTCGGTGTAGAAGCCCGCGAGGAAGCGGACGATCCACCGGCGCGAGGTACGCGCCATCCCGGCGGCGAAGGACACGGCACCGGCCAACAGGGCGCTGAAGAACAGCAGTTGGAGGGTGACCCAGATCCCTTTGAGTACGAGTTCCCAGAGTCCCGAAGTCATCCGCGGCACAGCTCCTTCGCGGTCATGTCGGTCATCTCGGCCTTGGTGAAACCGAAGGGCTTGAGGATGCGGAACAGTTCGCCGCTGTCCTTCAGCTTCCGCAGCTCCACGTTGAAGGCGTCCCGCAGTTTCGTCTCCGCGGACCGGAACGCGAAGCCGCCGCCGTCGATGTGCGGCTTGCCCTTGACCAGCGGTGCGAAGGGCTTCGTACTCTCCGCCTTGCGGGACTTCTTGACCACTTCGCGCGTGGTCAGCGCGGTGCCCGCGAAGACGTCGACGCGCCCCGCCTCCACGGCGTTCAGCCCGGCCACCTGGTCCGGCACGACCAGGATGTCGCTCTCCTTGTACCCGGCCTCGACCGCGTACTGGATCTCCGCGTACCCGGTGCCGGTCGCGAACCTGGCCTTCTTCGCCACGACGTCCTTGTAGTCGTGCAGGCCCTTCGGATTGCCCTTGCGCACGATGAAGGCGTCGAGCATCTGATAGTCCGGGTCCGCGAAGATGACCTGCTGGCAGCGCTCGGGGTTGATGTACATCCCGGCGGACACGACGTCGAACTGCTGCGAGTTGAGCCCGGGAATGAGCGAGCCGAACTCGGTCGGCACCGGCTGCACACGGTCGATGCCCAGCCGCTTGAAGACGGCCTTCGCGAGTTCGGGCGCCTCCCCGGTCAGTTCGCCGTTCTTGTCGATGTAGCCGAAGGGGATCTCGCCCGCGATGCCGAGCCGCACGACCCCCTGCGCCTTCAGCCGGTCGAGGAGATCACCGCCGTCGGTGCCGGCCGCCGTGGCGACCCGGCTGCAGCCGGCGGCGCCCAGCGCGCCGACGGCACCGAGCGCGGAGGCACCGACGAGCAGCGACCGGCGACTCGGCCGTGGTATCTCCGCTCTTTTCTCCGTGTCATTCCCGTCATTCCCAAGTGGTGGAGCCATGGGCGCGCGGCTACCCGACTCCATGCGATGTATTCGGATCGATTTGAGCCCCGTACGCGCGACGCGCCCTTGACCTCCGGGGGACCATGGAATGCATGGCTGATCGATTCCTCGAAGTCTCCCTGGTCAAGCGGGGAGTCCACTGCACGGCGAAACTGCTCGACGACCGGGCGCCGATCACCTGCGCGGCGGTGTGGAACGCGCTTCCGCTGGGCGGCGACGTCTACCACGCGAAGTACGCACGCAATGAGATCTACGCCCTTTTCCCGCCTTTCGTGAAATTGGAGCCACCTCTGGAGAATCCGACAGTTACCCCGATCCCGGGAGATCTCTGTTATTTCTCGTTCGCGGGTACGGAACTGGGCACGGGGGCCTACGGATACGACCGCGAGGTCCGCGCGGGGACGACAGTGGTGGACCTGGCGCTGTTCTACGAGCGCAACAACCTGCTGCTGAACGGGGATGTGGGCTGGGTCCCGGGCATCGTCTGGGGCCAGGTCGTCGAAGGGCTCGACGCGATGGCCGAGGCCTGCAACGACCTGTGGCGCTCGGGCGCGGCGGGGGAGACGCTCAGTTTCCGACGGCTCTAGCGACTCCCGCCTCGTACAGCGCGTGCGCCGTGCGCAGGACGAGCTCGTCGCGGTGCCGGGCGGCGACGATCTGCAGCCCCACCGGAAGGCCGTCCGCGTCCACCCCGACGGGGACCGTCGCCGCGGGCTGCTGCGACATGTTGAAGGGGTACGTGAACGGGGTCCAGCCCGTCCAGCGGCGCAGGCCCGACCGGGCGGGAACCTCCGCGCCCGCCTCGAACGCCGTCAGCGGAAGAGTGGGCGTGACCAGCAGGTCGTACGACTGGTGGAAGCGGCCCATCCGCCGCCCCAACTTCATCCGGACGTCCACCGCGGCCAGATAGTCCAGCGCGCTGAAACGGGCGCCGAGACCGCAGATCTCCCGCAGGCCCGGATCGAGCAACTCCCGCTGATGCGGCCCGAAATGCTGGGTCACGCGGGCCGCCCCGCTGAACCACAGCACATGGAACGCCTCCACCGGGTCGGTGAAGTCGGGATCGGCCTCGGTGACGTACGCGCCGAGCCCCGCGAGCCGCTCCACCGCCCGCCGTACGGCCGCCGCGACGGCCGGGCGGACCGCGACCTGCCCGCCGAGGGACGGCGAGTACGCGACCCGCAGGCCCCGCACCCCGCCCTCCAGCGCGTCCACGAAGGAGCCGGTCACCGGCCCGAGCGCCGACCAGTCCCGCGGGTCGGGACCGCTGATCACGTCCATCAGCAGGGCCGCGTCGGCGGCGTCCCGCGTCATCGGGCCCACATGCGACAGCGTCCCGAAGGCGCTCGCGGGGTACAGCGGGACCCTGCCGTACGTGGGCTTCATGCCGAAGATCCCGCAGAAGGCGGCCGGGATGCGGACGCTGCCGCCGCCGTCCGTGCCCAGGGACAGCGGGCCCGCGCCCATCGCCACCGCCGCCGCGCTTCCGCCGCTGGAGCCGCCCGCCGTGCGCGAGACGTCGTGGGGATTGCGTGTCACCCCCGTCAATGGCGAGTCCGTGACGCCCTTCCAGCCGAACTCCGGTGTCGTCGTCCTGCCGAGGAAGACGGCGCCGTGCTCGCGCAACCGGGCCACCGACGGCGCGTCCTCGTCCCAACGGCGCCGCGGGTCAACCGTCTTCGAGCCGCGCAGGGTCGGGACGCCGCGCATCAGCAGGATGTCCTTGACCGTGACCGGAACCCCGTCCACCAGCCCCGCCGGCTCCCCGCGCCGCCACCGCTCGGCCGAATCCCGGGCCTGCGCGAGAGCCCCCTCCGCGTCCAGGCGTACGAACGCGTTGACGACGGGCTGGATCCGGTCCGCCCGCTCCAGGGCCGCCCGGGTCGCCTCCACGGGGCTGAATTCGCCCTTGCGGTAGCCGTCGACGAGTTCTACGGCGGTCAGCTCGGTGAGTTCCGACATCGGCCCCTCCACAGGGAGTTCAGTGACCCGGCACGTACCCGCGCTTCTTGTCGACGATGTTCAGCAGTGGCTTGCCCGCCGCCCAGCGCTCGTACAACTCCACGAACTGTCTGCCCAGTTCGTCCCGCCAGCCGACCGTGTCCCCGCTCATGTGCGGCGACACGATCAGCCCCGGGACCTCCCACAACGGGCTGCCGGGGCCCAGCGGTTCGTGCTCGAAGACATCGAGGGCCGCGCCCGCGATCCACCGCTTCGACAGTGCCTCGGCGAGCGCGTCCTCGACGACGAGCTGCCCGCGCCCGACGTTGATGAAGCGCGCGGAGGGCTGCATCATGCCGAAGCGCCGCGCGTCGAACATGCCGTACGTCGCCTCCGTGAGCGGCGCCGCGGACACCACCCAGTCGGCGCGAGCCATCAGCCGGTCCAGTTCCTCGGGGCCGTGGATGCCGGTGCGCGGGGTGCGTCCCACCAGCGCCGTCGTGATGTCGAGCGCCTTGAGCGTCTTCACGATCGCCCGCCCGATCGGCCCGGTCCCGACCACGCACGCACGCGTCCCCGCCACCCGCTGCGACTCGCGGTGCCGCCACTCCCGCCGCCGCTGCAGATCCCAGGTCCGCGGCAGATCCTTCGCCATCGAGAGCACCAGCGCGGCGACGTACTCCGCGATCGGCTGGTCGAAGACACCGCGCGCGTTGGTCACCACCGTGTCGGACGCGGCGAGCTCCGGGCACATCAGATGGTCCACGCCCGCGCTCGCCGTGTGCACCCACCGCGGCCGCGGCCCTTCGCCCGGCCAGGCCCGGCGTACGGCGTCCGAGGCGAAGTCCCACACCAGCAGCACGTCCGCGTACGGCAGCCGCTTGGCCAGCGTGGCCTCGTCGGCGTGCTCGATCCGCACCCGCCCCGTGAGCCTGCCGAGGCGGGGGAGGGGATCGGCGTCCAGGACGAGGAGTGTGGGGTCGGGCGGCACCGTCCGGGGTGCGGAGTGGGACATACGGGCGTTCATCGGGGGATACCGTTTCGCAATGCGGGTCCGCTTTTCTGGGAGGGCTGAGGCCAAATGGGTGACGAGGGCGGGGGCGGTGCGACGTTCCGGGGGAGCGTGCGGTGCTGGAGCCGTCTGATTCCGGGAGGAGGCCGGAGCTGTCTGACTGTGCGGGTGAGGCGTGCGGGCGGAAAGGGGCCGGAGCCGTCTGAGATGCGCGGATTGACCACGCTCGCACCCGAACCTACCTTCGTCAACACGGGCCCGCACACGGTCCGTTGCCCGCCCGTTTCCCTTCGTGAGGCCGGTGCCTGCCATGGACGTCTCCTTTCTCGGCGGCCCCCGGCCGCAGCGCGGCATCGGCGTCGTCGCCCCCTTCGACTTCGCCCTCGACCGGGAGCTGTGGCGATGGGTGCCGGACGACGTCTCCCTGCACCTCACGCGCACCCCGTTCGTGCCGGTCGAGGTCAGCCTCGACCTGGCCCGCCTGGTCTCCGAGCACGAGACGCTCGGGAACGCGGTACGCGCCCTGAACGCGGTCGCGCCCGAGGTCGTCGCCTATGCCTGCACCTCCGGCAGCTTCGTGGGAGGCGTGGCCGGGGAGCGCGCGATGTGCGAGGCGATGACGCGGGCCGGCGCCGTCCCCTCGCTCACCACCTCCGGCGCCCTCCTAGAGGCGCTGCGGGAGCTCGGCGCCCGCCGCATCACCCTCGTGACCCCGTACACGGTTTCGGTCACCCAGTCCCTGGAGGAGTACCTCGCCGAGGCGGGCATCAAGGTCACCGGACGCGCCTCACTCGGCCTGACCAGGCACATCTGGAAAGTCCCGTACCGCGAGGTGGTCGACATGGCCCGCCGGGCGGTACGGGGCGCCGCGGACGCCCTGTTCATCAGCTGCACCAACCTTCCGACGTACGACGTCATCCCCCAGCTGGAGGCCGAACTGCGGATTCCGGTCATCTCGGCCAACCAGGTGACGATGTGGGCGGCGCTGCGTCAACTGGGTACCCGGGCGGTGGGCCCCTATCAGCGGCTGATCGATCAGTCCGCGCGCCGGGGACCCGTACTGCCGGAAGAACAGGAAGGTTGGGCATGACCGCACTCGGATTCCTCTACCCCGGCCACTCGGCCGAGGACGACTACCCGCGCATCGAGCAGCTGCTCGGCAGCGACATCCGCCTGACCGTGATCCACACGGACATCGGGGAGGACGCCCACCGCGTGGACGCGCTCCTCGAGATGGGTTCGGCGGCCCGGCTCGCGGCGGGCGTCGAGGAGCTGCGCCTGTCCGGCGCCGAAGCGGTGGTGTGGGCGTGCACCAGCGGCAGCTTCGTGTACGGCTGGCAGGGCGCCCATGATCAGGTCCGCGCCCTGGCCCGGGCGGCCGGTCTGCCCGCGTCCTCGACCTCCTTCGGCTTCGTGCACGCGGTACGGGAGGTGCGGGCGAGCCGGGTGGCGGTCGGGGCGACCTATCCGGACGACGTGGCCGCGCTGTTCTCCTCGTTCCTCAAGGACGCGGGTGTGGAGGTGGTCGCCGTGCGTGGCTCGGGCGTGATCACGGCGGCGGAGGTCGCCACGTGGGAGTACGACCGGATTCTCGCGCTGGCCCGCGAGGCCGACCAGCCCGACGCCGACGCCGTCCTCCTCCCCGATACCGCCCTCCACACCGCCTCCCACCTCCCCGCCCTCGAACAGGCCCTGTCCAAACCGGTCCTCACCGCCAACCAGGTCACCGTCTGGGAAGCCCTCCGCCTGGCAGACCGCCGCGTCAACGCCCCAGAACTGGGCTCCCTCTTCACCAAGGAACCGATCGTGCAGGTATAAGCGGTTTCAGCCCGTCGTGGGGGTCCCCCCGCTCGAGCGAAGCCGAGAGTGGGGGAGTTTGAGGACGAGCGCGAAGCGCGATACGGGGGTCTGGGGGCGGAGCCCCCAGGTACGGTGGGGGTCCCCCCGCTCGAGCGAAGCCGAGAGTGGGGGAGGGTAGGGGCGGAGGGGGCGAAACCCGCCTTACGCCGGCCCAGCGCCGCGCAACGGCTCCGGCAGGTCGCCGGTGTGCAGGACGCCCAGCGACTGCGTGGCCCGGGTCAGGGCGACGTACAGATCGCTGGTTCCGTACAGGCCGGGCTCGACCACCAGCACGGAGTCGAACTCCAACCCCTTGGCCTGCCGAGGATCGAGAAGGACGACCGCGCGGGTGAGGTCGGGCTCCTCCCCCGCCGCGACCCCGTCCAGGCGCGCGGCCAACGCCGCGTGCAAAGACCGGGGCGCGATCACCGCGAGCCGCCCCTCCGCAGGAGTCAGCTCGGCGACCGCCTTGGCGACAGCGCCGGGAAGATCGGAGCCCGCGTCGCGCACCCACGGCCGTACACCGGTGGACCGAACAGACCGCGGCGGCTCGAACCCGGGCCGCTCCGCCCGCACCACCCCCGCCGCAAGGTCCATGACCTCGGACGGTGTCCGGTAGTTGACGGCGAGACGCGTGTGATCCCACCGGTCCTCGACGTACGGAGCGAGGATCTCCTTCCAGGACCCCACCCCCGCCGCCTCCGCCGTCTGCGCGGGATCCCCGACGAGCGTCATGGACCGCGTGGGACTGCGACGCATCAGCAACCGCCAGGCCATCGGCGACAGTTCCTGCGCCTCGTCGACGATGATGTGGCCGAAGGCCCAGGTCCGGTCGGCGGCGGCACGCTCGGCGGCGCTGCGGTGGTCGTCCTCCTCATGCCGCTCCGCCATCCGCTCGGCGTCGATGATGTTGTGCGCGGAGAGGACCTCGGAGTCCTCCTCGTCCTTGTCCTCGAACTCGTAGGTCCGAGAGGCGTAGGAGACGTCCAGCACGCCCTGGGCGTAGGCGACTTGGGTACGGCGTTCCTGGTCGGCGAGGGCCCGCGCCAGTCGGCCGTCCTCGCCGAGCAGCTCCGCGGCCTCGTCGAGAAGAGGAACGTCCGCGGTGGTCCACTCACTCGTGACCGGCCGCCGGATCGCCGCGGCGTCCTCGTCCGGCACGTACCCCTGGGGCTCGGCGAGGAAGTCCGCGACGACCTGCTGCGGAGTCAGCCTCGGCCACAACTGGTCGATGGCGTCCCAGACTTCGTGGTTCTCGGCGAGTTCGTCGCGGATCTGGGTGATGTCGCTCGGGTCGAGGAGGTTGGAGCCGTCGAAGGGGTCGGTGCCGATGCGTTCGGCGAGCATGTCGGTGAGGGTGTTGAGGATGTGGCCCTCGAAGTACTCGCGGGCCACGTTGTGGGGCAGGTCGGCCTCGCGGGTGCGTTCGCGGGCGACCCGCACGAGGCCCGCGTCGAGCATCAGGATGTCCCGGTCGTGCTCGATCGCGATCACCGGATCGGGCAGGGCCTGGCGGTCGCGGACCACCGAGGCCAGTACGTCGGCCATCTCGGCGCGGCCCTTCACGGCGGCCGCCTCGGGGGTGTCGGCGGCCGTCGCGTGCACGCCGGGGAACAGTTCGCCGACCGTCGCGAGCAGGACACCCGTCTCGCCGAGCGAGGGCAGCACCTCGCCGATATAGCCGAGGAAAGCCGGGTTGGGGCCGACGATGAGGACGGCGCGCTTGGCGAGCAACTCCCGGTACTCGTAGAGGAGATAGGCGGCCCGGTGCAGGGCGACGGCCGTCTTTCCGGTGCCGGGGCCGCCCTCCACGACCAGCACGCCGCGGTGAGGTGCGCGGATGATCCGGTCCTGCTCGGCCTGGATGGTCTGCACGATGTCGCTCATGCGGCCGGTGCGGGCCGAGTTGATCGCGGCGAGCAGTACGGCGTCGCCGGTCGGGTCCTCGTGCCCGGTGCGCTCGCGGTCGCCGAGGTCGAGGATCTCGTCGTGCAGGTCGGTGACATGCCGGCCGTCGGTGGTGATGTGCCGGCGGCGGCGCAGGCCCATGGGGGTGTGTCCGGTGGCCAGATAGAAGGGACGGGCGACCGGGGCCCGCCAGTCGATGAGGATGGGGGTGTGTTCGGTGTCGTCGGCGCGGACGCCGATGCGGCCGATGTGGTGGCTGACACCGGTGGTGAGGTCGATCCGGCCGAAGCAGAGCGAACCGTCCACGGCGTTCAGCGCGGCGAGCAGGCCGGAGCGCTCGGCGACCAGGACGTCCCGTTCGAGCCGGGCCTGCATGGGCGTGTTGCCCTGCGCGAGCGCGTCCCCGACTGATGCCTCGGTGACACCGCGCAGGGCGTCCACGCGCGCGTACAGCCCGTCGATGAATTCCTGCTCATGCCGCAATTCATCGTCGGGAAATTCTGTGTGTGAGCCCCTGTTTGACAATTCCGCTCCCGCCCGGATATACTCTGCCAAGTGAACTTCTCCGCGACCAATCTCCGTGAAGTCGCGAATCATTGAATATACGCAGAGAAATCCCCCGAGCGCAAGCCGCTCGGGGGATTTCTTGTCTATATCAATGAGGTCAGAGCACGTCGGACAGCTCCTCCAGCAGGCGCCGCTTGGGCCGGGCCCCCACCATCGAGTTCACGGGCTCACCGCCCCGGAACACCATGAGCGTGGGCGTCGAGAGCACCCCGTACGCGATGGTGGTCCGCGGGTTGCGGTCCACGTCCAGCTGGACGATCTTGAGCCGGTCGCCCTCCTCGAACGCGATGTCCCTCAGTACGGGCGCGAGCTGCCGGCACGGCCCGCACCAGTCCGCCGTGAACTGCACGAGCACGGGCAGGTCCGCCCCGATCACCTCCGCCTCGAAGTCCTCGTCCGTCACCTCGGCCACGCCTGCCGCCTTGATCACCGTGTCTGCCCTCCCAGCTCACATACCGGCTCCGGACCCCCCGGAACCCGTGCGTCGGCCGCCAGCTCGTCCCGCGCCCGTTCCGCCCGCGCCAGCTGCTCGCCGACCTCCGCACGTACCGACACCAACTCGTCGATCAGCGCGTCGAGTTCGCCGAGCTTGCGGCGGTAGACCATGAGCGAGGCCGGGCACGAGTCGCCCTCCGGGTGCCCGGCGCGCAGACACTCCACGAAGGGCCGCGTCTCCTCCAGGTCGAACCCGAAGTCCTGCAGTGTCCTGATCTGCCGCAGCAGCCGCAGGTCGTGTTCGTCGTACGTGCGGTACCCGTTCTCGCCCCGCCGCGCGGGCAGCAGCCCCCGCGACTCGTAGTAGCGCAGGGTCCGCGTGGTGGTTCCGGCCCGTGCCGCCAGCTCGCCGATTCGCATGCGTCGACGGTAATCCTTGACGCCGACGTCAAAGCAAGCCGGTCCGCGAGCCGATCCGACGTCACGCCGGCGGCAGCAGCGGCTTCCGTTCCACCGGGGACGACAGCACGATCGAGGTCGTCGTACGCCCCAGCGCGGAGGTCTGCTCGAGGATCTCCTCCAGGTGGATCGTGTCCTGGACGGC
The DNA here is from genome assembly GCF_040651675.1 of Streptomyces sp. NPDC048415. NCBI lineage: Bacteria > Bacillati > Actinomycetota > Actinomycetes > Kitasatosporales > Streptomycetaceae > Streptomyces > Streptomyces sp. NPDC048415. The sequence continues at coordinate 225,917 of NZ_JBEZKJ010000002.1, read as the reverse complement.
GACCTTGAGGATCCAGCAGTCCTCGCCGACGACATGGTGGACCTCGATGACCTCGGGGCGGGACAGCAGCTCCAGGGTCCTGGGGTGCTTCAGGGTGTAGCCGCCGTGCGGGTTGACGCGGATGAAGGCCTGGATGCCGTAGCCGAGGCGGGGCGGCGAGACGTGTGCGCCATAGCCGGTGATGGCGCCCGCCGACTCCAGACGCCGCACGCGCTCCGCGACGGCTGCCGGGCTCAGCCGGACCCGTCGGCCCAGCTCGCTGAGTTTGATCCGGCCGTCGCTCTGCAGCAGGTCCAGGATCTGCCGGTCGAGCGCGTCGAAGGCCACCGACGTTTCGTTGGCGGGGGCGCGCGGATGCCGTGGTTCCTTCGGTGCCGCGGCCGGATCTCCCATGACTCCCCCTTCAGACCTCATCCGTATCTCGGGAGAATTATGAACACAAGGCCGCAGGACATTGAACGGGACGAGGGAGAGGGCGCCATGCGTGAGATATGCGTCATCGGCGGAAACCGGTATTTTGGAAAGCGTCTGACAGCCCGGCTGATGGCCGCGGGAGACCGCGTCACCGTCATCAATCGCGGCTCGTCGAAACCGCCCCCGGGGGCAATTCACCTCATCGCCGACCGCAATGACGAGAAGTCCCTTGAGAAAGCGCTGGATTCGCGGACATTCGACGTCGTCATCGACCAGGTCTGCTATACGCCGAGACAGGCGGAGATCGCGCGACGGGTCTTCGCGGGGCGCACGCGACGGTACGTCATGACATCCACCGTCGAGGTGTACGAGTACGAGGACTCGGCGGCCCTGGTGCGCGAGGACGCCGTGGACCCCCGTACGGTCGCCGTCGATTTCGAGCTCCCTTGGGATGACCCCGAGTTCCTCGACGCCCACTACGGCGAGGGCAAGCGTCAGGCCGAGGCGGTGTTCGCGGCCGCCGCCGCGTTCCCGTACGTGTCCGTGCGCGTCGCCCATGTGCTGGGCGGCGAGGACGACTTCACCGGCCGTCTGGAGCACTACGCCGACCGTATCCGCACGGGCGCACCGATCGCCGTACCCGCCGTGAACCACGCGGCGACGTACATCCACGTGGAGGAAATCGCGGACTTCCTCGCCTGGACGGCGGGCGCGCAATTCACCGGACCCGTGAACGCCGCCTCCCACGGGGTTCTCAGCACCGAGGAGCTGTGCGAGGCGGCGGCCGCGCATGTGCCGGAGGGCAGGACGGTCTTCGAGAGCGTCGAGGTCGGGGAGGTCTCGCCGTTCTCCTTCGCCCGTTCCTACGGGATGGACAACTCCCGGGGCACGCGGCTCGGTTTCCCCTTCGGTGAGGCAAGGAAGTGGCTGCCGCGCGCGGTGGCCGAGACGCTCGGAAAGGACGACTGACATGCGCCACCGCACCCTGGGAGACCTGAGCGTCGGCGCGATCGGTCTCAGCACGATGCCGCTGTCCATCGACACTGTCCATCGAGGGCGCCCGCACGAAGCACAGGCCCTGGCCACGGTGCACGCCGCCCTCGACGCGAGCGTGACCCTCCTGGACACGGCGGACTCGTACCATCCGCCCGGCGCCGAAGAGGGCGAGAGGCGGCTGGGTCTGTCCGGCGGATCAAGGCACCGGGCCGCTGATCGCCTCTACGCGTGCGACGGAAGTACCCCCGCCGACTCCTCGACCTCCAGCAGTGACGCGCTCTGCCGCTCCGCCTCGAACGCCTTGTGGCCGCCGCGCAGTCCGAACAGCCGCTTGGCGAGGGCGATGTAGAGCACGGCGAGGATGTTGAGGACGAGGGTGGCGATCTTCAGCCAGCTCACGTGCTCGGTGAGTTCGTAGATCTCCAGGGGCAGGAACGCGGCGGTGGCGACGACCGTGAGGTACTCCGCCCAGCGCTTGGCGTACCAGAGGCCGCCCGCCTCGACGAGTTCGATCAGCGCGTAGGCGAGGAGCAGCGCGGCCACCAGAAGCAGCGTGGAGTGCTTGTAGCCGAAGGTCTTCTGGATGGAGCCGACCACCGGCGAGTGGTCGAGGTCGTAGTGGAAGTGTCGGAAGACCGGGCGGAGGACGTCGAGGTACTCGTCGAAGAGCCGGCGCACCGAGTCCTGGCTGTTGCTGAACTTCCACACGGCTGCCGCGACCAGCACGATGAACACGCCACGCACGGCCCGCTCGATGGCCAGGAAGCGCAGGATGAACAGGTCGCGCAGCACCTTGCCGCGTGGGACGAGCGGTGCCTCGTCGGCGGGCCCGGAACCGTGTGGGTCGCCGAGCGCGAAGTCGCCGCAGCGCAGACAGCGCCAGGCCTCGCCGAGACCCGTCTCGGCGCGCAGCCGCTCCCGCAGCGCCCGCTCGTCGGGCGCGTACGTCACATGCCCGCGCCGCGCGCAGGTGCGCCGGTCCCAGTCGATCTTCATGCTCCGTGTCCTCCGCAGAACGTGCTGTGCCGTGCCGGTGGGCCCGGCACGGCACGGTAGTGCATGTTCTACGAGACGACGGCCAGAGGGTCACGGTTCCGGGGGCCGCTCAGCGCGTCCCCGCACCGGCGAGTTCGAGTTCCTGGGCCGGAGTCCCGGACGCGTCCGGGGCCTTACGCCGTGGGCGAGTTGGCCGGCCTGCGCCTCGCCGAGACCCGTCTCGGCGCGCAGCCGCTCCCGCAGCGCCCGCTCATCGGGCGCGTACGGAAGAGGCGGGCCGGCCGCCAACCTGAGCGACTCAAGCCGCGCGAGCGGCTGAACCGAGCGGCCGGGCCTACGGGGGATGACCCTGGCCGCTCGGCGTTCTTGGGGGCTTGTGAACCTCGTGAGGAGGGCGCCCCGTCAGGGGCGCGGGGCCGTGACACCATGCGGCTCCGCCGCGTGGGCGCGACCCGCCACGACGGACCCGCAGGTTCGAACGGCGCGCCTAGGCTTTGGCCAGCTCCTTCTCGCCGCCCTGCTCGGGCACCTCCGCCTCCGCCGGGACGGCCGCGTCACCATCGTCGAGAAGCGTCTTCTCGTCGAAGGGCAGCTCGCCGGCGAGAACCCGGTTCACCCGTTCCTTGTCGACCTCACCCGTCCACGTACCGATGAGCAGCGTGGCGACGGCGTTGCCCGCGAAGTTGGTCACGGCACGCGCCTCGCTCATGAAGCGGTCGATGCCGATGATCAGGCCGACACCGTCCACCAGGGCGGGCTTGTGCGACTGCAGACCACTGGCCAGTACGGCGATACCGGAGCCGGAGACCCCCGCCGCGCCCTTCGAGGCGACCATCATGAACAGCAGCAGCCCGATCTGCTGGCCGATGCTCATCGGCTGGTCCATCGCGTCGGCGATGAACAGCGAGGCCATGGTCAGGTAGATCATCGTGCCGTCGAGGTTGAAGGAATAGCCGGTCGGCACCGTGATGCCGACGACCGGGCGGCTGACGCCCAGGTGCTCCATCTTCGCGATGAGCCGCGGCAGCGCGGACTCGGACGACGAGGTGGAGACGATCAGCAGGAACTCCCGGCCGAGGTACTTCAGCAGCTGGAAGACGCTGACCTTGGCGACCAGCTTCGTCAGCGTGCCCAGCACGATCACGATGAACAGGAAACACGTGATGTAGAAGCCGAACATGATCGTGGCCAGCGCCTTCAGCGCGTCCATGCCGGTCTCGCCGATGACGGCGGCCATCGCGCCGAAGGCACCGACGGGCGCGGCCCACATGATCATGCCGAGGATGCGGAAGACCAGCTTCTGAATGTGCTCGACGCCGCGCAGCACCGGCTCACCGGTGCGCCCCATGGCCTGCAGCGCGAAGCCCACGAGCAGCGCGACGAGCAGCGTCTGGAGCACCTGGCCCTCGGTGAAGGCCGACACGAACGTGGTCGGGATGATCCCGAGGAGGAAGTCGACGGGACCCTCGGCGGCGGCCTGGGCCTGGGTGTGTCCGACGCCCTTCACGGCCTCGGTCAGGTGCATCCCGCTGCCGGGGTGGACGATGTTGCCCACGACCAGGCCGATGGCCAGCGCCACGAAGGACATGGCGATGAAGTAGCCGAGCGCGAGCCCGCCGACCTTGCCGACCTTGGCGGCCTTCCGTACGGAGCCGACACCGAGCACGATCGTGCAGAAGATGATCGGCGAGATCATCATCTTGATCAGGCTCACGAAGCCGGTACCGATCGGCTTGAGCTGCACGGCGAAGTCCGGCGCGGCGAACCCGACGGCGATGCCGAGAGCGACGGCGATGATCACCGCTATGTACAGGTAGTGGGTGCGGTCCCGCTTCGCGGCGGGTGCGGCAGGTGCCGTTCGGGGTGTGCTGGCGGCCACGGCTGCCCTCCTTGACGACGTCGTCGGCATCATCCGGCGTGCGGCTCACGTCCGGCGGAACCCGGCGTGCGGCTCACTCCGGGGGATGAGGGGACTATCTCCCGGCCTGTGAGGGCGGTCACCCTTCCGTTCATTTAGTTCACACTTATAAGGATGCTGATCAGAACGAGCCTGGTCAGGAGAGGCACACTGGCAGACATGCGTTTCCCCCGCGTCCCGCGACCCCGCAGCCTGGCCGGCCAGCTGTTCGGCATGCAGGCCGTGCTGATCGCGGTCCTCGTCGCCGGGTACGCGCTCTTCACCTACGTCAGCGACCGCAGCCAGGCCGAGGACGCGGCGGGCCGCCAGGCCACGGCGGTCGCTCGTTCGGTCGCGGACGCCCCGTCGGTGCACGAGGCGATCGGCACCGCGAACCCCTCGAAGGCCCTCCAGCCGTACGCCCTCCAGGTGCAGCGGGACACCGGCGTCGACTTCGTCACGATCATGAACCCGCAGGGCATCCGCTGGACCCACCCGGACAAGGCGCTGATAGGCAAGCATTTCCTCGGTCACATCGGCCCCGCCCTGCAGGGCAAGTCCTTCACGGAGACGTACACGGGCTCCCTCGGCGCGTCCGTACGCGCCGTCACGCCCATCCGGGACAACGGGCGCATCATCGGCCTGGTCAGCGCGGGCATCAAGGTCGAGGCGATCACCAAGCGCGTGCAGGACCAGGTCACGGCCCTCGTGGGCGTGGCAGGGGGCGCCCTGGCCCTCGGCGGCCTCGGCACGTACGTCATCAACGCGCGGCTGCGCCGGTCCACCCACGGCCTGAACGCGACCGAGCTGAGCCGCATGCACGACTACCACCAGGCCGCGCTGCACGCCGTACGTGAGGGCCTGTTGATGCTGGACGGGCAGTTCCGGGTGGCGCTGATGAACGACGGCGGGCGGGAGCTGCTCGGTGTGACCGACAAGGTGGTCGGCCACTCGGTGGCCGAACTCGGGCTGCCCGCGCCGCTGACCGGCGCGCTGCTGTCGGCGGAGCCGCGGGTGGACGAGGTCCATCTGACGGCGTCGCGCGTGCTGGTCGTGAACACCTCCCCGGTCTCCGGCGGTGAACGGCGGGGCACGGTGGTCACCCTGCGCGACGTGACGGAACTCCAGGCGCTGATGGGCGAGTTGGACTCGGAGCGCGGCTTCACTCAGGCGCTGCGCTCACAGGCGCACGAGGCCGCGAACCGCCTCCACACCGTGGTCTCGCTCATCGAGCTGGGCCGCGCGGAGGAGGCCGTCGACTTCGCCACGGCGGAACTGGAGCTGGCGCAGACGCTCACCGACCAGGTCGTCGCGGCGGTCAGCGAACCGGTGCTCGCCGCGCTGCTGCTGGGCAAGGCGGCGCAGGCGAACGAGCGGGGCGTGGAGCTGGTGGTCTCCGACGACAGCGCCATCGACGACGGGCTGCTCCCGGCCTCCCTCTCCGCCCGCGACCTGGTCACCGTGCTGGGCAACCTGATCGACAACGCGGTGGACGCGGCGCAGGGCACGGTGGGCGCGCGGGTCACGGTGACGGCGTTCACGGACGACTCCGTGCTGGTACTGCGGGTCGCCGACACCGGCGCCGGGGTGGACCCGGCCCACGCCGAACAGGTCTTCCAGCGCGGCTGGTCCACCAAACCGGCGGGGCCCGGCGGCCGGGGCCTCGGCCTCGCTCTCGTACGGCAGGCCGTGAGCCGCCATGAAGGCACGCTCACCGTGCGGGAGGCCGCCGAGGGCGGCGCGGAGTTCGAGGTACGGCTGCCCCTGCCTACGGCGTTTTCGGCTCCGGCAGCCGGGGAGGAGACCGTCACCGAGCCCGGGCCTGAGCCCGTCGAGCCCGGGGGCCGAGGAGAGTCCGGGCCGGGTGGCCGACAAGACGCCGAGCCCGAGCCCGTCAGGCCCGGGGGCCGAGGAAACTTCGAGCCAGACGGCCGGCGAGACCTCGAGCCGGGGGGCCGACAAGACGTCGAGCCCAGCGGTCCGCGAAACCCCGACCCCGGCGGACGCCGAAACCCCGAACCCAGCGGTCCACGCAGCCCCGACCCCAGCGGACGCCGAAACCCCGCGCCCGGTAGCTCCCGAAACCCGGCGCCCGGTAGCTCGCGAAACCCCAGGTCCCCTGGCCCACGCGGCTCCGAGCCCGAGCCCGAGTCCGCCCCGTCCGAGCCTGCCCAGCCCGCCTTGCCTGGAGGCGACGTATGACCGATCCCATCCGTGTGCTCGTCGTCGAGGACGACCCGGTCGCGGCCGACGCGCATGTCATGTACGTCGGCCGGGTGCCCGGCTTCACGGCGGTCGGCAAGGCGCACACGGGGGCGGAGGCGCGCCGCGCCCTGGACCGTACGCCGGTGGACCTGCTGCTGCTCGACCTGCACCTGCCGGACGTGCACGGGCTGCAGCTGGCCCGCTCGCTGCGAGCCGCCGGCTATCACGCGGACGTGATCGCGGTGACGTCCGCACGGGATCTCGCGGTCGTACGCGAGGGGGTCTCCCTGGGTGTCGTCCAGTACGTCCTGAAACCCTTCACCTTCGCCACGCTGCGCGACCGTCTCGTCCGCTATGCCGAATTCCACGCGGCGGTGGGCGAGGCGAGCGGCCAGGACGAGGTGGACCGCGCCCTGGCCACGCTGCGCGCCCCCGGCCCGGCCGCGCTCCCCAAGGGCCTGAGCGCCCCGACCCTCGAACGCGTCACCGTCACCCTCCGCGACCGCGCCGAGGGCCTCACTGCGGCGGGCGTCGCGGAGGCGGTCGGCATCTCCCGGATCACGGCCCGGCGCTACCTGGAACACCTGGTCGACGCGGGCCGCGCGGCCCGCGCTCCGCAGTACGGGCAGGTGGGACGGCCGGAGCTGCAGTACCGGTGGGTGAAGGGCCAGCCCTGAGAGACGGACGCCCGACGGCCCGGCAGCCGGGTGAGCGCCACAAACGCCACGAAGGCGACCAGGCCCCCGAGGGCGAGAGCGGGACAGTCGGCCCAGTCCGGGGTCGGAGGGAGCGGAGGTCCCGGCCCGTACGAGCCTGTCGGCGACCCACCCGCCGGCAGCCCGACAGTGAGGGCCGGCCACCGATGTCGCACGCCCGCGCGGACAAGGCAAACAGCGAGCGCGGCAACACCGGCGAATAACAACGTTGTCACGTTGGTGACTTGGGACGTCGCACGGCCATTGACCCTGATCCCGCGCCCCCCTTACGTTCACCGGGCAAACACACTCGGCCACCGACGACGTCGGCCAGTAGGAGGTCGTGCCCGTGCGCCCCACCGCCGCCCCACTTCTCCTCGTCACACTCCTCACCGCCACCACGCTCACCGCCTGCGGATCGGGATCCGGGAGTGATCCGGACACCGTGAAGGTCTCGTTCAAGCAGTCCACGGACAACTCGATCCGGGTGATGGACACGTACCTGGGCGAGATGAAGAAGCAGTTCGAGAAGGCGAATCCGGGGAAGAAAGTCGAGCTGGTGCCGATCAAGGCTCCGGACTCCGAGTACTACACGAAGCTCCAGCAGATGCTGAGGTCGTCCAAGACCGCGCCCGATCTGGTCTACGAGGACACGTTCCTCATCAACTCGGACATCACGAGCGGGTACTTGAAGCCCCTCGACCCGTACCTCGACAAGTGGTCGGACTGGGGCCGGTTCATCGACACCGCCAAGGCGGCGGCCAAGGCGCAGGACGGGAAGACGTACGGCGTCCCGGACGGGACGGACACCCGGGGACTCTGGTTCGACAAGGAGATCTTCAAGAGGGCGGGGCTGCCCGGCGACTGGCAGCCCAAGACGTGGGACGACGTCCTCGCCGCCGCCCGCACCATCAAGAAGAAGGTCCCCGGCGTCACCCCGCTCAACATCTACACCGGCAAACCCGCCGGTGAGGCCGCCACCATGCAGGGCTTCGAGATGCTGTTGTACGGGACGGGCGACGGGAAGACGGATCCCCTGTACGACACCGCCACGAAGAAGTGGATCGCCGGGAGCCAGGGCTTCAAGGACGCCCTCGCTTTCGTGGAGAGGGTCTACAAGGAGAAGCTCGGCCTCGATGTCGCCGACGCCCTCGACCCGAACATCCAGACCAGGATCCGCGGCGAGCTGCTGCCCAAGGGCAAGCTCGGCATCAACCTCGACGGCAGCTGGCTCCCGCAGGACTGGCTGCAGGGCTCAGGGCACGAATGGCCGGAGTGGTCGCGCCGGCTCGGCCTCGCCTACATGCCCACGCAGCACGGGCAGGCCCCCGGCAAGGTGAGCATGTCGGGCGGCTGGACCTGGTCGATCCCCTCCAAGGCGGCCAACCCCGACCTGGCGTTCAAGTTCATCGAGACGCTGCAGACCAAGGCGAACGCGAAGAAGTGGTACATCGCCAACTCGGGGATCGCGGTGCGGGAGGACGTGGCGTCCGATCCCGGGTACGTGAAGGCGCAGCCCGGCATCAAGTTCTTCACGGACCTGGTCGCCAGCACGCACTACCGGCCCGCGTACCCGGCGTACCCGAAGGTCTCGACCGCCATCCAGGAGGCCATGGAGGGCGTGACGACGGGCGACAGCTCGGTCGACAAGGCGGCGAGCGGCTATGACGAGGAGCTGAAGTCGGCCACCGACAACCAAGTGATCAAGAAGTGAGCGTCGGCACGAGGGCGGCGTCCAAGGCCTCTTCCGATACGAGGGCCGCCGCCCCGCGCCGCAGGGGCCTCCTCCGCTCCCTGACCCGCACCGTTCCGCTCGCACCGGCCGTCGTCCTGCTGCTCCTCTTCCTCGCGGGCCCGATCGCCTACTGCGCCTACATCGCCTTCACCGACCTCCAGCTCACCGGCCAGGCCCACTCGTCCTTCGTCGGCCTCGACAACTTCCGTACGGCGTTCCACGACGACGCGTTCCTCAACGCCGTCTGGCTGACGCTGGTGTTCACCGTGCTGTCGTCCCTCGTCGGCCAGAACACCCTGGGCCTGGCCCTCGCCTCGCTCATGCGGCGCGCGTCGAAACCCGTACGCACCCTGGTCGGCGGGATCGTGATCACGGCGTGGGTACTGCCGGAGGTCGTCGCAGGATTTCTCCTGTACGCCTTCTTCCGCCGCGAGGGAACGTTGAACGCACTCCTCGACTGGCTCCATCTCCCCTCCCAGAACTGGATGTTCACGCTGCCGATCCTCGCGGTGTCGTTCGCGAACGTCTGGCGCGGAACGGCCTTCTCCATGCTGGTCTATTCGGCGGCGCTGAATGAGATCCCGCAGGAGGTCGCCGAGGCGGCGGAGGTCGACGGGGCGGGCGGCTGGCGGCGCCTTTGGCACATCACGCTGCCGATGATCCGCCGGTCGATCGGCACCAATCTCATGCTCAACACGCTGCAGACGCTGTCCGTCTTCGGGCTGATCTGGGTGATGACGCGCGGCGGCCCGGGAAATCGCAGCCAGACCCTTCCCCTGTTCATGTACGAACAGGCCTTCCAGAAAAGCATGATCGGATACGGGACGGCGGTGGCGCTGTTGCTTCTGGTGGTCGGCTCGCTGTTCTCGGTGGTCTATATGCGACTGCTGCGAACGGAGGTGTGAGATGGCCGTATTGACCAGAGGTACGACGTTCAGGTCCCGCCGCACGGGGCGACGTCTGGCGGCGGACGTCGGACTGCTCGTCGTGGCCGCCGCGTTCGCGCTGCCGCTCGCCTGGGTGGTCCTGTCGTCGCTGGACGCGCACGCGGACCTGACGGTGAAGGTGCCTGACGGTGTCACCCTCGACAACTTCGACGCCGTTCTGAAACCGGACATCACCTTCACCCCTCTCCTCAACAGCCTGATCCTCTGCGGCGGCGGCACGCTGCTGACGGTGGTGTGCGCGGCCCTTGCGGCGTATCCCCTCTCCCGGTTCCGCTCGCGCCTGAACCGCCCGTTCCTCCTGTCGATCCTCTTCGCCACCAGCCTGCCGATCACGGCGATCATGGTGCCGGTCTACGCCCTGTTCGTGCAGGTGAACCTGATCGACACCCTGCAGGGCACGATCCTGTTCTTCGCGGCCTCTCAACTCCCCTTCGCCATCTGGCTGATGAAGAACTTCATGGACGGCGTACCGAAGGAGCTGGAGGAGGCGGCCTGGACCGACGGAGCGTCCGCCTTTCAGTCACTGATACGGATCGTGCTCCCGCTGATGGGACCAGGGGTGGCCGTGGTGACGGTCTTCTCCTTCGTCATGATGTGGGGCAACTTCTTCGTCCCGTTCATGCTGCTGCTGACCCCGGACCAGATGCCGGCTTCCGTGAGCATCAACGAGTTCTTCGGAAATCGGGGCATGGTGGTGTACGGGCAGCTGGCGGCGTTCTCGGTGATCTATTCGACGCCGGTGTTGGTGCTGTATGTGCTGGTGGCCCGGCGCTTGGGTGGCGGGTTCGCGCTGGGCGGAGCTGTCAAGGGGTAACGGGCGGTAACCCACCACAACGTCCGAAACCGTATGTTCCTACAATCCGTAATTGTGGCCGAACAGACTGTAGTCACCGCTGTCCCGGACCCATACTTTGTCCGCGTGCACCGACCGCAGGCCCAACAGCCCACCCCGCCCTTCAACGCCCAGGCCGCCCGCAAACTGCGGGCGGCGCTCGGAATGGGGCCCGAGCACGTCGCGTACGGGATGCGAGCCTCGTACGGGCTGCCCTATGTCACGCCCGACCTCGTCACCGCCTGGGAGCGCGGGATCACCACCCCGAGCTCACCCGAGCTCACCGCGCTCGCCGGCGTGCTGTGGTGCTCGCCCGGCGAGCTCATCGGCGCACCGCGCACCTTGCGCGAACACCGTGTCGCCCGCGGCCTAGCCGCGGAGGACGTGGCACGCGCCGTCGGCCTCGAGCTCCTCGCCTACCAGCGGATGGAGGAGTCCGGCGCGTGGCGCGGAAACGAGCGGCAGTCGTCCGCCCTCGCCGACGTCCTCGAGCTCTCGCTGCCCGACTTCATCACGGTGACGGGACGCGACGGCAAGCTCGCGGAGCTGCTGCGCAGCGCCGTGACGACGCGCTGGCAGGCGTATGTGCGTCCGCTCGGCAAGATGGTGCCCCTCGACCGGCATCTCCTGGAGGACGTCCTGGAGGAGATGCACACGGACTACCAGGGACAGATGGTCGCCACGCTGAGCTGGGGCGGCGGATCGGCCGCCACCGATTCCAGCGAGTCGGGCCGGGACTTCCTCGACCGGATCGTCGACCACTTCTGGTCGATGGTCGAGGGGGCCACGTACTGAGTCCCGCCCCGGGGAGCATGCCCCTAGAACACCGACTCCGCCTCGTCCATCCGGTCCTTCGGCACGGTCTTCAGCTCGGTGACCGCCTCCGCGAGCGGCACCATCACGACGTCCGTGCCGCGCAGCGCCGTCATCCTGCCGAACTCGGCGCGGTGCGCGGCCTCGACGGCGTGCCAGCCGAAGCGGGTCGCGAGGACGCGGTCGTACGCGGTCGGCGTGCCGCCGCGCTGGATGTGGCCGAGAATGACCGGCTTGGCCTCCTTGCCGAGGCGGCGCTCCAGCTCGTGCGCGAGGGCCGTACCGATGCCCTGGAAGCGCTCGTGGCCGAACTGGTCGATCGCGCCGTGTCCGTAGTCCATGGAGCCCTCGGCGGGGTGGGCGCCCTCGGCGACGCAGACGACCGCGAACCTCTTGCCGCGGGCGAAGCGCTCCTCGACCATCGCCACCAGGTCGGCCGGGTCGAAGGGGCGCTCGGGCAGGCAGATACCGTGCGCGCCGGCCGCCATGCCGGACTCCAGGGCGATCCAGCCGGCGTGCCGGCCCATGACCTCGACGACCATCACGCGCTGGTGGGATTCGGCCGTCGTCTTCAGCCGGTCCATGGCCTCGGTGGCCACGCCCACCGCCGTGTCGAAACCGAACGTACGGTCCGTCGAGGAGATGTCGTTGTCGATCGTCTTCGGGACGCCGACGACCGGCAGACCCGCGTCCGACAGCATGCGGGCGGCGGTCAGGGTGCCCTCGCCGCCGATCGGGATCAGGACGTCGATGCCGAACTCGCGGGCCATGTCCTGTGCGTTGTCGCAGGCCTCGCGGAGCCGGTCGCGCTGCAGCCGGGAGGAGCCGAGGATGGTGCCGCCACGGGCGAGGATGCCACTGACCGCGTCGAGGTCGAGGGTGCGGTAGCGGCCTTCGAGCAGGCCTGCGTAGCCGTCCTCGAAGCCGATGACCTCGTCCCCGAAGTTGGTGACCGCTCGGTGCACGACCGACCGGATCACTGCGTTCAGGCCCGGGCAGTCGCCGCCTGCGGTGAGAACTCCGATGCGCATCGTGCTGTGTCTCCTGCTCGCTGTTGATGCCGGTGAGCCAATCCGATTGTTTCACGGCACGGATGGCACCGCCGCTTCCGCCCACCCCACCAGGACGTTTGTCCTGGCGGGCGCCTTAGCTACCCGCAGAGGTATTGTCAAGAGGGTTCCGCTCACCTCAGTGGGCCATTTTTCCGAGCCCCGAATCAGCCCCGAATCACCCAGCGACGCAACGGATGGAGAGCACGCGTGACGCGCAGCGTGTACGTGACCGGGATCGACCGCGGCGACGGCCGCCAGGTCGTCGAGCTGGGGGTCATGGAGCTCCTGACCCGCCAGGTCGACCGGGTGGGGGTGTTCCGTCCGCTCGTGCACGACGGTCCCGACCGGCTCTTCGAGCTGCTGCGCGCCCGTTACCGGCTGGCCCAGGACCCGGCGACGGTGTACGGCATGGACTACCACGAGGCGTCCGCGCTCCAGGCCGAGCAGGGCACGGACGAGCTGGTCTCCACCCTCGTCGACCGCTTCCACCTGGTCGCGCGCGACTACGACGTCGTCCTCGTCCTCGGCACCGACTTCGCCGACACCCAGCTCCCCGACGAGCTGGCGCTCAACGCCCGTCTGGCCAACGAGTTCGCCGCGTCCGTGATCCCGGTCGTCGGAGGCCGGGGACAGACCGCCGAGTCCGTCCGCGCCGAAGTGCGCAACGCCTACCGGGCATATGACGGGCTGGGCTGCGACGTACTCGCCATGGTCGTGAACCGGGTGGCCCGCGAGGACCGCGCCGCGCTCCACGAGCGGCTCGAATCCCGGCTCCCGGTGCCCTGTTATGTGCTGCCCGACGAGCCGGCGCTCTCCGCGCCCACCGTCGCGCAGATCACCCACGCTCTCGGCGGCAAGGTGCTCCTCGGCGACGACGCGGGGCTCGCCCGTGACGCGCTCGACTTCGTCTTCGGCGGCGCGATGCTGCCGAACTTCCTCAACGCCCTGACCCCGGGCTGTCTCGTGGTGACCCCGGGCGACCGCGCCGATCTGGTCGTCGGCTCGCTCGCCGCGCACAGCGCCGGCACTCCCCCGATAGCCGGCGTGCTGCTCACCCTGAACGAGCGGCCCAGCGACGAGATCCTCACCCTCGCGGCCCGTCTCGCGCCCGGCACGCCGGTCGTCTCGGTGGCCGGGAACTCGTTCCCCACCGCGGCCGAGCTCTTCGCCCTGGAGGGCAAACTGAACGCGGCCACGCCCCGCAAGGCGGAGACCGCGCTCGGTCTGTTCGAGCGGTACGTGCACACCAGCGACCTCCTCAAGCGGGTCTCCGCACCGAGCAGCGACCGGCTCACGCCGATGATGTTCGAGCACAAGCTGCTGGAGCAGGCCCGCTCCGACAAGCGGCGCGTCGTGCTGCCCGAGGGCACCGAGGTGCGCGTCCTGCACGCCGCCGAGGTGCTGCTGCGCCGGAGGGTCTGCGACCTGACACTGCTCGGCCCAGTCGACCAGATCCGCAAGAAGGCCGCCGACCTCGGCATCGACCTGGGCGGCGCGCAGCTCATCGACCCGCAGGCCTCCGAGCTGCGCGACTCCTTCGCCGAGAAGTACGCGAAGCTGCGCGCCCACAAGGGCGTGACCGTGGAGCTGGCGTACGACGTCGTCGCGGACGTGAACTACTTCGGCACGCTGATGGTCCAGGAGGGCCTCGCCGACGGCATGGTGTCGGGGTCGGTCCACTCGACGGCCGCGACCATCCGGCCCGCCTTCGAGATCATCAAGACGCAGCCGGACTCGAAGATCGTCTCGTCCGTCTTCTTCATGTGCCTGGCCGACAAGGTCCTGGTCTACGGCGACTGCGCCGTCAACCCCGACCCGGACGCCGAGCAGCTCTGCGACATCGCCATCCAGTCGGCCGCCACCGCCGAGCAGTTCGGCGTCGAGCCGCGGATCGCGATGCTGTCGTACTCGACGGGCACGTCCGGTTCCGGCGCCGATGTGGACAAGGTGCGCGAGGCCACCGACCTGGTGCGGCTGCGCCGCGGGGATCTCAGGATCGAGGGGCCGATCCAGTACGACGCCGCTGTCGAGCCGACGGTCGCGGCGACCAAGCTGCCGGAGTCGGAGGTCGCCGGGCAGGCGTCCGTGCTGATCTTCCCGGACCTCAACACCGGCAACAACACCTACAAGGCCGTGCAGCGCTCGGCCGGCGCGATCGCCGTCGGCCCGGTTCTGCAGGGCCTGCGCAAGCCCGTCAACGACCTGTCCCGCGGCGCGCTCGTCCAGGACATCGTCAACACCGTCGCCATCACGGCGATCCAGGCCCAGATCCCCGACCAGAAGGCTTCCCAGCAGTGAGCTCCCACCCGTCGTCCATCACGGCCCTGTCCGACGAGCGGCGCTCGGCCCCCCTTGCTTCTCGCGTGCTCGTCCTCAACTCCGGCTCCTCGTCACTGAAGTACCAGCTGCTCGACATGCGTGACAGCAGCCGGCTGGCAGCGGGCCTTGTCGAGCGCATCGGCGAGCAGACGTCCCGGCTCAAGCACACCCCGCTGGCCGGCGGGGAGTCCCGCGACACGACGGGGCCGATCCCCGACCACGACGCCGCTCTGAAGGCCGTCGCCGAGGAGCTGGCCAAGGACGGGCTCGGTCTGGACTCCCCCCAGCTGGCCGCGATCGGTCACCGGGTCGTGCACGGCGGGAAGTTCTTCACCGACCCGACCGTCATCGACGGCGCCGTCCTCGCGGAGATCGAGCGGCTCATCCCGGTCGCCCCGCTGCACAACCCGGCCAACCTCACCGGCATCCGTACCGCCATGGCGCTGCGCCCTGACCTCCCCCAGGTCGCCGTCTTCGACACCGCGTTCCACACCACGATGCCCGAGTCGGCGGCGCGCTACGCGATCGACGTGAAGACCGCCGACGAGCACCGCATCCGGCGCTACGGCTTCCACGGCACCTCGCACGCGTATGTGTCCCGCGCGACCGCGAAGCTCCTGGGCAAGGCACCCGAGGAGGTGAACGTCATCGTGCTGCACCTGGGCAACGGGGCGTCCGCCTCGGCCGTGCGCGGCGGCCGGTGCGTGGACACCTCCATGGGACTCACGCCCTTGGAGGGACTCGTGATGGGTACGCGCTCCGGTGACATGGATCCGGCCGTCATCTTCCATTTGATGCGCGTTGGCGGAATGTCCACGGACGAGATCGACACTCTCCTCAACAAGAAGAGCGGCCTGATCGGTCTGTGCGGGGACAATGACATGCGGGAGATACGCCGCCGCGTCGACGAGGGCGACGAGCAGGCCCGACTCGCCTTCGACATCTACATCCACCGCCTGAAGAAGTACATCGGCGCCTACTACGCGGTCCTCGGCCGGGTGGACGCCATCGCCTTCACCGCCGGAGTCGGCGAGAACGCCGCGCCGGTGCGTGAGGCGGCCGTCGCCGGCCTCGAGGAACTGGGGCTCGCGGTCGACGGTGACCTCAACGCCGTACGCAGTGGGGAGCCACGGCTCATCTCGCCGCGGCAGGCGCGGGTCGCGGTCGCGGTGGTGCCGACGGACGAGGAACTGGAGATCGCCACACAGACGTATGCGCTGGTCGGAGAGAAAGGGACGGGGCTTTCGAAAACGGCGGTATCCGGGCTCGTAAAGCGCTCGGAGAAAGCCACGCCTGAGCACCCGTCCGCCCATTTGTATCTTCCACCAGACGGAATATTCCGTAGCGAAACAAACCGATAGGATCGCCCCATGCGCCGTTCGAAAATCGTCTGTACTCTCGGCCCCGCGGTCGACTCCCACGAAAAGCTGGTCGCGCTGATCGAAGCCGGCATGAATGTGGCCCGCTTCAACTTCAGCCACGGCACGCACCCCGAGCACCAGGCGCGGTACGACCGCGTCCGGGCCGCCTCGGCCGAGACCGGCAAGGCCATCGGTGTCCTCGCCGACTTGCAGGGCCCGAAGATCCGTCTGGAGACCTTCGCCGAGGGTCCCGTCGAGCTGGTGCGCGGTGACGAGTTCACCATCACCACCGAGGACGTCCCCGGCGACAAGCACATCTGCGGCACGACCTACAAGGGCCTGCCCGGTGACGTCTCCAAGGGCGACCAGATCCTCATCAACGACGGCAACGTGGAGCTGCGCGTCGTCGAGGTCGACGGCCAGCGGGTCAAGACGGTCGTCATCGAGGGCGGTGTGATCTCCGACCACAAGGGCATCAACCTGCCCGGCACGGCCGTGAACGTGCCGGCGCTGTCCGAGAAGGACGTCGAGGACCTGCGCTTCGCCCTCAGGATGGGCTGCGACATGGTCGCCCTCTCCTTCGTGCGCGACGCCAACGACGTGACCGACGTCCACAAGGTGATGGACGAGGAGGGCCGCCGGGTCCCTGTCATCGCCAAGGTGGAGAAGCCGCAGGCGGTCGACAACATGGAGGGCGTCGTCGCGGCGTTCGACGCGGTCATGGTGGCCCGTGGTGACCTCGCCGTCGAGTACCCGCTGGAGAAGGTCCCGATGGTGCAGAAGCGCCTCGTGGAGCTGTGCCGCCGCAACGCCAAGCCGGTGATCGTCGCGACCCAGATGATGGAGTCGATGATCACCAACTCCCGCCCGACGCGCGCCGAGGCGTCCGACGTCGCCAACGCGATCCTGGACGGCGCGGACGCGGTCATGCTGTCGGCCGAGTCGAGTGTGGGCGCGTATCCGATCGAGACGGTGAAGACGATGTCGAAGATCGTCATCGCCGCCGAGGAAGAGCTGCTCTCCAAGGGCCTGCAGCCGCTCGTCCCGGGCAAGAAGCCGCGTACGCAGGGTGGTTCGGTGGCCCGCGCGGCCGCCGAGATCGCCGACTTCCTCGGCGGCAAGGGGCTGGTGGCCTTCACCAAGTCCGGTGACACCGCCCGCCGGCTGTCCCGCTACCGCGCCACTCAGCCGATCCTGGCCTTCACCACGGACGAGGGCACCCGCAACCAGCTGACGCTGAGCTGGGGCGTCGAGTCGCATGTCGTGCCGTTCGTGAACAGCACCGACGAGATGGTGGACCTGGTCGACCAGGAGCTGCAGAAGCTCAAGCGGTTCAACGAGGGCGACGTCGTCGTGATGACCGCCGGTTCGCCTCCCGGCGTCCCCGGCACCACCAACATGGTCCGGGTGCACCACCTGGGCGAGGGCGACCGCGCCTGACCCCGGTCCCCGTACGCCGCTGAGGGCGCCCCCTGTGATCAGGGGGCGCCCTCAGTGTGTGCGGCTCCCGGATGGGCTCTGAGGCGCGCTCAGTCGGTCTGGTACGAGTGCAGCCCGGGAACGGTCAGCGTCCCGCCGAACTGTCCCGCCTGAACGACCTTCACGTTGGTGAAGTAGATCAGCGGGATGTTCAGCGGCGGAGGGTTGTCCGGGCTGAACGTGATCGGGATCAGGCCGAGCAGATTGCCGGAGATGCTCTCCGTGTACATGACCGTCTTGCCGTCGCGGATGGTGGACGTCGAGCCGCTGGCCGCCTGCACGTGGTAGGTCTTGCCGGACTGCTTGTCCTTCACCGTCTGGTGCAGATCTCCGATGTCGGTGCCGTCGGAGATGACGTACTTCAGGACCTTCTTGGTCTTGCCGCTGGCCGTCCTCACCTTCACGATGCCCTGGTAGTCGGCGCCCTTGAGCAGCAGTGAGCTGGCGTTCAGGTACCAGGGGTCGTCGGGCAGGGCCACCGGGTTGTCGACGCCGCCCTCGTCGTCGGTCGCGACCGGGCAGTCCGACGCGTCCGTGCTGGAGCTCGCGGAGGGGCTGGGGGACGCGGTGGCCGCGTCGGCCGCCTCCTTGACCTTCGCGGTGGTGTCCGAGGCCGCCTTGGACGCCGTGTCGGTGGTGTCCTTCACGGTGTCCTTGACCGTCTCGGTGACCTTGTCGGTCGTGTCCTTGACGGTGTCGGAGGCGCTGCCGGAGCTGTCCTTGGCCGAGCTCGACGACGAGGGGGAGGCGGACGGCGTGGGGCTGGAGCTCTCGCTCGCGGAGGAGCCGCTCCCGCCCGTGAGGACGCCGGTGATCGCGTCGCCGATGGTGTCGAGAACGTTGCCGCTGCTCGCGGACGCCGAGGGGGTCGGCGTGGAGGCGGCGTGGTCCGAGGACTTCTGCGACGTGCTCGCGGAGGGCGAGGAGGCGGACGGCGTGGGTTCGGCCTTGTCGTCGGAACCTGAATCCGACGAAGAGGACGTGCCCGAGGACGTCGAGGGTGTCGACGTGGCCTTGCCGGAGGACTCGCTCGCGCTCGGTGAGGGGGAGGCTGAAGCGGAAGCGGAGGGCGACGCCGTGTCCGACGCCTTCTCGGAGCCGGTGACGGCCTCGACGCACTTCTGGTACTCGTCGGCCGTGAGGCTCTTCGAGGTCGAGTGGTCGTCGGCCTGGGCGAGCGTGGGGGTGAGCCCCATCCCCATGAGGACCGCCGTCGGCATGGCCGCCAGGGCGATCGCCTTGCCGGCCGGCATGTGGAACCTGGTGAACAGCGGCTTCCTGGGGGCCGCGTGGCGCGGCCCGGTTCTCACACGGGACTCGTCCACATCAGTCCCGTGGATCACCTCGTCAGCCGGCACTGTGCCTCCCGTTCGCCCCGTTGCTCGGGCTCGTTCCTGACAGATCGTTCGGCTCACCCACACCGTTCGCGGCCGCCGCGGGCTCGGGGGCGGCGCTGTCACCCTTGCCGACGGGCTCCTCCTCGGCGGAGTCGGCCGGGGCCCAGGAGACCGCCATGGCGCCGCCGATCATCGCGAACAGGAAGCCAATGAGGAAGCCGCCCAGGTTGGACACCGGGATGGACACCAGCGCGAGGAGGATGGCCGCCACACCCGCGAAGGTCCGTACGTGCTTCTGGAACCAGAGGCTGATGCCCAGGACGACGAGCAGGACACCGATGATCAGGGAGCCCGCGCCCGCGGTGGTGGCCATCGCCAGCGTCAGATGGCCGATCTGGAGGTTCGCGTACGGGAAGTAGGCGATGGGGAAACCGCCGAGCACGACGAACAGTCCGGCCCAGAACGGGCGATCGCCCCTCCAGGTACGGAAGTTCCGCCGGATGACCCGGAGGTAGTGCTCGTTCTGGCCGGGCGCGGCAGGAGTCTCGGCGCTCATGGAAAACAGCTCCCTGGAACGGCTTTGCTGTGAAAAGTACGCGTGACTGCTACGCGTACGGCGAGAAGGGACGGGTGGGCGGGACAGCCGCAGGCTCCCCCGCCCACCCCGGAGTGCCTAGTAGCACTCCTTGACGCCCTTGGACAGCGACATCTTCAGGCCGCTGAGCTTGAACGTGCCGGCGGTGGTCGCCCACGCCGTCTGCTTGACGTCGGTCAGCGTGGCCGAGTCGGCCTGCTGGGCGAACCCGTAGGGGTTGGCCGCGTCACCCTTGCCGATGCCCGGACCCTTGTTGGCGTCCTTGGCCGCAACACCGATGTCGATGTTGTGGAACGTCGCATCGGCGTTGAGGTCCTCGACGTCGATGTACAGGTTCTCGGCCTCGACCGGGGTGTCGCCACCACCGGCCTTCAGGATGAGGCTGACGGAACCGAGCAGCGGGATGTCCGGGGTGACCACGGACTGGCACATGTTCTTGATCGACGCCGACTTGAACGCCGAGACGGCGACGGGGTGAGCCGTCTTCTTGCCGTCCAGGGTGTAGCCCGAGTCAATGGCCCCGTACTGCTCGAAGCCCGTACCGTCGAGTCGGTCCGCCGTCACCTTGAACGACTGACCGGAAACGCTGAACGACGCGGCGAGAGCGCCCTGCGCGAGGGCGACACCTATCGCTGCCGTGGCGGCCACGCTGGGCACCATCACGACCGCGAACCGCTTCCATCTGGTCCCGCCACGCACCTGGGACTCCATATTTCCTCCTTCTCGGACGTACATCTCCTGGCCCTGACTGCCCCATGTCGGCGGCTCAGCCGGGCAGGGATGGGAGAAGTGCTACGTCCTCGGGAAGGAGAGCGCCTGTACTCGGAGGCGCGAAGAGCACCCGAATCACCGGCGATCACCCCCGAGCGACAACCACTGGTCGCGCCTGACACACATCACGCACAACCTGCTGGACAGGCTCTGCCGAACGGCAAAGACCCCCCTGCCCAAGAGCCGGCGAGACTCCGTCGGCTCTACTCGGTGGGGACCCAGAAAACCCCTTGACCCGATTGGTTGTCGGGGTAGGGGTAATGGACCGAGCGTCGCCGATCGTGGTGCATTCTCGCCGCCCGCACAAGGGGGTTCGTTACTGGCTAGTAACGGCCGGATAACCGAACAACGACCCGCCGGTATCGGGCGGCAACGGAGGGTGGCACAGAGGGGGATGACACAACGGTTGATTACTGGACGGAATCCGACAGATCAACGGCCGCGACTTACTCCAAGTAACAGCGGCCGCGTTTACCAAGTTTTGGTAAAGCGCGGCCACGTGTCACTCTGTCAGCCAATCTTTCACCTGGGCATCACAAGCCCCGGCGTTTAGGGACTGGTCAGAACAGGGCCCTGGCCAGCGCCCGGCGCGCCGCGATCACTCGCGGATCGTCGGCCCCAACCACCTCGAAGAGCTCCAGCAGCCGCAGCCGTACGGCGTCGCGGTCGTCGCCCGCCGTGCGCCGCACCGTGTCGATGAGCCGCCCGAACGCGTCTTCGACATGCCCACCGACGAGATCCAGGTCGGCGGCCGCGATCTGTGCCGCAGCGTCACCTGGCCTGTCCGCGGCGTCCTTGCGCACCTGCTGCGGATCGGCGTTCTGCACGCGCTGGAGCAACTCGGCCTGGGCAAGGCCCAGTTTGGCCTCCGTGTTACCCGGGTCGTCGCTCAGTACGTTCTTGTACGCCTGGACGGCACCGCCCAGATCGCCCGCGTCCAGGGCCTGTACGGCGGCCTCGAGGAGCGCGTCGTAGGGGCCGGCCGGCATCTCGGGCGCCGCGGGGGCGCTGCCGGGCTCGGCGTCCGGGTCGACGGTCAGGCCGGTGAGGCCGAAGCGCTGCTCGGCGACCTGGACGAGCTGGTCGAGGGTCTCCCGGATCTGCGCCTCTGCCGCCGCCCCCTGGAAGAGTGGCAGCGCCTGCCCGGCGACCACGGCGAACACAGCCGGAATCCCCTGGATCCCGAACTGCTGCATCAGCATCTGATTGGCGTCGACGTCGATCTTGGCGAGCACGAACCGGCCGTTGTACTCGACGGCCAGCCGCTCGAGCACCGGGCTCAGCTGCTTGCAGGGCTCGCACCACTCGGCCCAGAAGTCGATGACGACGGGCACCTCGGTGGACCGCTGCAGGACGTCGCGCTCAAAACCCGCCTCGTCGACGTCGATGACAAGGCTCGCCGGGGACACCGCCCCGCCTCCGCCGCCCTCGCCGGCCGCTTCGGCGCGCGCCTGCTCCGCCTTCGCCTTGGCCTCCTGGGCCGCCTTCACCGCGGCGAGGTCGACGACTCCGCTCATGGACATGTTCCGTGGCTGCATGAGTACATCCTCCCCCTTCCTCGCGCGTGGATGAAAAGCGTTGTGAAAGCCAGGCTTGTCACGTCGTGCTCGGTGTCGCTGGGCGCCGGGTCCCCACCTGGCGCCAGTGGTTGTCGCGTTCGCTACAGACTTTCGCGATGAGCTTTCGCTACGAGCCGTAGCGTAACTGCCCGGGGACGCCGCTGTGCACCCTCCCCCGGTGATCTCCCTCACGGCTTCACGAAAACGCCTGATACGGCTCCACAGAACGGCCGGATATGGTCACTGACATGCAGAGTCGCACTTCCGCCCCTCGTACGGGGCGCCCGCGCAGCGCCGCCGCGGACGCCGCGATCCTGGACGCGACGCGTGCGGCGCTGGTCGAACTCGGCTGGTCCAAGCTGACGTTGGGAGACGTGGCGACGCGCGCCGGGGTCGCCAAAACGACCCTCTACCGCCGCTGGGCGGGCAAGAACGAGCTCGTCGTCGACGCGGTGGCCGTCCTCTTCGACGAACTCGAGCTCCCCGACCGGGGAAGCCTCGCCGCCGACATCGAGGGCGTGGTGCTGCAGTTCGCGGCGATTCTGGGGCGGCCGGAGGCGAAGACCGCGCTGATGGCGGTGGTGGCCGAATCGACCCGGGACGAGCCCCTGCGCGAGCGGATCCGCACGTCCATCGTCGACCGCCAGAAGCGGCTGGTCCTCCAGGGCCGCGCCCGCGCGCAGGCCCGCGGCGAGCTGCCGCCCGAGGAGGACCCCGAGTCGGCCGCCCGCACCGCGGGCCTGATCTTCGACGTGGTCGCCGGTGCGGTGGTCCATCGCACCCTCGTCAGCGCGGAGCCCGCGGACGAGGAGTGGGTCCGCTCTTTCACCCGGTTGCTGCTCCTGGGGCTGACGGATTTTTAGCCCGTCCGGCATTTGAGGGGCGCGGGTCCGGGGTGGAGCCCTCAGATGCGGTGGGGTCCCCCCTCCCCCCGCTCGAGCGAAGCCGAGAGCGGGGGGAGGGTAGGGGCGCAGGAGGCACAGGGGGCGCAGAAGGCGCAGGGGGCGGGGCGGAGGGGGCGCAGGGGGCGAGAACAGCCTTAGAAGCCCGCCGGCTCCGTGTACACCCCCCACTCCTCCCGGAGGACATCACAGATCTCGCCCAGCGTGGCCTCGGCCCGGACCGCGTCCAGCATGGGGACGATCATGTTCGTCCCGTCCCGCGCGGCGGCGAGCATCGCGTCCAGAGCCGCCCGCACCGCGGCGTCGTCCCGCCCCGCCTTACGACGCGACAGCACCCGCACCTGCTCCCGCTCCACCTCGTGACTGACCCGAAGGATCTCCAGATCCCCCGTCACCGAGCCATGGTGGACATTCACGCCCACCACCCGCTTGTCGCCCTTCTCCAGCGCCCTCTGGTACTGGAACGCCGACTCGGCGATCTCCCCGGTGAACCACCCGTCCTCGATCCCCCGCAGAATCCCGGAGGTGACCGGCCCGATCGGGTGCTGCCCGTCGGGGTGCGCCCGCAGCCCCCGCTCCTTGATCTGCTCGAAGATCTTCTCCGCGTCGGCCTCGATCCTGTCGGTGAGCTGCTCGACGTACCAGGAACCGCCCAGCGGATCGGCCACGTTGGCGACGCCGGTTTCCTCCATCAGCACCTGCTGCGTGCGCAGGGCGATCTCCGCGGCCTGCGCGGACGGCAGCGCGAGGGTCTCGTCCAGCGCGTTGGTGTGCAGCGAGTTCGTGCCGCCGAGGACGGCCGCGAGCGCCTCCACCGCCGTACGGACGACGTTGTTGTACGGCTGCTGGGCGGTCAGCGAGACACCCGCCGTCTGGGTGTGGAAGCGGAGCCACTGCGCCTTGTCGGACGTGGCGCCGTACACGTCCCGCATCCAGCGGGCCCAGATCCGCCGCGCCGCACGGAACTTGGCGATCTCCTCGAAGAAGTCGAGGTGCGCGTCGAAGAAGAAGCTCAAGCCCGGCGCGAAGACGTCCACGTCCATCCCGCGCGAGATTCCGAGCTCCACGTATCCGAAGCCGTCCGCGAGCGTGTACGCGAGCTCCTGCGCGGCCGTCGATCCGGCTTCGCGGATGTGGTAGCCGGAGACGGACAGGGGCTTGTACGCGGGGATCTTCGCGGCGCAGTGCTCCATCAGGTCGCCGATGAGGCGGAGGTGCGGCTCGGGCTGGAAGAGCCACTCCTTCTGCGCGATGTACTCCTTGAAGATGTCGGTCTGGAGCGTGCCGTTGAGGACGGCCGGGTCGACGCCCTGCCGCTCCGCCGCGACCAGGTACATGCAGAAGACCGGTACCGCCGGACCGCTGATCGTCATCGACGTGGTGACGTCACCCAGCGGGATGTCCTTGAACAGGACCTCCATGTCGGCCGCCGAGTCGATGGCGACCCCGCAGTGCCCGACCTCGCCGAGCGAGCGCGGGTCGTCGGAGTCACGGCCCATGAGGGTCGGCATGTCGAAGGCGACGGACAGTCCCCCGCCGCCGTTGGCGAGGATCATCTTGTAGCGCTCGTTGGTCTGCTCGGCGTTGCCGAACCCGGCGAACTGCCGGATGGTCCACGTACGCCCTCGGTAGCCGGTCGGATAGAGCCCTCGGGTGAAGGGGTACTCACCGGGCCAGCCGATCCGCTCGAAGCCCTCATATGTGTCCCCCGGTCGGGGACCGTACACCGGCTCTACGGGGTCTCCGGAGAGCGTGGTGAAGTCGGCCTCGCGCTTGCGGGAGGCGTCGTAGCGGGCCTGCCAGCGTTGGCGGCCCTCCTCGATGGCGTCAGCGTCCATACCCCCGAATTTACTAGGACGTCCAAGTAAATGTCGATGGGGGGCCGCCGCACGTTGTGGTGCGGCGGCGGGATTACGCCTCGGCGACCGCGGGAGCGGGGTCCGTGACCTGGGACTCCAGCTCGCGGGAGATCTTGCGCTCCACGAAGAAGGCGGCCGTGGGGATCGTGCCGGCCAGCAGCACCCACAGCTGCTTGCCGACCGGCCACTTCGCCTTGGAGCCCAGGTCGAAGGCGAAGATCAGGTACACGACGTACAGCCAGCCGTGCGCGATGGCGACGACGCGCGTGAAGTCCACGGCACCGTTGATGTCGAGCACATACTTGGCGATCACGCCGAGGGTCAGCAGGACCAGCAGCACACCGGTGACGTAGGCCATCACGCGGTACCTGGTCAGCACGCTCTTCTTCATGGGTACGAGCGTAACGGCCCCTTTTGCGCGATCTTCGCCGCCCCCCGCCCCCCGCCCCCCGCCTACTCGTCGTCGAAGTCGTGGGCGGCGACCCGCAGCGGGCGCAGCATCGCGAAGATCTCCGCGCACTCCTCGGCGTCATAGGCCCCGAGGCCGAAGTTCATCGCCATCAGGTCATGGGTGGCCGCATCGCAGACCTCGCGGCCCTTGTCGGTGATGGAGGCGAGCGTGCCGCGTCCGTCGTTGGGATTGGGGCGCTTGTCGACGAGGCCGGAGCGGACCAGCCGGTCGACGGTGTTCGTGACGGACGTGGGGTGCACCATCAGCCGCTCGCCGATCTTGGACATCGGCAGCTCGCCCGCCTTGGAGAAGGTGAGCAGCACCAGCGCCTCGTACCGCGCGAAGGTCAGTCCGTACGGCCTGACGATCGCGTCCACCTCGGCGAGCAGGATCTGGTGCGCGCGCATGATCGAGGTGATCGCGGCCATGGACGGCACGGAGCCCCAGCGCTGCTTCCAGTGTTCGTCGGCGCGGGCGATGGGATCGAAGGCAAGGCTGAGCGGCTTCGGCACGCCAAAGACCTTACCGGCCGGTCACATCGTGGTCAGCCCCGTCTCGCCTTTCGGTCTCGGGGCCCTTGCCGCGGGCGGCTGGGACGCCGCGTTCCACCGGGTGGGTGGGTCGGGGCCGCGCCGGTACATCCGCCCGCATCCGAACGGATCAGCCGTGGGCCGGGAAGTGCTGTCTTCCTTGGATCCGTCCGGATGCGGGCATTCGATGTACCGACACGGCCCCTCCCGTGCGTCGGCGACTGCGGCCCGGTGGGGGCGCGCGGCATGACCTCCCCAGCCCCGGCCGACACCATCCAGCCCGCTCGTCATTCAGGGACAAGGCCGCACGGCAGTCTTCAGCCGGGGCCGACAGCACCCAGCCCGTCCGGCCTCCTCCGAGGACAGGACCACAGCATCCCGGGCCCACAGCATCCAGCCCGTCCGGCGTTGAGGACGAGGCCGTTCAGGCCGAAGGGGGGTCTGGGGGCGCAGCCCCCAGGGACGGGAAGGGTAGGGGCGGCGGGGGCGAGAGGCGTCCTTGTTCGGCGGGGGTGCCGGGGGACGATCGGCCGGGGTCAGGCGTGGCGGTTCGTGGTGCGCCGCACGTGGTGGCGGATGGCGCGGTGGGCGAGGGGGCCCAGGGATTCCAGGGCGGCGACGAGGACGGTGAGTTGTTCGAGGGCGGCGAGGGCCGAGAAGGCTCCGGCGGGGTCGACACCCTCGTACAGCTCGATGCCCACGAAGGACGCGGCGACCGCACGGGCGAGCCCCACGGGATCGGTGAATTCGCCCAGTGGGGTGGTGGAGAGGACGCGCGTGAGGACCTTCTCGATCTCCGTGATCCAGAGGTCGAGCCCGGCGGCGGTGGCGGGGCCGAGGCGAGGGTGCGTCTGCGCGCCGGCGAGAAGTTGACCGAGGACGGCGACATGCCCCTCGGCCCGCTCGATCTCGTGCATCTCCCGCCCGAAGGCGAGAAGTTCGGACAGGGACGAGATCCCGGCGAGGCGGTCGCGATAGCGCCCGACCCGCTGCTCCGCCCCGTACCGGCACGCGGCGGCGAGCAACTCGTCGACCGAGCCGAAGTGGTAGAAGACGAGCGCCTGATTGACCCCGGCGGTCGCCGCGATGGTGCGGGCCGAGGTCTTCGCGATCCCCTGCTCGGTGAGCGTCCGCAACGCCCCGTCGAGGAGTTTCGTCTTCGTGTCCTCGCTCACGCCCGCGCCTCCTCGCGCACGGGACGCAGACCGGGTCGTACGCCGCAGGTGGCGATGTCGGTGTACGTCGCCCGGAAGGAGCCCTCGTAGCCGAAGAACGGGCCGAAGTAACGGTTGACCACGCGTACTTGGATGCGGAAGCGGCCGGCCGCGTCGTCGAAGGACTCCCTCACCTCCGCCTCACCGCCGATGAGTTCGGGGACACGGACGTCCACCGGGCCCTCACGGAACCGGTGTTCGCCGGAGCGGATCAGCAGGGAGCCGTCGGGCTCGGCGTGGAAGTACAGGTCGCTGGCGAGGTGCTGATGGGTACCGAGGTAGTCGAGGACGCGGTCGCCCTTGGGGCTGAGCACCATCTGGGCGTCGAAGCGACGGGAGCGGCCGGGCAGGTCGAAGGTGCGCACGAACGTCACCGTCTCACGGCCGAAGCTGTCGGCGTACGGCACGTTCTCGATACGGAAGGGGACCTCCCGGCCCGCGCGCGGGACCAGGATGTTGCGGGTGCCGCCAAGGGCGAGGAAGGGTTTGACGAAGCCCCGGCCGTGCCATACGCGGTCCATCACGCCGTGGCCGGTGCACGCCTCCCCGGTGATCAGGCCCACGGAGAAGCGGCGCTGGAGCTGCGGGTGGAGGCGGTCGAAGTCGGCGCCCATCACCGTGCGGAACATCGAGGTCATGACTGCTGCTCCAGGGTGGTCAGGAGGTGCGGGGCGCGTATCGGGGCGGGCGGCGTGCGCAGGCAGCGGCGGGCCGCCGGGGTGCCCGGCAGCGGAGGCGTGCAGAGGGCCGCCAGAACGGCCAGTACGGCGAGTACCGGCGTCGCGAAGAGGACGAGCGGTGCCAGCGGGCCCGCGGCGTCCATGAGCGCCCCGCACACCAGGCCCGAGCCGGCGGCCAGCAGGGCGAGGGCGCGTACCGCCAGCTCGGCGAGCCAGTTGCGCAGCGCCCGCTCCGGTGTGATGCCCCGTTCCAGCCAGAGCCGGAGGCGATCGAAGGACCAGGCCGTCGCCCAGCCCATGAGCGGGCGGAAGAGCAGCCGGTCGGCCACGACTCCGAGACGGCCCCAGCGCGGGCGGTAGTCGTATCCGGTGAGGAAACGGACTCCGTCGGCGTCGGGGACGTAGCGCCAATAGCCGCTGCCCTCGGCGAGCAGGGAGAGCGGGTGCGGCGAGGCGAAGCGGAGTGCGGAGGTGCGGGTGCCGTCGGGGCGTTCCTTCTCGCCGGCCGAGACGCCGGTGCCGGCGACGGTCAGGAAGGGCAGCACGCGTGTGGCGTACCGGAAGCGCTGCGGCTCGCCCTGCGCGCGCGGGAGGTAGTCGATCTCGGAGAAGCGGAGGTCCCAGCGCTGATGGTGCGAGGGGTCCTGCGTGCGCGCCCACAGTTCGTCGAGATCGCCTCGTATATGCGCCTCTACGTAGAGCCCCGTCAGCCCCATTTCCAAACCCCCGCCTCAATGGCCCTTTTGAGCAACTGCTCAATCAGCTGTCGCGGACACTACAACGGTTTGAGCGATCGCTCAAACCATTGGGCATGAAAAAGCCCCGGTCCTGGGGACCGGGGCTTCTCCCTGGGCGCTCAGGCGGACAGGTGCCGCTCCACCGTCTCCACCTTGGAGGTCAGACCGTCCGTCACATTGGGACGGATGTCCGCCTTCAGAACGACGGAGACACGCGGCGCCCGCTCCTCGACGACGGCGACGGCCCGCTTGACGACGGCCATCACCTCGTCCCACTCCCCCTCGATCGAGGTGAACATCGCGTCGGTGCGGTTCGGCAGACCCGACTCACGGACGACCCGGACGGCGTCGGCGACGTATTCCCCCACGTCCTCGCCGACGCCCAGCGGCGTCACGGAGAAGGCGACGATCATGATGTCTCCACGACTCCCTCGCGGCGGGCGCGGGAGGCGATGACCGCGTCCTCGGCCTCACGTCGCAGCTTGCGCTCCGCGAAGAAGCCGCCGGTAGGCAGAACGGACAGAACGAAGTAGAGCAGTCCGGTCCCGGCGCTCCACTTCGTGCGGTTCCACGCGTCCGCCCAGAAGACCACGTACAGGATGAAGAGAACACCGTGGATGGAGCCCATCACGGGCACCGCGTTGAAGTCCGTGGTCCGCTTCAGCACCGAGCAGATGAGCAGCAGCAGGAAGGACACGGCCTCGGGGGCCGAGACCAGGCGGAGACGTCGGAGGGCGGTGGCGGTCTTTATGTCCACGGGTCACCTTCGGAGGGGGAGAGTCGCTATCGGTGGGATCGCCGCTTTGTGAACGCGAGCACAAGCGCCCACCCATTGTGGCATCCGGGCCGTACGAGGGCCGCCCCCGGGCCCCCTAAGGGTCCGCTCAGGGGTGAGATCCACCCGTGGGCCCTGTCCGCGCCCCCACCCGGCGGCTACCTTCACCACGTGGCGATGTTCCGACTTCAAGGCAGCAAGGTGCTGGCCGTCGACATGACCGGGGACGCCGTGAAGGCGAAGAACGGCTCGATGGTCGCGTACGACGGCCAGATGGCGTTCAAGAAGCTGAGCGGGGGTGGTGAGGGGATAAGGGGGATGGTGACCCGGCGCCTCACAGGTGAGCAGATGACGGTGATGGAGGTGAAGGGGCACGGGACCTGCTGGTTCGCGGACCGGGCCTCCGAAATCAACCTCGTCGGCCTCCAGGGGGACAAGCTGTACGTGGAGTCGAGCAACCTGCTCGCGACGGACGCGGGACTGCGGACGGGCACGACCTTCACCGGTCTGCGCGGCGCCTCCCAGGGCAACGGGCTGTTCACGACCACCGTCGAGGGCCATGGGCAGGC
Organism: Streptomyces sp. NPDC048415; assembly: GCF_040651675.1. Lineage (NCBI taxonomy): Bacteria > Bacillati > Actinomycetota > Actinomycetes > Kitasatosporales > Streptomycetaceae > Streptomyces > Streptomyces sp. NPDC048415. The sequence goes on along the minus strand of NZ_JBEZKJ010000002.1, from coordinate 196,197 downwards.
GGCGATCATGTCGGACGGGCCCGCTGTGGTGCTCCGCGTCAGCTCCCAGTACCCGCTGACGGTCGACCCGGGCGCCTATATCGCGCACCAGGGCAATGTGCGCCAGTCCCTCCAGTCCGGTGTGACGTTCCGCACGTTCCTCGGGGAGGGCGGCGGTGAGGCGTTCCAGATCCGCTTCGAGGGCGACGGTCTGGTCTATGTGCAGCCCAGTGAGCGCAACACGATCGCGGGGGACGTGTGACATGCCCTTTCGCGAAGTGAACTCGAAGGTGATCGAGGCCACGGTGATGCCGGGCCAGCGGATGTTCAGCCAGCGCGGCGCGATGCTCGCCTACAAGGGTGAGGTCTCCTTCACGCCCAACATCCAGAGCGGTCAGGGCGGTGTGATGTCGATGATCGGCCGCCGCCTGGCGAACGAGGCCACGCCCCTGATGACCGTCGAGGGCTCCGGCACGGTGCTCTTCGGGCACGGCGGCCACCACATCCAGGTGATCAATCTCACCGGCGACACCTTGTACGTCGAGGCGGACCGCCTGCTCGCCTTCGACGGCACGCTCCAGCAGGGGACGATGTTCCTGGGCTCGCAGGGCGGCGTCATGGGTATGGTCCGCGGCCAGGTAAGCGGGCAGGGCCTGTTCACCACCACCCTCAAAGGCCACGGCGCGGTCGCCGTCATGGCGCACGGCGGCGTCTTCCAGATCCCGATCACCCCGCAGCGCCCGGTCCACGTCGACCCGCAGGCGTACGTGGCGCACCACGGCGACGTCCGCAACAAGCTGTCCACGGCGCTGGGCTGGCGCGACATGGTGGGCCGCGGTTCGGGCGAGGCCTTCCAGCTGGAGCTGAGCGGCAATGGCGCGGTCTACGTCCAGGCCTCGGAGGAGAAGCTGTGAGCGCGTACGGGACTCCGGACGGCCCGACGGTCTACGACCCGATGACGCTTCCGGTCGACGACAACGTCAACAAGTACACCTTCTGCGTGGAGCTCAAGGGCAGCCAGTGGTTCCTGCAGAAGGGCAAGATGATCGCCTACTACGGCTCGATGCAATTCAACGGCATCGGCCACGGCCGGCTCGATCGCCTCATCCGTACGTCATTCCATTCGCCATTGCACGCGAGCGACTGGGTCGTGGCGGAGGGCTCGGGCAAGATGCTGCTCGCCGACCGGGCCTTCGACGTCAATTCGTACGACCTTGACGACGGCAACCTGACCATTCGCTCGGGCAACCTGCTCGCTTTTCAGCCAAGTCTTGCCCTCAAGCAGTCGATCGTGCCGGGCTTTCTGACCCTGATCGGAACCGGCAAGTTCGTGGCCGCATCAAACGGTCCGGTGGTGTTCATGGAACCCCCGATCCGGGTGGACCCGCAGGCCCTGGTCGGCTGGGCCGACTGCCCGTCCCCCTGCCATCACTACGACCACGGGTACATGACAGGCGTAATGGGCGGTCTACGTGCGATGACGGGCCTCGGCGGGGCCTCCGGAGAGGAGCACCAGTTCGAGTTCGTAGGGGCCGGCACGGTGCTGCTCCAGTCCTCGGAAACCCTCATGGCCGAGCAGGCCACGGGAGCCGTCCCGCCCGAGCCCGGCGTACCGGGCGCGGGCGGGGTACACGGCCACCAGGGACAGCAAGCCGGCGCACCGCGCCTTCCCGGACAGCTGGGGGACCTCCAGCGTCGCTTCGGGCTGTGAGCGGTAGTCTGCGGAGTGTGACATCGAACGCGTGCGCGCAGTCACACCACCCTCACTAGTTCGCCTTTCAACATTTTAGGTAGACTTCATTCATGGAGACCGAGACGGCCACGCGCTGGCTGACCGATGCGGAGCAGTGCGCCTGGCGCACCCACCTGGAGGTCAACAGGCTGTTGACGTACCAGCTCGAAAGGGATCTGCAGCCGTTCGGGCTGACGATGAACGACTACGAGATCCTGGTGAACCTCTCCGAGTCGGAGGGCGTACGGATGCGGATGAGTGACCTCGCGTCCGCCACCCTCCAGTCCAAGAGCCGCCTCTCGCACCAGATCACCCGCATGGAGAACGCGGATCTGGTCCGCCGCGAGAACTGCGAGTCCGACCGCCGGGGACTGTACGCCGTCCTCACCGAGCACGGCATGGAGACGATGAAGAAGGTCGCGCCGCATCATGTGGCGTCTGTGCGGAGGCACTTCATCGATCTGCTGTCGCCCGAGGCGCTGGAGGACCTGCACAAGTCATTGCGGCCGATCGCCGAGCATTTGCGGGGGCAGCGGGGTAAACCGTAGCGGTCCCGAAGTCGCCGGCTGTCCCTAGGCCGCGGGCTGTCCTTAGGCCGCGGGCTGTTCCTGGCTGGTCGCACCGTTTCCCGCGCCCCTGAGGGGGCGCGGGGTGGTGCGAACTCCCATACCGAGATCAGCCCCGCCGCGACCGCCACCGCTCCCGAGAGCGCGAAGCACAGGCCCAGGGACAGGTGGCCCACCAGCAGGCCCACCCCCGCCGCGCCGCCCGAATTCCCGGCGTTCACCGCGGTGTTGACCCAGGCACCCGCCTGGGTGCGGTAGCCGGGCGGGGCCGCCTCGTCGGCGATCAGGTAGGACGTGGTCAGGGCCGGGGCGACGAAGAAGCCGGCGCAGGTCACGGCGAGGGTCAGCGTGCCGAGGCCGGGGGCCGGCCCCGCGGCGAGCAGGGCGAGGCCCAGGCCACCGACCTGCAACGGCAGACGCACCCGCGCGGACCTACGCCAGTTGACGGCGCCGTTCAGCAGACCGCCCAGCGCGCTGCCCACCGACAGCGCGGCGAGTACCCAGGCCACCATGTCGTCTCCGTGATGGCGCTGCCGGGCGAAGGCCATTACCAGGAGGTCGATGGCCCCCAGGGACAGTCCTACGCCCGCCGCGACGACCACGGGCTGCACGAGCACGCGTCCGCCACGCGACCGGCTCCCGAAGCGTGCGGACTTCTTCCCCGCGGCCGCTCGTACGCCCGCCACGACCGGCGACAGCACGAACGCGAGCGTTCCGGCCCACACCAGCAGGGCGCTGAGCGCGACCCCGGCGGCCGGGGGCGCGACCTGCACGACCGCACCCACCAGCAACGGCCCCGAGACGAAGAGGATCTCCTCCGCGACCCCGTCCAGGCTGTACGCCCGCTGCAACAGCAGCTTGTCCTCGACGACTTCACCCCATACGGCACGCATCGTGGGACCAAGTGGGGGCGTGCAGGTGCCCGCGGCGACGGCCAGTGCGCCCAGTACCACCGCCGGTGCTCCCGGCCGCCAGGCTGCCGCCGCGAAGGCGGCGAGCAGGGTCGCGTAGAGGGAGGCCATCGGGGTGAGGGCACGGCGGGGGCCGTACCGGTCGATCAGGGCCGCCCTCGCGGGCGACAGGAACACGCTCATCGCGCCGAACAGCGCCATGACCGTGCCGGCCACGGCGTACGACCCGGTCGCGCGGGTCACCGTGAGCATCATGGCCAGGGAGACGAGGCCGTACGACAGCCTGCCGACCACGGAGGCGGTGAAGGTGCGGCGGGTGTGGGGGATGTGGAAGAGGGCGGCGTAGGAGGGCCGCGGGAGGGTCGCAGACATGCGGAAGGTTCCTCGACAGCGAGGCGGACCGGGGGACGCCGGGGTGCCGCGACGACGCAGCACCGAGTGCTGCCGGTCCGTCGCGGGCCTGGGCGGCCCCTATGCCAAGAGGAGGAACATGCGGCCCCAATTATTAGCGGGCGCTCGGAGTTGACCCCTGGTTTTCGACCCTGGGCGCTGCGCCCCTGGACAGGGACGCGGGGAACTGCGCGAACGGGGTCTGCGGCGGAGCCCCAGATCGGGAAGGGTAGGGACGGCGGGGGCGAAAAATACCAACGCCCCGCGTCCACCCCCCATCAGCCCTCCGTCAAGCCCTCCACCAGGGAGTCGGCGGCCCGGTACGGGTCGAGTTGTCCGGCCACGATCCGCTCGGAGAGCGCGCTGAGGCGCCGGTCGCCGTGGAGATCACCGATGCGCTGACGCAGGGCGGTGACGGCGATCGTCTCTACCTCCTGGGACGCACGGGCGAGCCGCCGCTCGGCGAGCACCCCGTGCTCCTCCATCCACGCCCGGTGCTTCTCCAGTGCCTCGACGACCTCGTCGATACCCTCACCGCGGGCGGCGACCGTCTTGACGATGGGGGGCCGCCAGTCACCGGGGCCCCGGGATTCTCCCAGGCCCAGCATGTGGTTGAGCTCGCGGGCGGTCGCGTCCGCGCCGTCCCGGTCGGCCTTGTTGACGACGTACACGTCGCCGATCTCCAGGATTCCGGCCTTGGCCGCCTGGATGCCGTCGCCCATTCCGGGGGCCAGCAGCACCACCGACGTGTCGGCCTGGGACGCGATCTCGACCTCCGACTGGCCGACGCCCACCGTCTCCACCAGGACCACGTCGCAGCCCGCCGCGTCCAGGACGCGGATGGCCTGCGGCGCGGCCCAGGCGAGCCCGCCCAGGTGGCCCCGGGTCGCCATCGAGCGGATGTACACGCCGGGGTCGGAGGCGTGCTCGGACATGCGGACGCGGTCGCCGAGCAGCGCGCCTCCGGAGAAGGGCGACGACGGGTCGACGGCCAGCACTCCGACCCGCTTGCCCTGCCGCCGGTACGCCGTCACCAGCGCCGAGGTCGAGGTGGACTTGCCGACGCCCGGCGACCCCGTGAGCCCGACGACGTACGCGTTGCCGGCCAGCGGGGCCAGCGCCGCCATGACCTCCCGGAGCTGCGGTGCCGCCCCCTCCACCAGGGAGATCAGCCGGGCCACGGCCCGCGGCCGTCCTTCCCTGGCCTGGGCCACCAGCGAGGAGACGTCCTGCATCACAGCTCCGTTCACGAGAGGTCGGTAGGAAAACGCGTGTCAGGCCTTGGATACCCGCACGATCAGCGCGTCACCCTGACCGCCGCCACCGCACAGCGCCGCCGCGCCCACGCCGCCGCCGCGCCGCTTCAGCTCGAGGGCGAGATGCAGGACGAGCCGGGCACCGGACATCCCGATCGGGTGACCGAGGGCAATGGCGCCGCCGTTGACGTTCACCTTTTCCGGGGACACCCCGAGGTCCTTCATTGACTGGACCGCGACGGCCGCGAAGGCCTCGTTGATCTCGATCAGGTCGAGGTCCGAGACGTCCAGGCCCTCCTTCTTCAGGGCATGCAGGATGGCGTTGGAGGGCTGCGACTGGAGGGAGTTGTCCGGCCCGGCCACGTTGCCGTGCGCGCCGATCTCCGCGATCCACTCGAGGCCCAGCTCCAGCGCCTTGGCCTTGCTCATCACGACGACGGCGGCGGCGCCGTCCGAGATCTGCGACGACGTACCGGCGGTGATCGTGCCGTCCCTGGTAAAGGCGGGGCGCAGCTTGCCGAGCGACTCGGCCGTGGTCTCGGCGCGGATGCCCTCGTCCTTGCTGAAGACGACGGGCTCGCCCTTGCGCTGCGGGATCTCGATCGGCGTGATCTCCGCCTCGAAGATGCCGTTCTTCTGGGCGGCGGCGGCGCGCTGGTGGGACTGGGCGGCGATCTCGTCCTGCTCGGGCCGCAGGATGCCCAGTCGCGTGTTGTGCTTCTCCGTCGACTCGCCCATGGCGATGTTCTCGAAGGCGTCGGTCAGACCGTCGTACGCCATGGCGTCGAGCATCTCGATCGCGCCGTACTTGAAGCCCTCGCGGGACTTCGGGAGCAGGTGGGGCGCGTTGGTCATCGACTCCTGGCCGCCCGCGACCACGACGTCGAACTCACCGGCGCGGATCAGCTGGTCGGCGAGCGCGATGGCGTCCAGACCCGACAGACACACCTTGTTGATGGTGAGCGCCGGGACGCTCATCGGGATGCCGGCCTTGACCGCCGCCTGGCGTGCCGGGATCTGCCCTGCCCCGGCCTGGAGCACCTGGCCCATGATCACGTACTGCACCTGGTCGCCGCCGATCCCCGCACGGTCGAGGGCGGCCTTGATCGCGAAGCCTCCGAGGTCGGCTCCGGAGAAGGACTTCAGCGAGCCCAGCAACCGTCCCATGGGCGTACGGGCGCCCGCGACGATCACCGATGTACTGCTGTTCGTTCCAGACATGAGGTGCGATCCCCTTACCGGCTTGCACAGCCGAGGAGTGAACGAGGGTTTACTTGAATGTACTGAGCGGTAGGCCACCCGTCATCCGGGCCGGAGTGTGATCGCGCGCACGTTGCGTAACCACCTCGGGAGCGCTGCACTGACTCCATGCTGACGCGAATCGACCACATCGGGATCGCCTGTTTCGACCTCGACAAGACCGTCGAGTTCTACCGTGCGACGTACGGCTTCGAAGTCTTCCACTCCGAGGTCAATGAGGAGCAGGGCGTACGAGAGGCCATGCTCAAGATCAATGAGACGTCCGACGGCGGCGCCTCCTACCTCCAGCTGCTCGAACCCACCCGCGAGGACTCCGCGGTCGGGAAGTGGCTGGCCAAGAACGGTGAGGGGGTGCACCACATCGCCTTCGGCACCGCGGATGTCGACGCGGACGCCGCCGACATCCGGGGCAAGGGCGTACGGGTGCTCTACGACGAGCCCCGGATCGGGTCCATGGGGTCCCGGATCACCTTCCTCCACCCAAAGGATTGCCATGGTGTCCTGACAGAACTGGTCACTTCGGCGGCTGTTGAGTCACCTGAGCACTGACCTCCGTATATCTGGGCCGGTAGGGTTGGGGGCGGCCGTCGCCTTTGAGGGGGGACGGCCGAGGTCCTGCCGCATTCCAACGAGCAGGATCGAGGGCCGGGGTCCAGGTTTCGGGGGACGAGCGTCGGGGCAGCAGCCCATGCTCCGCCGTTGATCTGACACCATTCCCCGGGGGCCCCGTTCGGCGGATGGACGGAGCTCGTTCGGAAAGACTTGCGACCAGGGGACGGATGGGACCGCGCAGTGCGGGGCTACGAACGCCAGGAGCGAGAGCCGGCGGCTGACGTCGACCACCTCTCTCGGTTCGAGGCCGAGATGGAGCGGCTGAAGACCGAGCGGGAGAAGGCCGTCCAGCACGCCGAGGACCTCGGCTATCAGGTCGAGGTGCTGCGCGCCAAGCTGCACGAGGCGCGGCGCAGTCTGGCGACCCGTCCTGCCTACGACGGCGCCGACATCGGCTATCAGGCCGAGCAGCTGCTTCGTAACGCCCAGATCCAGGCCGACCAGCTGCGTTCGGACGCCGAGCGCGAGCTCAGCCAGGCCCGCGCGCAGACGCAGCGGATCCTCCAGGAGCACGCCGAACAGGCCGCCCGCCTCCAGGCGGAGCTGCACCAGGAGGCGGTCTCCCGTCGCCAGCAGCTCGACCAGGAGCTGGCCGAGCGCCGCCAGACCGTCGAGTCCCACGTCAACGAGAACGTGGCATGGGCCGAGCAGTTGCGCGCCCGCACCGAGTCGCAGGCCCGCCGTCTCCTCGAGGAGTCGCGCGCCGAGGCCGACCAGGCCCTTGCCGCCGCCCGTGCCGAAGCCGAGCGGATCGCCGCCGAGGCCCGCCAGCGGCTCACCGCCGACGCCGAGTCGGCCCGTGCCGAGGCCGAGGCGCTGCTGCGCCGGGCCCGCACGGACGCCGAGCGGCTGCTGAACGCCGCCTCCACGCAGGCCCAGGAGGCCACCGACCACGCCGAGCAGCTGCGCAGCTCCACGGCGACCGAATCGGACACCGCCCGCCGCCAGGCCACCGAGCTGAGCCGGGCCGCCGAGCAGCGCATGTCGGAGGCCGAGACGGCGCTGCGCGAGGCGCGGACCGAGGCGGAAAAGGTTCTCACCGAGGCGAAGGATGCCGCGGCCAAGGCCCTGGCCGGCGCGGAGTCGGCCAACGAGCAGCGCACGCGTACGGCGAAGGAGCAGGTCGCCCGGCTGGTCAGCGAGGCCACCAAGGAGGCCGAGACCACCAAGTCCGACGCCGAGCAGATCGTCGCGGACGCCCGCGCCGAGGCCGAGAACATCATCGCGACGGCCAGCGAGAAGGCCCGCAGCCTCACCGCCGAGGAGACCGCCTCCCAGCTCGCCAAGGCGGCCCGTACCGCCGAGGACGTGCTCAACAAGGCGTCCGAGGACGCCAAGAAGACCACCAAGGCCGCCGCCGACGAGGCCGAGCGGATCCGCTCCGAGGCCGAGGCCGAGGCGGACCGGCTGCGCTCCCAGGCGCACGACATCGCCGAGGAGCTCAAGGGCGCGGCGAAGGACGACACCAAGGAGTACCGCGCCAAGACGGTCGAGTTGCAGGAGGAGGCGCGCCGGCTGCGCGGCGAGGCCGAGACGCTGCGCGCCGACGCGGTCGCCGAGGGCGAGCGCATCCGCTCCGAGGCCCGGCGCGAGGCCGTCCAGCAGATCGAGGAGGCGGCCAAGACCGCCGAGGAGCTGCTGGCCAAGGCGAAGGCGGACGCGGACGAGCTGCGTACGACGGCCACGGCGGACAGCGAGAAGGTCCGCACCGAGGCCATCGAGCGCGCCACCACCTTGCGCCGGCAGGCCGAGGAGACCCTGGAGCGCACCCGCACGGAGGCCGAGCGGCATCGCGCGGAGGCCGTCGAGCAGGCCGAGGCGATCCAGACGGAGGCCGAGCGGGCCGCCGGGCAGCTGCGCGAGGAGACCGAGCGGGCCATAGCCGCTCGCCAGGCCGAGGCGGCCGAGGGCCTGACCCGGCTGCACACGGAGGCCGAGGAGCGCCTCGCCTCTGCCGAGCAGGCGTTGACGGACGCGCGCGCGGAGGCCGAGCGGATCCGCCGGGAGGCCGCCGAGGAGACGGACCGGCTGCGTTCCGAGGCCGCCGAGCGGATTCGTACGCTCCAGGCGCAGGCCGAGGCCGAGGCGGACCGGCTGCGCAACGAGGCCGCGGCGGACGCGTCCACGTCACGCGCCGAGGGCGAGGCCATCGCCGTACGGCTGCGTTCGGAGGCCGCGGCGGAGGCCGAGCGGCTGAAGTCGGAAGCCCAGGACAGCGCCGACCGGGTACGGGCGGAGGCGCAGGCCGCGGCCGAGCGTCTGGCGGCCGAGGGCGCCGAGACGCTGGCCGCCGCGCAGGAGGAGGCCGCCCGGCGCCGCCGCGAGGCCGAGGAACTCCTCGGCTCCGCGCGCCAGGAGGCCGACCAGGAGCGCGAGCGGGCCCGGGAGCAGAGCGAGGAGCTCCTCGCGTCCGCGCGCAAGCGCGTGGACGAGGCCCAGACCGAGGCCGTACGGCTGGTCGAGGAGGCCGACCGGCGCGCGAACGAGATGGTCACCAGCGCCGAGCAGACCGCGCAGCAGGTGCGCGACGCCGTGGCGGGACTGCACGAGCAGGCGCAGGAGGAGATCACCGGTCTGCGCAGCGCCGCCGAGCACGTGGCGGAGCGTACGCGGACCGAGGCGCAGCAGGAGGCGGACCGGGTCCGCTCCGACGCGTACGCCGAGCGGGAGCGGGCGTCCGAGGACGCGAGCCGTATCCGGCGGGAGGCGGCCGAGGAGACGGAGGCCGCCAAGTCCCTCGCGGAGCGCACGGTTTCGGAGGCGATCGCCGAGTCGGACCGGCTGCGTTCGGACGCCGCCGAGCACGCCCAGCGGGTCCGCACCGAAGCGTCGGACGCCATCGCGAACGCCGAACAGGAAGCCGCGCGCGCCCGTGCGGACGCCCGGGAGGACGCCAACCGGATCCGTTCGGACGCGGCCACGCAGGCGGACACCCTCATCACCGAGGCGGCGGCGGAGGCCGAGCGGCTCGCGGCGGAGACGAACGCCGAGGCCGAGCGCGTACGGACGGAATCCGTCGCCAAGGCCGAGAAGCTCATCTCGGACGCGACCGGTGACGCGGAGCGGCTGCGGGCCGAGGCCGCCGAGACGGTCGGCTCCGCACAGCAGCACGCCGAGCGGATCCGCACCGAGGCCGAGCGCGTCAGGACGGAGGCGGCGGCGGAGGCCGAGCGGCTCACCTCGTCGGCGCGCGAGGAGGCCGAGCGCACGCTGGACGAGGCGCGCCAGGAGGCCAACAAGCGGCGTTCCGAGGCGGCCGAGCAGGTCGACACGCTCATCTCGGAGACGGCGGCCGAGGCGGACAAGCTGCTCTCGGAGGCTCAGCAGAGCGCGCAGAAGACCACGGCGGACGCCGAATCGCAGGCCGACACGATGGTCGGCGTGGCGCGGGGCGAGGCCGAGCGCCTGGTCTCCGAGGCGACCGTGGAGGGCAACTCCCTTGTGGAGCGGGCCCGTACGGACGCGGACGAGCTGCTGGTCGGCGCGCGCCGGGACGCGACGGCGATCAGGGAGCGCGCGGAGGAGCTGCGCGACCGGATCACCAGCGAGATCGAGGAACTGCACGAGCGGGCCCGCCGTGAGTCGGCCGAGACGATGAAGACGGCGGGCGAGCGCTGCGACGCGCTGGTGAAGGCCGCCGAGGACCAGCTCGCCGAGGCCGAGGCGAAGGCGAAGGACCTGCTCTCGGAGGCCAACTCCGAGGCGAGCAAGGTGCGTATCGCCGCCGTCAAGAAGGCGGAGGGTCTCCTCAAGGAGGCCGAGCAGAAGAAGACCTCGGTCATCGCCGAGGCCGAGAAGATCAGGTCCGAGGCGATCCGCGAGGCGAAGGCGGCGGTCGAGGAGGGCAAGCGGGACCTGGAGATCCTGGTGCGCCGGCGTGAGGACATCAATGCGGAGATCTCCCGTGTCCAGGACGTGCTGGAGGCGTTGGAGTCCTTTGAGGCCCCGTCCGGAAACAAGGACGGTGGGGTAAAGGCGGGTGCCGCGGCGGGCGCGACTCGTTCGGGTGGCAAGACGTCAGAGGGCTAGCCAGAAGCACAGATTCCATGCCTTGCGAGGACCTTTGGCACGGCACCTGGCAAGCTCTCCGACAGTTAGCCACCCAAAAGGAGTCTCATTCTCCAGATCAAACACGTATCCGCTCGATGACACACCGCTTTGACCCCTAGGATTCCCCCTATCACCTCACCGGTCTCATTCGACAGGAACCCCATGAGCGACACTTCCCCCTACGGCTTCGAGCTTGTGCGGCGTGGGTACGACCGCGCTCAGGTGGACGAACGCATCTCGAAGCTCGTCTCCGACCGTGACAGCGCTCTGGCCCGTATCACTGCTCTGGAAAAGCGCATCGAGGAGCTCCACCTCGAGACGCAGAACGCCCAGGCCCAGGTCAGCGACGCCGAGCCGTCGTACGCGGGTCTCGGCGCGCGCGTCGAGAAGATCCTCCGCCTCGCCGAGGAGGAGGCGAAGGACCTGCGCGAGGAGGCCCGTCGCGCTTCCGAGCAGCACCGTGAGCTCGCCGAGTCGGCGGCCCAGCAGGTGCGCAACGACGCAGAATCGTTCGCTGCGGACCGCAAGTCCAAGGCGGAGGACGAGGGCGTCCGGATCGTCGAGAAGGCCAAGAGCGACGCCTCGCAGCTGCGCCAGGAGGCGCAGAAGGACGCGCAGTCCAAGCGTGAGGAGGCGGACGCCCTCTTCGAGGAGACCCGCGCCAAGGCCGCCCAGGCCGCCGCGGACTTCGAGACGAACCTCGCCAAGCGCCGCGAGCAGTCCGAGCGTGACCTGGCCTCGCGTCAGGCCAAGGCCGAGAAGCGTCTCGCGGAGATCGAGCACCGCGCGGAGCAGCTCCGCCTGGAGGCCGAGAAGCTGCGCACGGACGCCGAGCGCCGCGCCCGCCAGACGGTGGAGACGGCTCAGCGCCAGGCCGAGGACATCGTGGCCGACGCGAACGCCAAGGCCGACCGCATCCGTTCGGAATCCGAGCGCGAGCTGGCCGCCCTCACCAACCGCCGCGACTCGATCAACGCCCAGCTCACGAACGTCCGCGAGATGCTCGCGACGCTCACGGGCGCAGCGGTGGCCGCCGCCGGCACACCGGCCGAGGACGAGCCGATCTCCCGCGGGGTTCCGGCCCAGCAGTCCCGCTAGTTCCTGATCACAGCGAAGGCCCGCACCCCCCGCCGGGGGCGCGGGCCTTCGGCGTGGGCACGAGAGAGGCGCCCCTGGTAGACGGGAGACGCCCCGCAAGGGGCGCGAGGCCGTGACATGTGCGGCTGCGCCGCGTGGGCGCGACAAGCCCCCACGGCGCAGCAGTCAGCCACGGCGAACAAGCGGCACCCCCTCCCCGTCCAAGTGGCACCGCCAACCCGCCCGACTTAGCGTGGCCGCATGATCGAGCTCGAGGCGCTGACCAAGCGGTACGGCGAGAAGGTGGCGGTCAACAACCTCACGTTCGCCGTCAGACCGGGCATCGTGACAGGCTTCCTCGGTCCCAACGGTGCCGGGAAGTCCACGACGATGCGGATGATGCTCGGGCTCGACCGGCCCACCGCCGGCGACGTACGGATCGACGGTCGGCACTACGACCACCTCAAGGACCCGCTGAAGTACATCGGCGCCCTGCTGGACGCGAAGGCCATGCACGGCGGGCGCAGCGCCTTCAACCACCTCCTCTGTCTCGCGCAGAGCAACGGCATCCCCAAGGCGCGGGTGCACGAGGTCCTCGACACGGTGGGGCTCACCGCGGTGGCGCGGAAGAAGGCGAAGGGCTTCTCGATGGGGATGGGCCAGCGGCTCGGCATCGCGGGCGCGCTGCTCGGCGACCCGCGCATCCTGATGTTCGACGAGCCGGTCAACGGGCTCGACCCCGAGGGCATCCACTGGATCCGCAACCTGATGAAGTCACTGGCGGCGCAGGGCCGTACGGTCTTCGTCTCCTCCCATCTGATGAGCGAGATGGCGCTGACCGCCGACCACCTCGTCGTCATCGGCCAGGGCAGACTCCTCGCCGACACCTCCATGGCCGACTTCATCCAGCGGAACTCGCGCTCGTACGTCCGTATCCGCTCCCCCCAGCGCGAGCGGCTGCTCGACGTGCTGCACGGCGCGGGCATCACCGTCGTCGAGAGGGGCGGCGGCACGTTGGAGGTGGACGGCGGCAAACCGGAACTCATCGGTGAGCTGGCCGCGCAGCACCAGCTCGTGCTGCACGAGCTCAGCCCCCAGCAGGCCTCGCTGGAGGAGGCGTTCATGCGGCTGACCGCCGAGTCGGTGGAGTACCACGCGCACACCGAGGCCCCGCCCCAGGAGTGGGGCGGCGGCTGGAACAAGGAGACCTGAGCATGGCGGCGACCCAGGTCCTCAAGTCCGAGTGGACCAAGATCCGGTCCGTGTCGTCCACCGTGTGGACGCTCAGTCTCGCCGCGGTCGTGACCATCGCTCTCGGCGTCCTGATCTCGCTGCTGTCCAAGAACGAGTTCGACAGGATGAGCGTGAGGGAGAGGCTTTCGTTCGATCCGACGTTCATCAGCTTCGCGGGCATGACCCTCGGTCAGCTCGCGATGATCGTGTTCGGGGTGCTCGTCGTCGGCAACGAGTACAGCACCGGCATGATCCGCGCCTCGCTCGCCGCGGTCCCGCAGCGCGGCACGTTCCTCTTCAGCAAGATCGCGGTGGCGACCGGCCTCGCCCTCGTCGTCGGCATGATCACCAGCTTCGTCGCCTTCTTCCTGGGGCAGGCGATGCTCGGCACCCACAAGGCACAGATCGGCGACACCGGCGTGCTGCGCGCGGTGATCGGCGGCGGCCTCTACATGACGCTCATCGCCGTCTTCTCGATGGGTGTCGCCGCGATGCTGCGCAGCCCGATGCTCTCGCTCGGCATCCTGATGCCGTTCTTCTTCCTGATCTCCAACATCCTCGGCGCGGTCTCCGCGACCAAGAAGGTCGGCCGCTATCTCCCCGACCAGGCCGGCAGCAAGATCATGCGAGTCGTGACCCCGATCGGCGACGACACTCCGTACGGTCCCTGGGGCGGCCTCGCGATCATGGTGCTGTGGGTGGCCGTGGCGCTCATCGGGGGCTACGCGCTGCTCAAGAAGCGGGACGCGTAGGTTCCGCGGGACGAAGAGCGTCGAACTCCCGCCAGCCCTCCCAGGCGTTCACCGGAAGGTCGAGGTCCGGCTTCACGGGCACGAACTGGCCCAGCTCCAGGCTCTCGTCGTCCAGGCTGAACCAGCGTTCGTCGCTCAACTCCGTGCCGGTGCCCACCGCCCGCGCGCTGAAGCGCACCAGGATGCGTACACCGCGCAGGCCGCGCAGATCCTTGCCCTGGAGCGAGGTGAGCGGGAGCGAGTCCACGGCGGAGCCGACCGGTATCCACAGCGTGAAGGGCGCCGTCTGCTCCACCACGCACCACACCCGCTCATCGCACAGCGCGCCGTCCTCCCCGACCACCTTGAGCCGCTGCTTGTACAGGGCCAACAGACCGTCGCGACGCGGCGACTCCTCGAGGAAACGCAAGTGAGCCTCGGCGCGCGCGTCCTTGATGTCCACGTTGAGGAGGTGCTGGTAGAAGCGCACCGCGATCACCGCGAGCTCGCCCTCCCGGTGCGCCTGCGCGAAAACCGGCGAATGCGACATCGTGGCGAGCGAGACGCTCGCCTTGCCGCGCCACACCAGCGGCCGGACCGTGAACATCTTGATCAGTACGATGCCCAGCAGCACCGCGGGCACCAGCGATCCGGTGACCGAGGCGAGCGTGGCCAGCAGCTGATGCGGCGTACTGTCCGGCTCCGGCTGGAGGTTGTCCGTGCCGACGCAGGCCCGCAGCACGGTGAGGCTGAGGTCGAGGAGCTGCTCCTTGTCCGAGAACCGCTCCCCGACGGACCGCGGCGAGGACTCGCTCAGCGTCCACACGGCAGCGATGGCGACGGCGAGCCCCGCGAGTGCGCCGAGGGTCATCAGCAGCAGGGCATGGACCGTGCGCCCGGCGATCCACCAGCGCACGGAAGTGCGAAAGCGGGGATGCGTCCGGCCCCGCGCCATCCGGTCCCACCACCCCGGTCCGCTCAAGTCGCCAACCCCGCAACCAGGTTCATCGCATTCGTTGTCCCGGAGGGCGATTCTTCCCGGTGGCCGTGACGCCCAACCCACGCCCCGCGGGACGGCCGGGCGGGACGGCCCGCTTCCGGAAAGCGTCCCGGCGGCCCTGCGGGACGTCTGACCAGGGACGACCCGTACCTGACAAGAGTGAGCGCGCGTTGCGCCCGTGACCTGCGTACTTTTACTTTCTCTTGAGCGGAACCGTCAGCGCCCCGATATCCTCCTAACCCTTACGGGGGCGTGCGCCCCGACGTCCTGAACCTTTCGATGGGTGCGGAGCATGATCGAGGCAGTCGGCCTGACGAAGCGCTATGGCGCCAAGACGGCCGTGTACAACCTTTCCTTCCAGGTGCGGCCGGGTGCCGTCACCGGCTTCCTCGGGCCCAACGGCTCGGGCAAGTCGACGACGATGCGGATGATTCTCGGCCTCGACAACCCCAGCGCCGGGCAGGTGACGATCGGCGGCTTCCCGTACCGCAAGCTGCCGAACGCGCCCCGCCAGGTCGGTGCGCTCCTCGACGCCAAGGCCGTGCACGGTGGCCGGCACGCCCGCAACCACCTGCTGTGCCTCGCCCAGCTGTCGGGCATCCCGGCCCGCCGGGTGGACGAGGTGCTCGGGGTCGTCGGCCTCCAGGACGTGGCCAAGAAGCGCTCCAAGGGCTTCTCGCTCGGCATGGGCCAGCGGCTCGGCATCGCGGCGGCGCTCCTCGGCGACCCGCAGGTGCTGCTCTTCGACGAGCCGGTCAACGGCCTCGACCCCGAGGGCATCCTCTGGGTGCGCAACCTGATGAAGTCGCTCGCGGCGGAGGGCCGTACGGTCTTCGTCTCCTCGCACCTGATGAGCGAGATGGCGCTCACCGCCGACCACCTGATCGTGATCGGGCGCGGCCAGCTGCTCGCCGACATGACCATCAAGGACTTCATCTCGCACAACTCGGCCGACTTCGCCCGGGTCCGCACCCCGGACACGGAGCCGCAGCAGCGCGAGAAGCTCACCGCCGCGCTCACCGAGGCGGGCGGCCAGGTGCTGCCCGAGCAGGACGGCGCCCTCCGTGTCACCGGTCTGCCGCTGCCCCGTATCAGCGACCTCGCGCACTCCGCCGACGTACGCCTGTGGGAGCTGTCGCCGCACCAGGCCTCGCTGGAGGAGGCGTACATGCGGATGACGCAGGGCGCCGTCGACTACCGCTCGACCATCGACCAGAAGGCCGGGCTCCAGCAGGAGCTGCCGCCGGGCGCGATGCCGCCGCCGCAGATGCCGGTGCCTGGCCAGGGCCAGCCGGGCTGGTACGCCCCGCCGCCGCCCCAGCAGGGCGGCCAGCCGTTCGCGATGCCGCAGGGCCAGCATGGTCCGTACGGCGGTGCTCCGGTCGCCAGCCGGCCGGGTCCGTACGGCGCTCCGGGCGCCCCCACGGCTCCGGACGCCGCGGCCGCCAACCCGTACGCCCAGTCCGCGCCCCAGGCCCCCGCGCAGCCGCCCGCCGCGCCCGCCGCCGCCCCCGACCTGACCAAGCCCGAGGACGCCCGATGAGCACGCCCCAGCACCCGATGCCGCAGCAGGCCGCCGCTGCCCCCCACTGGCAGGCGGCGCCCGGCAGCTCGTACACCTCGCCGATCCCGATCACCCGCACCCACCTCGGTCACGCGCTCACCTCCGAGTGGACGAAGATCAAGTCGGTGCGCTCCACGATGTGGACGCTCGGCACCTTCCTGCTTCTGGTGATCGGCATCGGCTTCCTGGTCGCCGCGCAGACCACCAACGCCGACTTCGGCGATGTGCCGTACACGATCCCGGCCTTCTTCGGCCTGATGCTCGGGCAGATCTGCCTGATCACGCTGGGCGTCCTGGTGGTCTCGTCCGAGTACGGCACGGGCATGATCCGTACGACGTTCACGGCCTCGCCGCAGCGCTACCGGGTGCTCGCCGCGAAGCTGATCATCTTCTTCGTGGTGGCGTTCGCCGTCTCGGCCTTCGCGATCGGCTTGGTCGGTCTGATCACTTCGGGGATGCACGGCGGCTCGTCCACGGTCTCGTGGGGCGGGACGGTGATCATGGGCGCGCTGTACGTCTCGCTGCTCGGTGTCCTCGCGCTCGCCGTGGGCTCGATGCTGCGTCACTCGGCGGGCGCGATCACCACGATGCTCGGTGTCGTGCTGGTGCCGGCGATCATGCCCGCGTTCCTGATGATGTCCGAGAGCATGCGCACGATCGGCGAGAAGATGCAGGAGTACAACGCTCCGAACGCGCTTGCCAGGATCTTCCGGCTGGACAGCGAGAGCGGCCACGGCGGCGCGCAACTGGGCCTGCTCGCGGGGGTCACGGCGGCAGCGATCGCCGGCGCGTTCGTCCTGCTGGAGCGCCGTGACGTGTGACCTGGAGGAACGGCCCTAAAATCTGGGCGCGTTACGGGACCGCTGCACCCGAGAGGTGCGGCGGTCCTTCGCGTTCCAGCAGGCCTTGTGCCAGTGACGCCGCTCGTCGACGCCCGAGTGCTCCGGCCAGGCCACCACGTGCGGGACGCCGGAGGCGATCATCTGGTCGCAGCCGGGGCAACGGTAGGTCTTGCCCTCCGCGCTCGCCCCCGCCACATGGCGCACGCTCCACTCCTCGCCCTGCCAACTCTCCGTGGACTGCCAGCCGCCGTAGCGGCCCGAGCGGTCCTCCTCCGCGCTCTGACCGGACGGTCCGGCGCCCTTCGGACGGTTGCGACGCGGGGACACGGGACACCTCACGGAGCTATACAGGGAGTAGGAGCCATGTCCAGCCTACGCGGCACGCACAGGGGTACGCGTACTCCGCCAACCCGCCCGGATCCCCCTCCGGACGGCTCATTTCGCAGACAATCCGCCAATCTCTCCGCCAGGCCGTGACTTCGGCACGTGTCACACGGTTATGCCGGGTGGGGGAGCTCCCGAGTCGGAGCCGAGGAAGCAGGAAGTGCGATGCACGTAGGAAGTTTTGTACTGGCCGCCCAGTTCCCGGGACAGGGCCAGGGGGAGGCCCTGCACCGCGCGGTGCGGACGGCCGAGGTCGCCGAGGGGGCGGGGCTCGACTCGGTCTGGCTGGCCGAGCACCACTTCGTGCCGTACGGGACCTGTCCGTCGGCCGTCACTCTCGCCGCGTTCCTGCTCGGCCGCACCAGCCGGATCCGCATCGGCACGGCGGTCAGTGTGCTGCCCACTGTCCACCCCGTGGCACTCGGCGAGCAGGCCGCGCTGCTGCACCTCACGTCCGGCGGGCGGTTCTCGCTGGGCGTCGGGCGCGGCGGCCCCTGGGTCGACCTGGAGGTCTTCGGTTCGGGACTCGAGGCGTACGAAGAGGGATTCCCGGAATCACTCGATCTGCTGCTGCGCTGGCTGCGCGAGCCGTCCGTCGCGGGCACCTCGGAGCGGTTCGCCTTCCGGGAAGTCCCCGTCGTCCCCCGGCCGTCGGAGGCGCTCAGCGGCACTCCGGGTCCCGAGGTCGTCGTCGCCTGCACCTCGCCGGTCAGCGTGCGGCGCGCGGCCGAGCGCGGGCTGCCGATGCTCCTCGGGATGCATGTCGGGGACGAGGAGAAGGCCGAAATGGTCGCGCTGTGGCGGCAGTCGGCGCGCGCCGCGGGCCATCCGGAGGAAGAGATCCGCACGGCGGCCCATGTGTCGGCCGGCGTCTGCCAGATCGCGGACCGCCGCACGGACGCGGTGGAGGCGCTCACCAAGGCCATGCCGGGCTGGCTGAAGCAGGGTCTGGACGCCCACGTGACGGTCGACGGCCGCGCCCGTTCGATGCGCGACCCCCTGGCGTACACCGAGCTGCTCTGCGGGCTGCACCCGGTGGGCACCCCTCGGCTGTGCGCCGACCGGCTCGCGGCGACCTCGGAGCGGACGGGAATCTCCCGCTTCGCCCTGCTCGTCGAGGGCTCGGGGGATCTGGCGGCCACGGAGGAGAACGTACGGCGCCTCGGGGCCGAAGTGCTGCCCCACCTCCGGTGACGGACGCCACCTGTCCAACGGGCCGGGAACGCGGGGAGCTTGCCGCCCCAGTACCAATGCACCTCCCGCGTACGGGGCGGCAAGCTGTGCGACGTCACCGCGTCAGCAGTCCCTGAACTCCGGGGACTGGTTCAGCAGCTGACTGCGGACCGAGGTGAAGCGTGCCAGCGTTTCGTCCACTGAGGTGTCCAGCGGGAACACCGCCACCCGGTGGCAGTTCTGAAAGGCCAGCCGCACTCCGAAGTGCCGCTGCAGCGCGCCGCGTATCGCGTCACTCGCGAGCGCACGCAGCAGCTGGCCACGTGCCTGCTCGTCCGGCGGAGGCGTCTGGTTGTCGGCGAAGTTGCCGCCGTCCACCTTCAGCTGGGCCACCAGGGAGCTGATCATCTCCCACGCATAGGGCAGGGAGGTCCGGACGCAGTCGACGAAGTCAGCTTCGTCGACCTCGCCTCGCTCGGCCTGTTCGAGTAGGGCCGGTGAGACGTCGAGCGACATGGGTTCTCCTCTCGCACCCCCAGACCTCGGGGGTTGCCGGACAGGGCCAGGGGTTCGCGATATCGAACACGGTGAGTACACGCATCGCGACCTCCCGTTTATACGGTAAGCAACGGGCGGTGACGGCACCAGGAGAATGCGCACATA
Organism: Streptomyces sp. NPDC048415; assembly: GCF_040651675.1. NCBI lineage: Bacteria > Bacillati > Actinomycetota > Actinomycetes > Kitasatosporales > Streptomycetaceae > Streptomyces > Streptomyces sp. NPDC048415. The sequence goes on along the minus strand of NZ_JBEZKJ010000002.1, from coordinate 176,774 downwards.
GCGAACTCCCAGTAGGCACACAATCGGCCACGAACGAACAGGAGATTTCCGGGAAGAAAGGGGCGGGACAGCAGGGTCCTCTGTTGAGGGTGGTGGTGGGAGACGGGCGGGCGAATCGCGTGTACAGGGGCCCGTCGAGTAGCGTTGCCGACCATGCGTCTCGTCATTGCCCGATGCTCCGTGGACTACGCGGGCCGGCTCACCGCCCATCTTCCCTCGGCCCCCCGCCTCATCCTTGTGAAGGCGGACGGCAGCGTCTCGATCCACGCGGATGACCGGGCCTACAAGCCCCTCAACTGGATGTCGCCGCCCTGCACGCTGAAGGAGGGTTCCGGCGACGAGCAAGGCACCTGGACCGTCATCAACAAGGCGGGCGAGAAGCTCATCATCACGATGGAGGAGATCCTCCACGACTCCTCGCACGAACTCGGCGTCGACCCGGGCCTGATCAAGGACGGCGTGGAAGCACACCTTCAGGAGCTCCTCGCCGACCGCATCGAGACGCTCGGCGAGGGCTACTCGCTGATTCGCCGCGAGTACATGACGGCCATCGGCCCGGTCGACATCCTGTGCCGGGACGCCGAGGGCCAGACCGTCGCCGTGGAGATCAAGCGGCGCGGTGAGATCGACGGCGTGGAGCAACTCACGCGCTATCTCGAGCTCTTGAACCGCGACCCGCACCTCGCGCCGGTCCGCGGCGTCTTCGCCGCCCAGGAGATCAAGCCGCAGGCCCGCGTCCTCGCCACCGACCGCGGTATCGGCTGCGCGGTCCTGGACTACAACGCGATGCGCGGCATCGAGGACGACAAGCTGCGGTTGTTCTGACCGCGCCGATGACAACGCGAGAGGGCCGGGTCCGCCGTGGACCCGGCCCTCTCGCTTCGTACCGTCAGATCACCGCGCCGCTCGGCGACCCGGCACCAGTGCCGCTCGCCGGAGCGCTGGTGGCGCTGCTCTGCGGCGCGCTGGCCGTGGTGCTCGCCGGGGCGCTGCTCGACGCGGGGCCGCTCGCGGTGTCCGAGGTGGACGGCGGCGTCGACGGGGTGGGCGTGCTGGACGGCGACGTCGGCGTCTCGGAAGGCGTCGGCGACGTCGAGGTGGGCGAAGGCTTCGGTGTCGAGGACGGCGGCTTCGTCGTCGGCGACTTCGACGGGCTCTTGGACGGCGACTTCGACGGCGTACTCGACCCCTTCGTCCCGCTCGGATCGTCGGAGGGCTCAGTGCGGCCGCCCGTGCCCGTCGGCGTCGGATCGTCCGAGGTGCCGTACGTGCCGTCCGGGCCCGGATCGGTGGGCGTGGCCGCGACGCCAGTGCTGGAGTCGCTGCCCTTCTTGGCCTTGTCGGCGCCCAGGCTGTCGTCTTCGCTGCCCTGGCTGGCCGACGGGTTCACGCCGACCTTCTCGGACGGGGGGTCGTTGTCGTGGTTCGAGGTCGCGCCGAGCGTCACCACGGTGCCGAGCACGGCGACGAGGAGCGCGCCCGCACCCGCGGCCACCAGGTTGCGCCGGGTGCCGCTGACCAGGCGGCCCGCGACGCCGGCGCGCTTAGGCGCCGGGGTGTGGGGGCCTGCCCGGTGGGTGACCAGCGTCGTGGGTTCGGCGGGCGGTTCGGCCAGGGCGAAGGCGGCCGGTACACCACCGGGGGGCGACGCCGACTCCTCGTACCGCGCGCCGGACACCTCCTCCCCCGCGGTGGATCCGAGGCCGGGCGTGTCCCCGGAGCGGTCGGCCACCAGCGCGAGAGCGCGGCGGCCGGCGACGGTGCCGCGCTTGTCGGCGAGGGCGCCGCGCAGCCCGATGGAGGCCTCCAACTCGGCGCGAGCCCGGTCCAGCTGGCCGCCGCAGAGCGCGAGGACGCCCAACTCATGGTGGAAATAGGCTTGTTCGGCTACGTCGCCGAAGAGCCGGGAGGCCTCGGCGCCGGAGCGCAGCGCGCGTTCCCAGGCGCTCCAGTGCAGGCCCGCCGCGAACGCGGGCGCGGCCGTGCGGGCCAGTTGTACGGCGGCGCTGTCGTCCTGCTCGTCGAGCGGTGCGGTGCTGAGCGGCACCAGCACGGTGATCGCGGCGAGCAGGGCGTCGGCCTCGGCACAGACCCGCTCCGGGGTGACCGAGGGATGCCCGGCCCACCAGGTGTAGTGCTGCGCCGCGGTGAGCGCCTGTTCTTCGAGACCCTCGGCGTATCCGGCGGCCTCCAGCTGGGCCTGCACTCCGGCGGCGAGCCGGTAGCGCGAGCCGACCGGGGAGACCAGGGCGCAGCCCGCGAGTTCGGCGAGTGCGGCGTCGGCGTGGGTGTCGCCCACGAGCGCGGGCAGGTGCGCCTGGTGCGGCACCTCGCCGCCGAGCGCGACCGCGAACCGCAGGGTGGCGCGCGCCGACTCGCTCAGCCGGGAGGCGAGCAGTGCGGCGGGCGCGGCCCCTTCGGCGAGCGACGGCAGCGGTACGTCATGGCGGTCGCCGGAGTCGAAGGGCGCGTCGACCGGGGCGTCCTCGAAGACGCCGTACTCGTCGACGGCGTTCTCGCCGGCCTGCAACTGGTCGCGCTGCCGCAGCAGCGCCCCGGCCTGCATGAAGCGCAGGGGCAGGCCCTCGGACTCGAACCAGAGGTCGCCCGCCCAGTTCGCCTCGTCCTCGGTCAGCACGCGTCCGACGGCCCGCTCGAGCAGCTCCAGGCCGCCACTGCGGTCGAGGCCGCCGAGGAACACCTCTTCGAGGAGTGAGTCGGCGGACGGCGCGGGGACGTCGGGTGTCGCGGCGATCAGGAAGGCGCACTCGGGGGTGGCGTCGAGCAGTTCGTCGAGCGCGCTGCCGCCGATCTCCACGTCGTCGAGGACGACGACCGCGCCGATCTCGTGGACGAGCCGGAGCAGTTCGTCCCGTTCCGGACGGTACAGCGGTGCGTCGTGGACGGCGGCGAAGAGGTCGTACAGCAGGTCGCTCGCCGTGCGCCGGTAGCCGGAGAGGCGTACGACGCCGTCGGGCGCGAGGTCCGCGCAGTCGTCGGCGACGGCGGCGAGCAGGCTGGTGCGGCCCGATCCGGCGGGCCCGGTGAGCCGTACGGAGCGCCCGCGCGCGAGGAGGCGTACGAGCCGCTCGCGCTCCTCCTGGCGCTCCAGAAGCGGCAGCCGGGGCTGCGCCGGACCCGGCGGCACCGGCGGCTGGGCCGCTCGGGCCAGCTCGGCGCGTTCGGCGACGCCGAACTTCGCCGGCGGCTGCGGCCGCTCGTGCGGCGGGCAGTTCTCTATCTCGCTGCCGTCGACGGGGTTGACGGTGAGCAGGAAGTCGCCCGAGACGAGCTGGACCGTGCGGGCGAGCGCGGGTGAGTGCTGGCCCAGGTCAGCTGTGAGCGGGTCGCGTGGCGGGCGCGAGCGAGGCGCCTGGCCGTCGTCGTCATGGCCGTACTCTTCGGGTCCCCGGTTGTTCGGGTCCATGTTCCAAGCCCCCCAAAAGCGTCGTGTGCGTGTGGGTCCTGTCGTCAGCCTCCCGCCGTCCGCCCCGGAGGGCGGGCCGCGCGGCGTCCGGTGCGTGCGATCGCAAGGCGCCGGAAGGGCCTCGTAGCGCAGCTACCAGGGCCTTTCGGCAACGCGGCGAGCGTGCGTGCCATGCGTCGCGCAGCAGACGGGAGGTTGACGACAGGGCCCAAGGCCCCCCTCCCGGCCTTGCTGCACATCGCGCTGTCGCTTCTGGTCCGGTGCCCGCTCGTAGGGTTTCGGGCGGCGGGCAGCCGAACCCTAAACCTTCGCACAGTATCTACGAACAGCCGGGGTACCGCGCCGTCCGAGACGTCACAGCTTCGTGAGGATTGTGCGTGTGTGCGTGTAGTGCGTTTCGTTTCGTACGCCGGTCAAGCCGAGTACGAGAGCTCACACCCGGGGCAGGGATTCGACCCCGATGCCGCCCTCGATCGCCAGGATCCGGTGCAACCGGGTGGCGACCAGCAGGCGTTGCATCTGCGGTGGTACGCCGCGCAGTACGAGCCGTCGGCCGCACCGCCCGGCCCGTCGGTGGGCCCCCATGATGACACCGAGTCCGGTGGCGTCCCAGGAGTCCAGATCGGACAGGTCCAGCACCAGGTCGCCGACTCCGTCGTCGACGGCCGAGTGCAGGACCGTACGGGCGTCCGCCGCGCTGCGTACGTCGAGGCGGCCCCCGACGACCAGCTCGGCGTGGTCGCCCCTGATGTACATATGCGCTCCCCGAGAGTGCGTCTCGTACGCTGCGTCAGCCTGCGTTCTGTGTGTGCACCGTCTGACTGCCCCGAGGGCAGACTGGTTGCTGTTCGTAAGCGAACCGATACCGAATTCACCTCATGGAGTGATGCCCCAGAGGCGCGTGCGGTTTCCGTGCCAACTGCGGCGCCGGATTCCGGCGCCGCTTGATCATTCAGTGCTTGTAGAAGCCCTGCCCGCTCTTGCGGCCGATGTCACCGGCGTCAACCATCCGGCGCATCAGCTCGGGCGGCGCGAACTTCTCGTCCTGGGTCTCGGTGTAGATGTTGCTGGTGGCGTGCAGGAGGATGTCGACGCCGGTCAGGTCGGCCGTGGCCAGGGGTCCCATGGCGTGGCCGAAGCCCAGCTTGCAGGCGAGGTCGATGTCCTCGGCGGTGGCCACGCCGGACTCGTACAACTTGGTCGCCTCGACGACGAGCGCGGAGATGAGGCGGGTGGTCACGAATCCCGCCACATCGCGGTTGACGACGATGCAGGTCTTGCCGACGGACTCGGCGAACTCCCGTGCGGTGGCGAGGGTTTCGTCGCTCGTCTTGTAGCCGCGGACCAGCTCGACGAGCTGCATCATCGGCACCGGCGAGAAGAAGTGCACGCCGACGACCCGCTCGGGGTGCTCGGTGGCCGCTGCGATCTTGGTGATCGGGATGGCGGAGGTGTTGGACGCCAGTACCGCGTCGTCGCGGACGATCTTGTCGAGCGTCCGGAAGATCTCGTGCTTGACCTCGAGCTTCTCGAAGACGGCCTCGACGACGATGTCCGCGTCGGCGGCCGCGTCCAGGTCGGTGGTGGCGGTGATGCGCGCGAGCGCCGCGTCCGCGTCCGCGCCTTCGAGCCTGCCCTTGCTCACGAACTTGTCGTACGAGGCCTTGATGCCGTCGACGCCCCGGGTCAGCGCCTCGTCGGTGACATCGCGCAGGACGACGTCCCAGCCCGCCTGCGCGGAGACCTGGGCAATACCGGACCCCATGAGTCCGGCTCCGATGACGGCGAGCTTCCGTGCCACTCCGACTCCCCTTAACACGCTGTTTAAGTTGCCTCTCCGGCGGACCCTAGCGCCCGTGAGGGGCTGTGTGACCGGTAAGTAATGCGCGTCACGTCTCAGATGACGGACGTCACACCGGCGCGGGTCATTACACCGCCCGTACGGCGTAGTTGAGGACCTTCTCACTCAAAAGGTCCTCCATGTCGTCGAGTAGCACGAGCACCTCGCGTGACACCTCGCCCGGAGGGCGGCCGGCCATCATCTCCCGGCCGATGACGGACATGACGGTCTGATGCACCCAATTGATCTGGCCCGCGATCAGACCGGGCAGCGGGTCGGCGGCGGACGCGCCGGTCTCCTCGCGCAGCGCCTCCTCCAGAGTGACGAGGACTTCCTGGCCGATCGCCCACAACCGCGAGCGGAGTGCGGGGGCTTCATGGATGACCTGCATGAAGCGGGCATATCCCGTCATCAGGCCGAGCCGGGGCGAAACCGCTTCGACCTCGTCGCGCAGTTCGCGCAGCACGGCGGCGGCGGCCGACTCACCCTTCTCCCGGCCGCGCACCCAGCGGGCGAGGCGGTCGACGACTCCCTTGGAGCGGTCGAGGAAGAGGTCTTCCTTGGCCGGGAAGTAGTTGTAGACGGTGTTCACGGAGACGTTCGCCGCGTCCGCGACCTCCGCGACCGTCACCGCGTCGAACCCGCGCCCCCATGCTGTACGGCGTCCTGGTCGCCCTCGCCTTCGCCGCGCTCGCCGTGACGGTGGGCACACGTGTCTTCCGGAAGGCCGGAGCCTAACTACGCTGGCCTCATGGTCAATCTGACGCGCATCTACACCAGGACCGGCGACCAGGGCACCACCGCCCTCGGTGACATGAGCCGGGTCGCCAAGACCGATCTGCGGATCTCGGCATACGCGGACGCCAACGAGGCGAACGCGGTGATCGGGACGGCGATCGCGCTCGGCGGCCTGGACGAGGAGATCGTCAAGGTCCTCACCCGGGTGCAGAACGACCTGTTCGACGTGGGCGCGGACCTGTCGACGCCCGTGGTGGAGAAGCCCGAGTTCCCGCCGCTGCGGGTGGAGCAGTTCTACATCGACAAGCTGGAGGCGGACTGCGACCGCTTCAACGAACGGCTGGAGAAGCTGCGCTCCTTCATCCTGCCGGGAGGTACCCCGGGCGCGGCCCTGCTGCACCAGGCGTGCACGGTCGTACGCCGCGCGGAACGGTCGACGTGGGCGGCGACGGAAGTCCACGGGGACGTGATGAACCCGCTCACCGCGACCTACCTCAACCGGCTATCGGACCTGCTCTTCATCCTTGCCAGGACGGCGAACATCGAGGTCGGGGACGTGCTCTGGGTCCCGGGCGGCGAGCGCTGAGGCGGGCGCCCTCTTCGGCCAGAGCGCGTAGGTGAGGGCGATCAGGCCGTGGATCACGGCCGCCCGCAGCGCCACCCACTGGAAGGCCCGCAGGGACTCCGTGCCGCCGTCGCCGACGTACCGGATCGCGGCCTGGAGGAGGACGCAGGCGACGGCGGCCGCCAGCACGGTGCGCAGCCATAGCTTTGCCTCGTGCCTCGCCCGGGCCATCCCGTATCGGGGCGGCTTGGGCGGGGCCGGCGCGCCCGCGAGGCGGTGGGCGGCATGGCCGTCGAGCCGGCGGATCGTGTAGTGGCCGTACGCCACCGTGAAGCCGATGTACACCGCCGCGAGGCCGTGCTCCCAGCTCGGCTCCGCCCCGCGTTTCAGGTCGATCACCGTCACCACGAACAGCACGACTTCGAGCAGTGGCTCGCCCAGCAGCAGGGCCACGCCGGTGCGGCGCATCCTCAGCAGATAGCGGACCGCGAGGCCCGCCCCCAGCAGCACCCAGAAGCCGGCCTCACAGGCGATGATCAGTCCGACGATCACGGTTCGCTCCCTTCGCTCACCTTTCCAGGCTCACGTCCGCGCGGACGCGATACGTCGTCGGTGCTGACGAGGTCGGACTGCATCCTTCGATGTACTTCCACGTCACCCACGACGGGGACGCCGAGGCCGACGCCTGCGTGTTGGATGGGGGCCATGGCCCTGCGACTCCCCCGCCCGCACCGCGACGACGTGCGCATCGCGGCCCTGGGCCTCGTGGGCGGGCTGGTCCTGTGGGGCGTCGGTCTCTACAGCCGTACGCCGGACGACCCGGTGTCCCGTGTCGACCACGGCTGGGTGGTGCTCCTGCCGCTCGGCGTGACCGCCGGGTGCGAGCTGATGCGGCGTACGCGGCCCCGCACCGCCCTGCTCATCGGCACGGCCGCGCTCGTCGCCGACCTGGTCACCCGGGGCAACCTGGCCACCGTCGTGATGTTCACGGACCTCGTCTACGCGGCCGTGCTCTACGGGTCACCCGGCGCCGCCCGTCGCATCCCCTGGATCACCGGGCTGATCACGGTGGCCGCCGGTGTGGTGCCCGTCGTGCTCTGGCGCGTACCGCAGGCCCTGCTGATCGGCGTCGGCACGGGCCTGGCGACCGTCGTGCCCGCGGCCACCGGCTGGGTCGTGCGCAACCACCGTGACACGGCGGACGCGGAACGCCTGCGCGCCGAACAGACCGCCCTGCTCGCCGGGATCGACCGCACCCACGCGGTCGCCGCCGAACGGGCCCGCATGGCAAGGGAGTTGCACGACATGGTCGCCAACCATCTGTCCGCGATCGCCATCCACTCCACGGCCGCGCTCTCCCTCGACGACCCGAAGACGTCCAAGGACGCCCTCGCCGTCATCCGCGAGAACAGCGTCGAGGGTCTTGCCGAGATGCGACGGCTGATCGGGATCCTGCGGGACGACAGCGGTGAGCGCGAACCTTCGGCGGCGCCCACGCTCGACGGGCTCGGTGCGCTGGTGAGGGGCGCCGGCGTCAACGGCCTCGACGTCACGCTCACCGCGGACCACGGCAAGGTCCCCGCGCCGGTCGAACTCGCCGCGTACCGCATCGTCCAGGAGTCCCTGACCAACGCCCTCAAGCATGCCTCCCCGGGCCGGGTCACCGTCACGCTCGCCCAGCGGGACGGCTCGCTCGCGGTGCGGGTGAGCAGTCCGTACGGCGACCGGGACGGACCGCGTGCTCCGGGTTCGGGGGCCGGTCTGGTGGGCATGCGGGAGCGGGTCGCCCTGCTGCACGGTGTCTTCGAGGCCGGGCCCGAGGACTCCCCCGCCGGCAAGGTCTGGGCCGTACGCGCCACCCTGCCCCTGACCCAAGGAGAACCCCAATGATCCGCGTGCTCGTCGCCGAGGACCAGTCCGCCGTACGCGCCGGGCTGGTCCTCATCCTGCGCAGCGCGCCGGACATCGAGGTGGTCGGCGAGGCGGCGGACGGCGAGCGGGCGGTCGCGCTGGCCCGTGAACTCAGGCCGGATCTGGTCCTGATGGATGTCCAGATGCCCCGCTTGGACGGGGTGTCCGCCACTCGGCAGGTCGTCGCCGAGCAGCTCGCCGACGTACTGGTGCTCACCACCTTCGATCTCGACGAGTACGTCTTCGGGGCGCTGCGCGCGGGCGCCTCGGGGTTCCTGCTGAAGAACACCGAGGCCCGGGATCTGCTGGAGGCGGTACGGACGGTGGCGGGCGGGGAGGGACTCATCGCCCCGGCCGTGACGCGCCGGCTGATCGCCGAGTTCGCGGCCAAGCCCGTACGGGAGCCGACCGCCGATCCGTCCGTCCTCGACGCCCTCACCCGACGCGAGCGCGAGGTGCTGTCCCGCCTCGGGCAGGGACTGTCGAACGCGGAGATCGCGGGCCGTCTCGACATGGCGGAGGCGACGGTGAAGACCCACGTCAGCCGACTGCTGGGGAAGCTGGAGCTGCGCAGCCGGGTGCAAGCTGCTGTACTCGCCCGGGAGTTGGGGATCTGAGCCGACACCTCGGCGCACTGGTCCAGACCTATTGACCTATGGTCCAGACCTTTCTATTCTCACCGCACTGCGCTTAGCCATGCCCACGACACCCCCGGCCGAAAGGGCGCGCCGGGGCGAGAGCGCGAGCGCGCGGAGGCCCGAAGGGCTGAGCACGGTCGCGCTCTCGCCACCGGCTGTAGCGCCCCGGAGTGCGAACAGACAAAAGAGGAGAGGCATCATGCGCTTCAGGCAGAGAGCCAGACGCAAAACCGTGGCAGGGCTCACCACCCTGCTCCTCCCGCTCGCCGCGCTGGTCGGCCTCGCGAGCCCCGCCCACGCGGCCGGCACGGCCACGGCCACGTACACCAAGACCCAGGACTGGGGTACGGGCTTCGAGGGCAAGTGGACCGTCAAGAACACCGGGACCACCAGCATCAGTTCCTGGACGATCGCATGGGACTTCCCCTCCGGCACGTCGGTGACGTCGGCGTGGGACGCGGACGTGACGTCCTCCGGCACCCACTGGACCGCCAAGAACAAGTCCTACAACGGCACCCTCGCCGCGGGCGCCTCGGTCTCCTTCGGCTTCAACGGCGCCGGTTCCGGCTCCCCCTCCAACTGCACGCTGAACGGCGGCAGTTGTGACGGCGGCAGCACCGTTCCCGGCGACAATCCGCCGACCGCGCCCGGCACCCCGACCACGTCCTCCCTCACCGACACCTCGGTGAAGCTCTCCTGGAGCGCGGCCACCGACGACAACGGCATCAAGAACTACGACGTCCTGCGCGGCGGCACCAAGGTCGCGACCGTGACGACGACGTCGTACACGGACACCGGTCTGAGCGCCGGCACCGACTACTCGTACACCGTTCAGGCCCGCGACACCGCCGACCAGACCGGTCCGGTCAGTGGCGCGGTCGCCGTGCACACCACCGGCGGCACCACCACTCCCCCGCCCTCCGGCTCCGCCGTCAAGCTCGGCTACTTCACCGAGTGGGGCATCTACGGCCGCAACTACAACGTCAAGAACCTGGTGACGTCCGGCTCCGCGTCGAAGATCACGCACATCAACTACGCCTTCGGCAACGTGACCGGCGGCAAGTGCGCGATCGGCGACTCCTACGCCGACTACGACAAGGCCTTCACCGCCGACCAGTCGGTCAGCGGCGTCGCCGACACCTGGGACCAGCCGCTGCGCGGCAACTTCAACCAGCTGCGCGAGCTGAAGGCCAAGTACCCGAACCTCAAGGTCCTGTGGTCCTTCGGCGGGTGGACCTGGTCCGGCGGCTTCGCCGAGGCCGCCGCCAACCCGGCCGCCTTCGCCCAGTCCTGCTACGACCTGGTCGAGGACCCGCGCTGGGCGGACGTCTTCGACGGCATCGACATCGACTGGGAGTACCCCAACGCCTGCGGTCTCAGCTGTGACACCAGCGGGGCCGCCGCCTACAAGAACCTGATGGGAGCCCTGCGCGCCAAGTTCGGCAGCGCCAACCTCGTCACCGGCGCCGTCACCGCTGACGGCTCCTCCGGCGGCAAGATCGACGCCGCGGACTACGCGGGCGCGGCCCAGTACGTCGACTGGTACAACGTGATGACGTACGACTTCTTCGGCGCCTGGGACGCCCAGGGCCCGACCGCTCCGCACTCCCCGCTCACCTCGTACACCGGCATCCCGAAGGCCGGCTTCACCACGGCCGACGCGATGGCGAAGTTCAAGGCGAAGGGCGTACCCGCGAGCAAGCTGCTGATCGGCATCGGCTTCTACGGTCGCGGCTGGACCGGCGTCACACAGGACGCGCCGGGCGGCACGGCCACGGGGCCGGCGGCAGGAACGTACGAGCAGGGCATCGAGGACTACAAGGTCCTCAAGACGTCCTGCCCGGCCACCGGCACCATCGCCGGTACGGCGTACGCCCACTGCGGCAGCAACTGGTGGAGCTACGACACCCCGGCCACCATCGGTACGAAGATGGCGTGGGCCAAGACCCAGGGGCTGGGCGGCGCGTTCTTCTGGGAGTTCAGCGGCGACACCAGCAATGGCGAGCTGGTGAGCGCCATCAACAGCGGCCTGAGTTAAGGGTTACCCCAGATTGACGCTCCCCCAGACTCCGTCCGGGGGCCCCACACAGCGAGTAAATGTGGCCTTTCAGGCCACATTTACTCGCTGTCCGGGTGGGGCCGCTTCCAGCCACGCGAGGAATCCGGTCAGCGCGTCTTCGCTCATCGCCAGCTCGAGCCGTGTCCCGCGATGGAGACAGGCGAGAATGATCGCGTCGGAGAGCAGCGCCATCTCCTCCTCGCCGTCCGGGGCGCGGCGCCCCGCCACCTCGATGGCTGAGCGCTCCAGGACGCGGCGCGGGCGGGGGGCGTAGGAGAAGACCCGGTACCACTCGATGCGGTCGCCGTTGTAGCGGGCGACTCCATAGCTCCAGCCCTTGCCACCGGGGTCGCCCTTCTCGGCGACGTCCCAGCGCAGGCTGCAGTCGAAGGTGCCGCCGGAGCGCTGGATCAGCCGGCGGCGGAGGCCGAAGACGAACAGCCCCACCACCACGAGTGCCACTACCAACCCGCACACAGTCAGAGCGAGGACCATCGACACCGACCTCCTCGTCTCCTAGGTAACGGAAAAGAAAAAACTTCCGGATTCGCCTCAGCCGCGGCTGGGACCGGAGTCAACCGGTCCCAGCCGCGGCTGAGGCAAAGCTTCACACGATGCGCTGGTTCAGCGTGCCGACACCGCACGCAGGCGGACGTCCGCGCGGCGCTCGGCGGAGGCGTCGCCCTCTGCCTTCGCGCGCTCGAGCTCCCGCTCCACGCGCTGGACATCGATCTCGTCCGACAGCTCGGCGATCTCTGCCAGCAGCGACAGCTTGTTGTCCGCGAACGAGATGAAACCGCCGTGCACCGCGGCGACGACCGTTCCACCATCACTCGTACGGATGGTCACCGGGCCCGACTCCAGCACACCGAGCAGCGGCTGGTGACCGGGCATGACGCCGATGTCGCCGGACGTGGTACGCGCGACGACCAGGGTGGCCTCGCCGGACCAGACACTGCGGTCCGCGGCGACGAGCTCGACATGCAGCTCAGCAGCCAAGGTGGGCTCCTCGGGTCACCACCCGGCGTTGCTGCCGGGTGTTGGGTCAAAGTCTAGTAGGCGTGTGGAGGGGGGCGGGACACACCCCGCGAGGTGCGACCCCGCCCCCCTCACTCAGAACACGAGGTTCAGGAGACGCCGAGCTCCTTGGCGTTGGCCTTGAGGTCCTCAATGCCACCGCACATGAAGAACGCCTGCTCCGGGAAGTGGTCGTACTCGCCGTCGATGATCGAGTTGAAGGCCGCGATCGACTCGTCCAGCGGGACGTCCGACCCGTCGACGCCGGTGAACTGCTTGGCGACGTGGGTGTTCTGGGACAGGAAGCGCTCCACGCGACGGGCACGGTGGACGGTGAGCTTGTCCTCTTCGCCCAGCTCGTCGATACCGAGGATCGCGATGATGTCCTGGAGGTCCTTGTACTTCTGCAGAACCGACTTCACCCGCATGGCGGCGGTGTAGTGGTCCGCGGCGATGTAGCGCGGGTCCAGGATGCGGGACGTGGAGTCCAGCGGGTCCACGGCCGGGTAGATGCCCTTCTCGGAGATCGGACGGGACAGAACCGTCGTCGCGTCGAGGTGGGCGAAGGTGGTGGCCGGGGCCGGGTCGGTCAGGTCGTCCGCGGGGACGTAGATCGCCTGCATCGAGGTGATCGAGTGACCACGGGTCGAGGTGATGCGCTCCTGGAGGAGACCCATCTCGTCGGCCAGGTTCGGCTGGTAGCCCACCGCGGAGGGCATACGGCCGAGCAGGGTCGAGACCTCGGAACCGGCCTGCGTGAAGCGGAAGATGTTGTCGATGAAGAACAGCACGTCCTGCTTCTGCACATCGCGGAAGTACTCCGCCATGGTCAGACCGGCCAGGGCCACGCGCAGACGGGTGCCCGGGGGCTCGTCCATCTGACCGAAGACAAGGGCGGTCTTGTCGATGACGCCCGAGTCCGACATCTCCTCGATGAGGTCGTTGCCCTCACGGGTGCGCTCGCCGACACCGGCGAACACGGAGACACCGTCGTGGTTGTTGGCGACGCGGTAGATCATCTCCTGGATGAGCACCGTCTTGCCGACACCGGCACCACCGAACAGACCGATCTTTCCACCCTTGACGTACGGGGTGAGAAGGTCGATGACCTTGACGCCGGTCTCGAACATCTCGGTCTTCGACTCGAGCTCGTCGAAGCGCGGGGCCTTGCGGTGGATGGACCAGCGCTCGCCCTCGTACTTCTCGTCGACGTTCAGCACCTCACCGAGGGTGTTGAACACCTTGCCCTTGGTGAAGTCGCCGACCGGGACGGTGATGCCCGTACCGGTGTCGGTGACCGCGGCCTGGCGGACCAGACCGTCGGTGGGCTGCATCGAGATCGTGCGGACCAGGCCGTCACCCAGGTGCTGGGCGACTTCCAGGGTCAGGATCTTCTTCTCGCCGGCGTTGGCCGGGTCGGCCACCTCGACGTGAAGGGCGTTGTAGATCTCCGGCATCGCGTCGACGGGGAACTCCACGTCGACGACCGGGCCGATGACCCGGGCGACGCGGCCCGTGGCAACGGCCGTCTCAACAGTGGTCGTCATTACTTGTCACTCCCCGCGGTCGCGTCGGCCAGGGCGCTGGCGCCACCGACGATCTCGCTGATTTCCTGGGTGATTTCGGCCTGGCGGGCCGCGTTGGCAAGTCGGGAGAGCGTCTGGATCAGCTCGCCCGCGTTGTCGGTCGCCGACTTCATCGCGCGGCGCGTGGCGGCGTGCTTGGAGGCAGCCGACTGGAGCAGCGCGTTGTAGATACGGCTCTCGACGTAGCGCGGCAGCAGGGCGTCAAGGACGTCCTCCGCCGACGGCTCGAACTCGTACAGCGGAAGGATCTCGCCCTTGGGCGCCTCCTCCGCGACCTCTTCGAGGCGAAGCGGCAGCAGGCGGCCGTCGATGGCCGTCTGCGTCATCATCGAGACGAACTCGGTGTAGACGATGTGGAGTTCGTCCACGCCGCCGTCCGCCGTCTCCTTCTCGATGGCCTCGATCAGCGGACCCGCGACCTTCTTCGCGTCCGCGTAGGTGGGCTCGTCGGTGAAGCCCGTCCACTGCTCCGCGATCTTGCGCTCACGGAAGTTGTAGTGGGCGACGCCGCGGCGGCCGACGATGTACGTGTCGACCTGCTTGCCCTCCGCCTCCAGGCGCGCCGTCAGCTGCTCGGCGGCCTTGATGGCGTTGGAGTTGAAGGCGCCGGCCAGTCCGCGGTCGCTCGTGAGGAGCAGCACCGCGCTGCGGGTCGGCGACTCCGCCTCCGTGGTCAGCGGGTGCTTGGTGTTCGAACCGGTACCGACCGCGGTGACCGCGCGGGTGAGCTCGGTCGCGTACGGCGTGGAGGCCGCCACCTTGCGCTGCGCCTTGACGACGCGCGAGGCGGCGATCATCTCCATCGCCTTGGTGATCTTCTTGGTCGCGGTGACGGATCGGATGCGACGCTTGTAGACCCGGAGCTGGGCTCCCATGAGTCAGGTCCCTTCCTTACGTCACTTGGCCGTGGCCGGAACGTCTTCGCCGAGAAGCTTGCCGTCCGAGGTCTCGAACTGCTTCTTGAAGTCCGCGATGGCGTCCGCGATGGCGGTGAGGGTGTCGTCCGACATCTTCGCGCCCTCCTTGATGGAGGTCATGAGGCCCTGCTCCTTGCGGTGCAGGTACTCCAGGAGCTCCTTCTCGAAGCGGCGGATGTCGGCGACCGGTACGTCGTCCATACGACCGGTGGTACCGGCCCACACGGAGACGACCTGGTCCTCGGTCGGCATCGGCTGGTACTGCGGCTGCTTGAGCAGCTCGACCATCCGCTGACCGCGCTCCAGCTGGGCCTTCGACGCGGCGTCCAGGTCGGAACCGAAGGCGGCGAACGCCTCCAGCTCACGGAACTGGGCGAGGTCCACGCGGAGACGGCCGGAAACCTGGCGCATCGCCTTGTGCTGGGCGGAGCCACCGACACGGGAGACCGAGATACCGACGTTCAGGGCCGGACGCTGGCCGGCGTTGAACAGGTCGGACTCCAGGAAGCACTGGCCGTCGGTGATGGAGATGACGTTGGTCGGGATGAACGCCGACACGTCGTTCGCCTTGGTCTCGACGATCGGCAGACCCGTCATGGAACCGGCGCCCATGTCGTCGGAGAGCTTCGCGCAGCGCTCCAGCAGACGGGAGTGCAGGTAGAAGACGTCACCCGGGTAGGCCTCGCGCCCCGGCGGGCGGCGCAGCAGCAGGGACACGGCGCGGTAGGCGTCGGCCTGCTTCGAGAGGTCGTCGAAGATGATGAGGACGTGCTTGCCCTCGTACATCCACTGCTGGCCGATGGCCGAACCGGTGTACGGCGCAAGGTACTTGAAGCCGGCCGGGTCGGACGCGGGGGCGGCGACGATGGTCGTGTACTCCAGCGCGCCGGCCTCTTCGAGGGCACCGCGCACCGAGGCGATGGTGGAACCCTTCTGACCGATGGCGACGTAGATGCAGCGGACCTGCTTCTTCGGGTCGCCGGTGCGCCAGTTGTCGCGCTGGTTGATGATCGTGTCGACGGCCAGGGCGGTCTTGCCGGTCTGGCGGTCGCCGATGATCAGCTGACGCTGGCCACGGCCGATCGGGGTCATCGCGTCGACGGCCTTGTAGCCCGTCTCCATCGGCTCGTGCACCGACTTGCGGTCCATGACCGTGGGGGCCTGCAGCTCGAGGGCGCGGCGTCCGGACGTCTCGATCTCACCGAGGCCGTCGATCGGGTTGCCGAGCGGGTCGACGACGCGGCCGAGGTAGCCCTCGCCCACGGCGACGGACAGCACCTCACCGGTGCGCTGCACCGGCTGGCCCTCCTCGATACCGCTGAACTCGCCGAGGACGACCGCACCGATCTCGCGCTCTTCCAGGTTCAGCGCGAGGCCGAGGGTGCCGTCCTCGAACTTCAGCAGTTCGTTCGCCATGGCCGAGGGAAGGCCCTCGATCTTGGCGATACCGTCGCCGGCGACGGTGACCGTGCCGACCTCCTCGCGCGAGGCCGCGTCCGGCTTGTACGACTGGACAAAGTTCTCCAGCGCGTCCCGGATCTCCTCCGGCCGGATCGTGAGCTCCGCCATCTGGGTTCCCTGCTCTCCTTGTTGGGCCCGAAGTTTCACTTTGGGGGGATGGGGACTCCCCCCTGAATGAGGTGAATCCTCTGCACGGCCCAACCAGGGCCGTAAGTAGGTACTGCTACTGCTACTGCTTATGAAGTTGCTAGCTCGCCATGCGGCGGTCGGCGTCCTCGAGACGGTCCGCGATGGAGCCGTTGATGACCTCGTCGCCGACCTGCACCCGGATCCCGCCGAGGACGCCGGGGTCCACGTCGAGGTTGAGGTGCATCTGACGGCCGTAGAGCTTCGCCAGAGCGGCACCGAGGCGCTGCTTCTGTCCGTCGCTCAGCGGAACCGCCGAGGTGACCACGGCGACCATGCGATTGCGGCGCTCGGCGGCAAGCCTGGACAGGGACTCGAGTCCCGCTTCCAGGCTACGTCCACGCGGCGCGGTCACAAGGCGCGTCACCAGACGCTCGGTCGTCACGTTGGCCCGGCCGCCGAGCAGGCTGCGCAGCAGCTCGCTCTTGGCCGCCTTCGAGGCGGCGCGGTCGGTCAGCGCGGCACGCAGCGCGGTGTTCGAAGCGACGATCCGGCCGAAGCGGAACAGCTCGTCCTCGACGTCGTCGAGCGCGCCGGACCGCTGCGCCGCCGTGAGATCGGCGGTGGCGGTCAGCTCCTCGAGGGCGTCCACCAGGTCGCGGGGCTGCGACCAGCGGGAGCGCACCAGGCCGGACACCAGGTCCACGGTGGTGCCGCTCACCTGACCGCCCAGCAGGCGCTGGGCCAGTTCGGCCTTGGCCTCGCCGGGCTGCGCCGGGTCGGTGATGACCCGACGCAGCGACACCTCGCGGTCGAGCAGCGCGGTGACGGCGGCCAGCTCGTCGGCGAGCGAAGCCGCGTCCACGGACGTCGAGTCCGTCAGCGCGTCCAGACGCTCACGTGCGGCTGCCAGGGCCTCGCGGCTCGCTCCGTTCATCGCGCCGCCTCGGCCTTCTCCTCAAGTTCGGAGAGGAAGCGGTCGATGACGCGGCTCTGCCGGGCGTGGTCCTCGAGGGACTCGCCGACGAGCTTGCCGGCCAGGTCGGTGGCCAGGTGGCCGACGTCCTGGCGCAGCGCCTGAGCCGCGGCCTTGCGGTCTGCCTCGATCTGCGCGTGACCGGCGGCGATGATCTCCTCACGCTGCCGCTGGCCTTCCGCGCGCATCTCGGCGATGAGCGTGGCGCCCTGCTCCTGTGCCTCCTGGCGCAGTCGCGCGGCCTCGTGCCGGGCCTCGGCGAGCTGAGCCTTGTACTGCTCAAGGACGCTCTGGGCCTCGGTCTGAGCGGCCTCGGCCTTCTCGATACCGCCCTCGATGGCCTCTCGACGCTGCTCCAGAACCTTGTTGATGTTCGGGAGGAGCTTCTTGGCGAGGAAGCCGAAGACGATGACGAAGGCGATCAGGCCGATGACAAGCTCGGGGATCGGCGGGATGAGAGGGTTTTCCTTCTCGGCCGCCAGAATGAGCAGCTGGCTCATATCAGTGCCTTCCGTCTAGTGGGCTGTCGTGGATCCGACGTCACACGCCGTAGACGAACGGCATAACCAGACCGATGAGGGCGAGCGCCTCACAGAAGGCGAAGCCGAGAATCTGGTTGGCGCGGATCAGACCGGCGGCCTCAGGCTGGCGGGCGAGCGCCTGGGTGCCGTTACCGAAGATGATGCCGACGCCGACGCCGGGGCCGATGGCCGCGAGGCCGTAACCGATCGAGCCGAGCGAGCCGGAGACAGCGGCAAGGGTCTGGGACATGCCAGTTCTTCCTTTTCTTTACGGACCGGTGGGGGTTGGCCACCGGACGACTGCGGGGTCGAGAGGGAGGCGCTCAGTGGTGCTCGGCCAGCGCGCCCTGGATGAAGGAGCAGGTCAGGAGCACGAACACATACGCCTGCAGGGCCTGAATGAACAGCTCGAAGGCCGTCATGATGATCACCATGATGAACGAGACGCCCGCGTAGGCGATCCCGATGCCGTTGAGCAGGTACCAGCTGGCGATCGTGAAGAGCAGCAGCAGCGTGTGGCCCGCGAACATGTTCGCGAAGAGTCGCACGGCGTGCGTGAAGGGCCGGACGATCAGGTTCGAGAAGAACTCGATCAGCATGGCCAGCGGCAGCACCGGGCCGAGCGACTTGTCGTATCCCGTGAAGTTCTTGAACGCACCGACGAAGCCGTGGCGCTTGAAGGTCAGCGAGACCCACAGGACGTAGACGATCAGCGCGAGCCCCACGGGGTACGAGATGATCGCCGTGACCGGGAACTGGGCGACCGGCACGATCGACCAGAGGTTCATCATCCAGATGAAGAAGAAGAGCGAGACGACGAGCGGTACGTACTTCTCGCCCTCCTTCTTGCCGATGGTCTCGTAGACGACGCCGCGGCGGACGAAGTCGTAGCCGGCCTCGGCGACCATCTGGAGCTTGCCCGGAACGACCTTCGGCTTACGGAAGGCGGCCCAGAAGAAGCCGACGATGATGATCGAGCCCAGCAGCGCCAGCAGCATCGTCTTGTTGAAGTACAAGTTGCTGTCCCCGTTGCCCCAGATGGGCTTGAACAGGAACGAGTGCAGGCCGGGAGCCGGGAAGCCACAGCCGTCGAAGATGTGGCAGTCGGTCTCGAAGGCGAGCACCTGCGTCGGGTCAGCACTCACCGCGGGCTCCTTCAGCGTGGCGCATAGGTACGGCAACCTCGTTGTGTCGGCGCGGCGCGCAGCCGCGGTTCGGCACTGGACTGGTGTTACGGATGTGGGGGCGGCTGTGGGGCATCAAGCCTCGCGATTGAGCAGGCGTCAGCTCAGATGCCCGCGCCCGCGATGCCGCAGTTGGCACCGGACGATAGCAGGATCTCTTACCCGCACTTATCCCGGCCCTACCCCTCACGACGAGTGCCCCGTCTTTTCGGGCTTGTCGCCCTTCGACGAGTCCGGCTCGACGTAGAAGATCTTGGCCTTCATATGGGCCCGCGCCTGTGCGCCGATCCACGCGAGCGTGGTGGCGACGAGCGTGAGCGCGAAGGCCTTGGGGTTGAACAGTGATGTGTTCTTGAACGCCGCGACGAAGATGAACAGCAGCAGGATCTGCGCCGTGTAGAGCATCAGGCCCATCGCCTGGAACAGGTGCGGAAGCGATTTGGCGGTGCGCTGCAGAACGTAGAGCCCGAGCCCCATGAAGAGAATGACGACCAGCGTCGCGACGAGCGCCCCGGTGGCTCCTTTGCCGCCGGCGACCACACCACTGACGACGGCGGCAATCGCGCCGACGGCAGCTGTGGGTACAGCGGCCTGAAGGAGAATCCGGACGTCATTGGACGGCATGGCGGCAGCTCCGCTTGCTAAGGGGGGCAGGGTGTCGTCATGGACGAGCGTAGTCCCGGGCCGAGAGGGATCCTCACGCCAAGGGACCGTCGCACTAGGGTCCTTCGGCTCTATCCCGGGTTCTCGTGAACCGTATCACAAACTATTTGATGCGGTCTTTACCTAGAAGGTGTGCTCGCTGTCACACATGAGAGTGAACCTGCGCGTCTGTGCACCCAGGTGGCCAACTTGTCTGGTATTGGGGCGCTTTATATCCCCACGAGTTGGTCACGTGTTAGTCAGATTCTTACCTTGCGTCAGCGCGACGATCCGGCCTTGCGCCGATCCAGGAAGCGCGAACGGGGCCCAATTGCCGTCGCACCGTTGACTCCTGAGACTCCGGCGGCGACCGGCGCACGGTGCTCGCGGGCCTCCTCCGGCTCCTCGTTCTCCGCCGTCGCGTGGGTGACGGACACGGCGTCCTCGGCGGCGTAGGCCCTGCGGCGCCGGTAGCGCGGCGGCACGAGGTGCTCGGCCCAGCGCGGGGCGCGCGGGGTGAAGCGGGGCAGCAGCAGCAGGACGAGACCGACCGCGCTGAGCATGGCGACGCCGAGCACGCTCCACATGGCCCCGGAGTTGACCGAGTACGCGAGGGCGCCGAAGGCGATCAGCGCACACCAGAAGTACATGATCAGGACGGCCCGGCTGTGCGAGTGCCCGACCTCCAGCAGACGGTGGTGCAGGTGTCCGCGGTCGGCGGCGAACGGCGACTGTCCGCGCCAGGTACGCCGCACGATGGCGAGCACCAGGTCGGCGGCCGGGATCGCGATGATCGTCAGCGGCAGCAGCAGCGGGATGTAGACGGGCACCATCTGGTGCACGGTGTTGCGCTCCGAACCGGAGAACAGGTTCATCGCGTCGGGGTCGACCTGCCCGGTGATGGAGATCGCGCCCGCGGCGAGCACAAGACCGATGAGCATCGAGCCGGAGTCACCCATGAAGATCCGCGCGGGGTGCATGTTGTGCGGCAGGAAGCCCAGGCACATGCCCATGAGGATCGCCGCGAAGAGGGTCGCCGGGGCGGCGGCCTCGATGCCGTAGCTGTACCAGATGCGGTACGCGTACAGGAACGACGCGGCGGAGGCGATGCACACCATGCCGGCGGCGAGTCCGTCGAGGCCGTCCACGAAGTTGACGGCGTTGATCGTGATGACGACGAGCGCCACCGTCAGCAGCGTGCCCTGCCACTGGGTCAGCGCGACAAGGCCGACACCGGGGATCGGCAGCCACAGGATCGTCAGACCCTGCATGACCATCACACCCGCGGCGATCATCTGGCCGCCCAGCTTGATCAGCGCGTCGATCTCGAACTTGTCGTCGAGGACACCGATCAGCCAGATCAGCGCCGCCCCGGAGAGCAGGGCGCGCGGTTCGTTGGAGTTCGAGAAGACCGCGTTGAGGTTCTTCAGGTGGTCGGCGACCAGCAGTCCCGCGCACAGCCCGAAGAACATCGCGATGCCGCCGAGCCGCGGAGTGGGTTCCCGGTGCACATCGCGCGCACGGATCTCCGGCATGGCTCCGGCCACGATCGCGAACTTCCGTACCGGCCCTGTCAGCAGATACGTCACCGCGGCCGTGACGCAGAGCGTCAGCAGGTATTCACGCACGGGCTTCCCCACAGGTCTCGCTGGCCATCTCAGCCCCACACCCTAGCGATGCGCGCATACGGTTGGGGACTTCCGGGTAGCGACGATGGTTGCACGAGTGGCTGTGCACAGGTGTGCGCCTACCCAGGGTCAGCCCGGATAGGGCGGAAATCTTCCGGTCAGCTCCCGCACTTCTTCACGCGCCCGCTTGCCGTCGATGCCGTCCCGCAGCACGCCCGCGAACAGGACGGCGATCCGCGCCATCTCGGCCTCGCCCATCCCCTGCGTGGTGAGCGCCGCCGTGCCGAGCCGCAGGCCACGGGTGTCTCCGTGCGGCAGCGCGCAGGTGTCGAGGACCATTCCGGCGGCGGCGAGGCGGCCGCGCGCGGTGCGTCCGTCGAGGCCGAGCGGGGCGGGATCGGCGGTCAGCAGATGGGTGTCGGTGCCGTCCGTGGTGAGGGCGAGCCCCTCCCTGGCGAGCCCCTCGGCCAGCGCTCGGGCATTGGCGACCACCTGATGGGCGTACGCCGTGAAGGCCGGAGTTGCCGCCTCGCCGAACGCGACGGCCTTGGCGGCGATGGTGTGCATCTGCGCGCCGCCCTGGGTGAACGGGAACACGGCCCGGTCGACGCGCTCGGCCAGCTCGGCGCCGCACAGGATCATGCCGCCGCGGGGCCCGCGCAGCACCTTGTGCGTCGTCGCGCAGACGACATCGGCGTACGGCACCGGGTTGGGCGCGGCGCCTCCCGCGACGAGGCCGATGGGGTGGGCGGCGTCCGCGATGAGATAGGCGCCCACCTCGTCGGCGATCTCCCGGAAGGCGGCGTAGTCGATGTGCCGGGGGTAGGAGATCGATCCGCAGACGACGGCTTTGGGGCGGTGCGCGTGGGCGAGCGCGCGGACCTGCTCGTAGTCGATGAGCCCTGACTCCGCATCGACGCCGTAGCCGACGAAGTCGAACCAGCGGCCGGAGAAGTTGGCGGGCGAGCCGTGCGTGAGGTGCCCGCCGAACGGCAGCCCCATGGCCAGGACCGTGTCACCGGGCCGCAGCAGGGCGGCGTACGCGGCGAGGACGGCCGAAGACCCCGAATGCGACTGCACGTTGGCGTGGTCCGCGCCGAAGAGGGACCTGGCCCGGTCCACGGCGACCCGCTCCGCGACATCGACGATCTCGCAGCCGCCGTGATGCCGGGCGCCGGGATATCCCTCGGCGTACTTGTTCGCCAGCGGCGACCCGAGCGCGGCCAGCACGGCCGGCGAGGTGAAGTTCTCGGCGGCGATCAACTGCAGTGTGGTCGACTGCCGGTCCAGCTCCCCGAGCAGGATCTCGGCGAGCTCAGGATCCTGTCGACGCAGGACATCCGCTTCAAGCGTTTGTGTGACCGGCATGCTGGACTCCGGACCTCGGCGGGGGACGCGCTACGTCCAATGTAGAACCGAGACCGGCGGGACGCCCGGTGTTACGCCCGCGCGGGTACCCCCGTCAGCGCGGTCACCACAGGATCCAGCGCCTCGTTGATCTCGTCGCCGATCGAGCGGAAGAAGGGCAGCGGCGCCCCGTAAGGGTCGTACACCTCGTCCGCTTCCGCGGTCGGGGCGAGGAGCCAGCCGCGCAGGGCCGCGGCGGCCCGTACGAGGGCGCGGGCGCGTTCGACGACGCCGTCCTCCAGCGGAGGGAGTGTCGCCGGGTCTATGGCCCGTACGAGACGGGTGAACTCCTTCAGGGTGAAGGTGCGCAGGCCCGCCGAGTGGCCCATGGAGATGACCTGGGCCCGGTGGTCGCGGGTCGCCGTGAGCACCAGGTCGGCGCGGATGACGTGGTCGTCGAGGAGTTCGCGGCCCACGAAGCCGGAGGCGTCCGCGCCGAAGTCCGCGAGGACCGCCTCGGCGTTGGCCTCCATCGGCGCGCCCTCGTGGCCCCAGGTCCCCGCGCTCTCCACGATCAGGCCGCCCCACAGGGGGTCGCCGAGCCGGTCCGCCAGGGCATGCCGGGTCAGCCGCTCGGTGATCGGCGAGCGGCACACGTTGCCGGTGCTGACGTGGAGGATGCGGAAGGACCCCCTCGGGAACCCGTTGGTCCCCGTGATCCCCGTGCCTATGCCACGCCCCGCGTCAGGGGCTGTCAATTCGCCACCTCGAGGTCGGGTACGACCTTCCGCAGCTCCTCCGCCGACAGGGCGCCCTGGCGCAGCAGCACGGGCACCTTGCCGGTCACGTCGACGATGGAGGAGGGCACGTTGGCCGGGGTCGGACCGCCGTCCAGGTAGACCGAGACGGAGTCGCCGAGCATCTCCTGCGCGGCGTCACAGTCCTCCGGCGCCGGGTGGCCCGTGAGATTGGCGGAGGAGACGGCCATCGGGCCGACCTCCGTGAGGAGTTCGATGGCGACGGGGTGCAGCGGCATCCGGATGGCCACCGTGCCCCGGGTGTCCCCGAGGTCCCACTGCAGGGACGGCTGGTGCTTGGCGACGAGGGTGAGCGCGCCCGGCCAGAACGCGTCGACCAGTTCCCAGGCCATCTCGGAGAAGTCGGTGACGAGGCCGTGCAGCGTGTTCGGGGAACCGATGAGGACGGGGGTGGGCATGTTGCGGCCCCGGCCCTTGGCGTCGAGGAGGTCGGCGACGGCCTCCGAGGAGAACGCGTCGGCGCCGATGCCGTACACGGTGTCGGTCGGGAGGACGACCAGCTCGCCACGGCGGACGGCGGACGCGGCCTCACGCAGACCGGTGGTGCGGTCGGTCGCGTCGTTGGTGTCGTATCGCCGTGCCATTTAGCGGGCCTCCTCGTACACGTACTGCTGGCTGGGGAACGCGATGCGCGTACTCACGGCATCGCCTTGCGGGCGGTCGCGAACCGCGGCCGGTTGTTGAGGTCCGGGTGGTCGGCCGCGTCGGCCCAGCCCCGCTCCTCGGTGAAGATCCACGGCACCTGGCCGCCCTGGGTGTCGGCGTGCTCGATGACGACGACGCCGCCGGGGCGCAGCAGCCGGTGCGCGGTGCGCTCGATGCCGCGGATGAGGTCGAGTCCGTCCTCCCCCGAGAACAGGGCGAGTTCGGGATCGTAGTCCCGGGCCTCCGGTGCGACGTACTCCCATTCCGTGAGCGGGATGTACGGCGGGTTGGAGATGACGAGGTCGACCTGGCCGTCGAGGTCGTGGAAGGCGTCCAGGGCGTCTCCCTGGCGCAGATCGACCCGCGATCCCTCGACGTTCTTGCGGGTCCACTGGAGGGCGTCCTCGGACAGCTCCACGGCGTGTACGCGGGAGCGCGGGACCTCCTGGGCGAGGGCGAGCGCGATGGCGCCCGAGCCGGTGCACAGGTCGACGATCAGCGGCTCGACGACATCCATCGCGCGTACCGCGTCTATGGCCCAGCCGACGACGGACTCGGTCTCCGGGCGCGGGACGAACACCCCTGGTCCCACCTGGAGTTCGAGGTAGCGGAAGTAGGCGCGTCCGGTGATGTGCTGGAGCGGCTCGCGGGCCTCGCGACGGGCGATGACCTCCCAGTACCGGGCGTCGAAGTCCGAGTCCTTCACGGAGTGCAACTCGCCCCGCTTCACGCCGTGCACGAAGGCGGCGAGCTCCTCCGCGTCGTTGCGCGGCGAGGGCACGCCGGCGTCGGCCAGCCGCTGGGTGGCCTGGGCCACTTCCGCGAGCAGCAGGTTCACGCTGGTCCTCCGGGGGCTGAGCTGTTGTCGTTTGCTGTTATGCAGCGGCGAGCTTCGCGGCTGAGTCCGCGTCGACGCAGGCCTGGATCATCGCGTCGAGATCCCCGTCGAGCACCTGGTCCAAGTTGTACGCCTTGAAGCCGACGCGGTGGTCCGAGATGCGATTCTCCGGGAAGTTGTACGTACGGATCTTCTCGGAGCGGTCGACGGTACGGACCTGGCTGCGGCGGGCGTCCGCGGCCTCCCGCTCCGCTGCCTCCTGCGCCGCCGCGAGGAGCCTGGAGCGCAGGATACGCATCGCCTGCTCCTTGTTCTGCAGCTGGCTCTTCTCGTTCTGGCAGGAGGCGACGACTCCGGTGGGAATGTGCGTGATGCGCACCGCGGAGTCGGTGGTGTTGACGGACTGACCGCCGGGTCCTGAGGAACGGTAGACGTCGATGCGCAGATCGTTGGCGTGGATCTCGACGTCGACCTCCTCGGCCTCGGGCGTGACCAGCACACCTGCGGCGGAGGTGTGGATGCGACCCTGCGACTCGGTCGACGGCACACGCTGCACGCGGTGCACACCGCCCTCGTACTTGAGCCGCGCCCAGACGCCCTGGCCGGGCTCGGTGGCGCCGTTGCCGCCCTTGGTCTTCACGGCGACCTGGACGTCCTTGTAACCGCCGAGCTCGGACTCGGTGGAGTCGATGATCTCGGTCTTCCAGCCGACGCGCTCGGCGTAGCGCAGGTACATGCGCAGCAGGTCGCCGGCGAAGAGGGCGGACTCGTCGCCGCCGGCGCCCGCCTTGATCTCGAGGATGACGTCCTTGTCGTCGCTGGGGTCGCGCGGGACGAGCAGCAGCCGGAGCTTCTCGGTGAGCTCCTCGCGCTGCTTCTCCAGGTCCTTGACCTCGGCGGCGAAGTCGGGGTCGTCGGCGGCGAACTCCTTCGCCGTCTCGATGTCGTCCCCGGATCGCTTCCAGGAGCGGTACGTCGCGACGATCGGGGTCAGCTCGGCGTAGCGCTTGTTGAGCTTGCGCGCGTTGGCCTGGTCGGCGTGGACCGACGGGTCAGCGAGCTTCTTCTCCAGATCGGCGTGCTCGCCGATGAGTTCCTCGACCGCCTCGAACATCTCCGGCTCCAATGGGCTGTCCCCAGCTCCAGTGTGGCTTGGGGACGTAGGTACGGCATGGGGGTCCCCCCTGCTCCGGGGGTCCCTCCCAGGCCCTTGAGGCACTGGGGGAGAAGTCGAGAGCTTGGGGGAAGGGGCTGCACCGCAAAGCGCCGGTCCCGATGCCCCTGTGCGGGGGCACCGAAGACCGGCGCTGGGGGCTCGCTACTTCTTGGCAGCGGCAGCCTTGCCGAAGCGGGCCTCGAAGCGGGCCACACGGCCACCGGTGTCGAGGATCTTCTGCTTGCCCGTGTAGAACGGGTGGCACTCGGAGCAGACCTCGGCGCGGACGGTGCCGCTGGAGATCGTGCTACGGGTGGTGAACGACGCGCCACAGGTGCAGCTGACCTGCGTCTCGACGTACTCGGGGTGGATGTCGCGCTTCAAGGTGTCTCCTAGGTTCGGGAGGGCGCCGGGTCGCCGCCGCGGATTGCGGGGGCGTGAACCGGAGCCGACGTACCAGTCTGCCAGGACTGGCGCCATCCCCAAAACCGGGGGCCGGCGCTGTCTATTCCCTGCGGGCCGGCTGTGGCTGCTCGCGCGGTTCCCCGCGCCCCTACGGGCGCTCCTACGGGGCGCTCACCACGCCCTTGGCAGTACCCGTCGCCGTGCCGTGGGTGGCGGCCTTCGGGATCGGCTGGTCGTTCTTCAGCGCCTTCCAGACCAGCTCCGCCTTGGCCTTGTCGACGAGGACACGGTTGGCGTTCGCGCTGTCGTACTGGACGGGCATCGTCACCATGGTCATGTTCGAGGAGCTGATGCCCTTGAGGCCGTTGGCGAAGGACGCGAGGTCGGTGACCGAGCCGATGTCGGAGTCGGTGGTGACGGCCTTGGTCGCGGTGTCGGCGAGGTCGTACAGCTTCTTGGGGTTGGACAGGACGCCGACGTGCTTGACCTGGTTGACGAGGGCCTTGATGAACGCCTGCTGGAGCTGGATGCGGCCGAGGTCGGAACCG
Organism: Streptomyces sp. NPDC048415; assembly: GCF_040651675.1. NCBI lineage: Bacteria > Bacillati > Actinomycetota > Actinomycetes > Kitasatosporales > Streptomycetaceae > Streptomyces > Streptomyces sp. NPDC048415. The sequence continues at coordinate 149,781 of NZ_JBEZKJ010000002.1, read as the reverse complement.
TCGCCGACACCGTGCCGGGTGCGCACCAGGCCGAGCGCCTGCTTGCCGTTGAGCGTGTGCGTGCCGGCCTTCAGGTTCAGATGACTGTCCGAGTCGGAGATGTCCTTGGTGGTGGTGATCCGCACGCCACCCAGGTCGTCGATGAGCTTCTGGAAGCCGCTGAAGTCGACCTCGACGTAGTGGTCCATGCGGACACCGCTCATCGACTCGACGGTCTTCACCGCACAGGCGGCGCCGCCGGTGGAGTACGCGGAGTTGAACATCACGCCGGAGGTGGCGTCGTGTGTGACGCCCTTGGTGTCGGTGCAGGAGGGGCGGTCGACGAGGGTGTCGCGGGGTACGGAGACCACGCTGGCCTTCTTGTGGCCCTTGTACACGTGCACGATCATCGCCGTGTCGGAGCGGGCGCTGCCGTCGTCGGCGCCGCCGCCCAGCTTCTTGTTGCTGCCGGAGCGGGTGTCGGAGCCCAGGACCAGGATGTTCTCGGAGCCGTTGTCGACCTTCGTCGGGCGGTCGCTGCCCAGCGCCTGGTTGATGTCGACGCTCTTGAGGTTGCTGTTGAGCTTGAAGTACAGGATCCCGGCGCCGGTCCCGCCCAGCACGACGATGCCCGCCGCGGTCCATGCCGTGATCAGCAGGGCCTTGCTGCGTGTGCTGCGGGTCTTGCGGCGGCGGCCCTTCACGCGGTGGCGCGGGGCGCTCGTACCGGATACTCCGGGTATGCCGGGCTCCGGCGTGCTCTCGGCAGGCATGTGCTCCTCAGTCCTCGTGCGCTTCGGTTACCCCCTGCTTTCAGGGTCAGACCCCGTCCGGTCGTGACGTGTACCGCCCATGGTCACTCCGTACGGTCAGACGGGGAAGCTCGGGAAAGGGTTGCACAACGCACTGTGCCCACCGCGTGCGGCGGTGGGCACAGTGCGTGACGAGTAAGTCGGGCGAAACCCGGCTCACCTGCGATTTCAGCCGAAGATGTCGTACTGCTTGAAATCGGTACCGACCGAGATTCTTGTGGCGAAGATCTCGCTGGTGGCCTTGCCGGTGCCCGGGTAAAGGTAGAGCGTGCCGCCGGGCGTGCGGGCCAGGAAGTCGGCCTTGCCGTCGCCGGTCACGTCACCGGGGGCGTCGAAGGCGTTGTAGCCGTCCCAGGTGCGCACCTTGATACGGCTCGAGAAGGCTCCCGTTCCGGACTTGCCGGTGCCCTTGTACAGGTAGATGTACGAGCCGGTCTTGCTGCGCGCGATCAGGTCGGCCTTGCCGTCGCCGGTGAAGTCGCCGTGCCCGCGCAGGGAGTTGTACTGGTTCCAGCCGGTGCCGACCTCGACCCGCGCCGAGAAGGTGCCGTTGCCCTTGCCCGGGTAGATCCACAGGACGCCGCCGGAGTCGACGGAGAGCAGGTCGGGCAGGTAGTCGCCGGTGACATCGCCGGGCGCGACGATGCGGGTGCGGGTCTTCCAGCCGGTGAAGATCTTGTCGGTGGACCAGCTCTGGCTCGCCCACACGTAGTGGGACCAGTAGACGTCACCGGTGGCGCTGTCGCGCACCACGAGGTCCTGGACGCCGTCCCGGTTCAGGTCGGTCTGCAGCACGACGTTGACGCCGTCCCAGTTGCCCCACGACTGGCGCGCGGCGAACGAGGTGCCGGTGGAGTCCTTCTCGTAACCCGTCTTGGTGGAGGAGTTGCGCACCCAGAGGTCGGCCTTGTGGTCACGGCTGAGGTTGGTGTCGTCCACCCGCGGGTACGCCGCGCCCACATAAGTGCTGACCTTCGAGAAGACGCTGTACGCGCCCTGCGCGACGCAGTCCTGGACACCCCAGGAGACGACGCCGACGATGCGGCCGCCGACGATCAGCGGGCCTCCGGAGTCGCCGTTGCACGCCGTGGTCGTGCCGGTGTCGCTGCCAGTGGCCGGGGTGCCCGCGCAGACCATGTGGCCCTTGATGAAGTCGCTGCCGTAGGCACCGGAGCAGGTGCTGTCGGAGTTGATGGGCAGCGTGGCCGTCTTCAGCGTCTGGGAGATGTCCTGGGTGGTGGAACTGGTGCGGCCCCAGCCGTACAGCGTCGCCTTGGTGCCGGAAGCGTACGAGGCCGTGTCACCGGACGTCGTCATGCGGATCGGCTTGGCGGTGACGGGGGTGTCCAGCGTGACGACCGCGATGTCGTTGTCGATGGTCGTCGAGCTGTACGACGGGTGGTTCCACTGCCGCAGGGGCAGGGAGACGGTGCCGCCGTGCAGGTCGGTGTTGCCGGAGCTGTCGGAGGTGGGCAGCTGGGCGGTGCCGGTGACGACCGCGCCGTACTTGAACCAGTTGTAGCCCTTGACGCAGTGCGCGGCGGTGAGGATCTTCGTCGGCGACACGACGGAGCCGCCGCAGAAGAAGCCGAGGTCGTCGCTCTCGTCGGTGGTGCCCTTGTCGTCGTAGTACCAGAGCTGGGCCATCCACGGGGCCGTACTGATGGTGGTCTCGCTGCCGCCGATGATCTTCGGGTCGACGCTCGACGTGTTCGTACTGGCGCTCAGCGACGACTTCTTGGTCGTCTGACCCGCGGTGTCGTCACCGGCGAGGGCACCCGCGACGCGCTTCTCCAGCTCGGCCAGGGACGGCGCGGAGGTGCTGGGCTTGACGGTCGGCGTGGGCAGCGCGGTGGCCGCGTTCGCGGACGACATCAACAGCGCTCCGGCGACCGCGGCCGCCAGGCCCGCCGCCGCGACGGGTACGGCTATGCGTATCCGGCGTCTGTGACGACCACTGCCAGATATGGATGTATCCACTCAAGTCCCCCCTGAGACAGGTGATTTCGGAGATGACTGAAAGAAGCGCGATCGTACACGTGTCCCAGGCAGCACAAAGGGCCGCCCCCGTCACGGGGGCGGCCCTCAGCTGTGGAGACCTCAGTCGTTGCCGTTGCCCGGCGACGGCGTCGTCTTCTGGATCTGCAGCAGGAACTCGGCGTTCGACTTCGTCTGCTTCATCTTGTCGAGCAGCAGCTCGATCGCCTGCTGCTGGTCGAGCGCGTGCAGCACGCGACGCAGCTTCCAGGTGATGGCGAGCTCGTCGCTGCCGAGCAGGAGCTCTTCCTTGCGGGTGCCGGACGCGTCGACGTCCACCGCCGGGAAGACACGCTTGTCGGCGAGCTTCCGGTCGAGCTTGAGCTCGGCGTTGCCGGTGCCCTTGAACTCCTCGAAGATGACCTCGTCCATGCGGGACCCGGTGTCGACGAGCGCGGTCGCGAGGATGGTCAGCGAGCCGCCGTCCTCGATGTTGCGCGCGGCACCGAAGAAGCGCTTGGGCGGGTACAGCGCGGTCGAGTCGACACCACCGGACAGGATGCGGCCGGAGGCCGGGGCGGCGAGGTTGTACGCACGGCCCAGACGCGTGATCGAGTCCAGCAGTACGACGACGTCGTGGCCCAGCTCCACCAGACGCTTGGCGCGCTCGATGGCGAGCTCGGCGACCGTGGTGTGGTCCTCGGCCGGACGGTCGAAGGTCGAGGAGATGACCTCGCCCTTGACCGACCGCTGCATGTCGGTGACCTCTTCCGGACGCTCGTCGACCAGGACGACCATCAGGTGGCACTCGGGGTTGTTGTGCGTGATCGCGTTGGCGATCGCCTGCATGATCATGGTCTTGCCGGTCTTCGGCGGGGCCACGATCAGACCGCGCTGGCCCTTACCGATCGGCGCGACGAGGTCGATGATGCGGGTGGTCAGCACGCCCGGGTCGGTCTCCAGACGGAGCCGGTCCTGCGGGTAAAGGGGCGTCAGCTTGTTGAACTCCGGTCGCCCGCGCCCGGAGTCGGGGGCCATGCCGTTGGTCGAGTCCAGGCGCACGAGCGCGTTGAACTTCTCGCGGCGCTCGCCGTCCTTGGGCTGACGGACCGCACCCGTGACGTGGTCGCCCTTGCGCAGGCCGTTCTTGCGGACCTGGGCGAGGGAGACGTACACGTCGTTGGGACCCGGGAGGTAGCCCGACGTACGGATGAAGGCGTAGTTGTCGAGGATGTCCAGGATGCCCGCGACGGGGATCAGGACGTCGTCGTCGGCGACCTGCGGCTCGGCGATCTCGTCGCGGCCACGACGGCCACGACGGTCCCGGTAGCGGCCGCGGCGGCCGCGGCGGCTGCCGTCGAAGTCGTCGTCGTCCTGCGGCCCGTTGTCCCGCTGCTGGCGGTCCTGGCGGTCCTGCCGGCCGCCGCCCTGCTGCTGGCGGTCGGGGCGGTCACGGTCGGGGCGGTCACGGTCAGGGCGGTCACGGTCCTGGCGGTCCGGACGCTGCTGGCCGCCACCCTGGCCGCTCTGCTGCTCGTCACCCTTGCCACCGCGGCGGTCGCGGTCACGGCCGCCACGGTCGCGCTCGCGCCGGTCACGGCGGCCCTGACGGCCGTCGGCACCGTCGGCGGTGTCGCCCTTGGCGTCGCCCTGCGCCTCGGCCTTCGGCTCGTTCTGCGCCTCGGCAGCGACCGTCTCGGGGCTGCCGGCCTCGGCGGTGGCACGGCGGCGGCGACGCTCAGCGGGGGCGTCGTCTCCCCCACGCTCGGCTTCGCTCGCGCGGGACGGGCCCCCAGCGGGCTGGCCGGGGATCTCGATCTGCTGCTGGGCCACGGCCTTCTCGGCGGCGGCCTTCTTCTCGGCCGGGGCGGCGTCCTCGCCGGTACGGGCCTTGGAAGTGGTCCGGCGCTTCGGCTTGGTCTCGGCGGCGGCCTCGTCGGCCTTGGCCGGGGCACCCCCGGCCTGCGCCTCCTTGATGACCTCGATCAGCTGGCTCTTGCGCATCCGCGCGGTGCCCCTGATACCGAGGCCGGACGCGACCTGCTGCAGCTCGGCCAGCACCATGCCCTCGAGGCCGGTACCGCGGCGCCGCCGGGAGCCTGCACCGGAGGCAGGCGCGGCTGAGGCGTCCGTGGCGGGCGCGGCAGCGGTCTCCTCGACACGTGCGCCCATCAGATCGGTGGTGTCGCTCACGAAGGGTCCTTCCCTGGAGCGGACGTCGGCCTGTCTGGCTCGGCGACCGGTTGTGCTGTCCGGCTTTGGTCCTTGCTGTGTGGACCGTGCCGGGGCGGTGGTCCGCCAAAGCGGCGGAAGACATATCTGGTGATGACGATTCCGGAGCCGTGGCACTGAATTTCGGTGTCATCGGCTCGGTCACGCCGGTTCCGGAGCGTGCTCAACACTGCTCAGCGCATAGCACCCAATGCACATGCATGGCACAAAGCAGTTTGGGAGGCTCCCGGAAGAATGGTTGTCCCGGACGGGGACGCGAAGCACCTCGCCATGGTGGGGTCGGGTGCAGACTTGAGGTTAACACTACCGGATCCAACAAACATTCCCCCTCTCCAAATCCGGCAACCGTGCACGTTCAATTGACCCCGACAGGTGCGAGCGGCAGCACGCTCGCCCCCTCGGCGTCGAGGTCCAGCCGGTTGGCGGCCCAGCCCTGACCTGCGAGATCGGCGACCTTGTCGGCCGAAGCCCGGTCCGCAAGGGCGAGGACTGTGGGGCCCGCTCCGGAGATCACCGCGGGGATGCCGTCGGCGCGCAGGCGCTCCACGAGGGCGGCGCTCTCCGGCATGGCCGGGGCGCGGTACTCCTGGTGCAGCCGGTCCTCGGTGGCGGGCAGCAGCAGCTCGGGGCGCCGGGTCAGTGCCTCGACGAGCAGTGCGGCGCGGCCCGCGTTGGCGGCGGCGTCGACGTGCGGCACGGTGCGCGGCAGCAGTCCGCGCGCGGTCTCGGTGAGGACCGGCTTCCCGGGTACGAAAACCACCGGAACGATGGAATCGGCGGGATCCATCCTGATCGCCCGCGCGGCGCCGGACTCCATCCAGGAGAGCGTGAAACCACCGAGCAGACAGGCCGCGACGTTGTCGGGGTGTCCCTCGATCTCGGTGGCGAGCTCCAGGAGCGCGGTGTCGTCGAGCTTGCTGTCACCGCCTATGGTCACGGCGCGGGCGGCGACGATGCCGGCGCAGATGGCGGCCGAGGAGGAGCCGAGGCCCCGTCCGTGCGGGATGCGGTTGGCGCAGACGATCTCGAGGCCGCGCGGCTGTCCGCCCAGCAGATCGAAGGCGGTGCGCAGGGAACGTACGAGGAGATGACTCTCGTCACGCGGCAGCGTCTCGCTGCCCTCCCCCGCGATGTCGATGTGCAGCCCTGAGTCGGCCACCCGGACGACCACGTCGTCGTACAGACCCAGTGACAGGCCGAGGGCGTCGAAGCCCGGGCCGAGGTTGGCACTGGTGGCGGGGACGCGCACCCGTACGGCGGCGGCGCGGAATGCTGGACCGGCCATCGCTCGATGACTCTCCTTGAGCTGCGTGATGTGCGAGATTTTTCGATGAACTGCGATGAACTTCGATGAACTGCGATTCGGTGAACTTCGATACGTACGAAGACCCGGAGGCCGCAGGGACGGCGCGGCACCGCGGCATATGCGGCGGGCGGGTTCGGTACAGCCTATCGAAGGAAGGTTCTGTGGCGACATAGGGCGCACAGGAGGCGCACGATGCGTGTCGTAAGCCCCCTGTGCACCCCCTGTCGGACTGCGGTAGGGGTGGCCCCGGCGGCGGACGTTTTCCGCCCGCTTCTGGCGGTTTCCGTTCGCCTTCGGCGAGGAGTTGCCTCATCTGGCGGGTTTACGCCAGGCGGCTTCCCGCCAGACCGGGACCGTACGCCGCTGACGTCGGCCCCGGTGCTGATGGGTGGCCCTACGCCAGACCGAGCCGCTCCGCCGCCGTCGCCGCGTCGACCGGGACCGTGACCGGCTGCGGGGCGCCCGCGACGGCCCAGTCGGGGTCCTTGAGGCCGTTTCCGGTGACCGTGCAGACGATCCTCTGTCCCGGGTCCACCTTGCCCTGCTCGGCGGCCTTCAGCAGACCGGCGACGGACGCGGCGGACGCGGGCTCGACGAAGACACCCTCCTGCGCGGCCAACAGCCGGTAGGCGCGCAGGATCTCACGGTCCGTCACCTCGTCGATGAAACCGCCCGACTCGTCCCGCGCGGCCAGCGCGAACTTCCACGAGGCCGGGTTGCCGATCCGGATCGCGGTGGCGATGGTCGACGGGTCCTTGACCACCTCGCCGCGCACGATCGGCGCGGAGCCGGACGCCTGGAAGCCCCACATGCGGGGTGTCCGCTTGGCGATGCCGTCGGCGGCGTACTCCGTGTACCCCTTCCAGTACGCGGTGATGTTGCCCGCGTTGCCCACCGGCAGGACGTGGATGTCGGGCGCGTCGCCCAGCATGTCCACGATCTCGAAGGCGGCCGTCTTCTGGCCCTCGATCCGCACCGGGTTGACCGAATTGACCAGCGACACCGGGTAGTTGTCGGCCAGGTCGCGCGCGAGGGTGAGGCAGTCGTCGAAGTTGCCGTCGACCTGGAGGATCTTGGCGCCGTGCACGAGGGCCTGGCCCATCTTGCCGATCGCGATCTTGCCCTGGGGGACGAGTACGGCACAGACCATCCCGGCGCGTACGGCATAGGCGGCGGCGGAGGCCGACGTATTGCCGGTGGACGCGCAGATGACGGCCTTGGCGCCCTCTTCCTTCGCCCGCGTGATCGCCATGGTCATACCGCGGTCCTTGAAGGACCCGGTCGGGTTGGCGCCCTCCACCTTGAGGTGGACCTCGCAGCCCGTGCGCTCGGAGAGCACCTGCGCGGGCACGAGCGGCGTACCGCCCTCACGGAGCGTCACGACCTGCGTGCTGTCGGATACCGGCAGCCGGTCCCGGTACTCCTCGATGATTCCGCGCCACTGGTGGGTCATTGCTGGTTACTCTCCTTCAACCCGCATGATGCTGGCGACACCCCGCACGGTGTCGAGGCTGCGCAGCGCCTCGACGGTCCCGTTCAAGGACGCGTCGGACGCACGGTGGGTGACGACGACGAGAGAGGCCTCGCCGTCCTTCCCCTGCTGGCGCACGGTATCGATCGAGACACCGTGCTCGGCGAAGACGGTGGCCACCTGGGCGAGAACACCCGGTTTGTCGGCCACGTCGAGGCTGATGTGGTAGCGCGTGACGACCTCGCCCATGGACGAGACGGGCAGCTGGGTGTACGCGGAGTCGCCGGGCCCGGTCGCACCGCTGAGCTTGTTGCGGCAGACGGCGACGAGGTCACCGAGGACGGCGGAGGCGGTCGGCGCGCCGCCCGCGCCCGGCCCGTAGAACATGAGCTGCCCGGCGGCGTCCGACTCGACGAACACGGCGTTGTACGCGCCGCGCACGGAGGCGAGGGGGTGGCTCAGCGGAATCATGGCGGGATGCACGCGCGCCGTCACGGATCCCCCGTCGGCGGCCCGCTCGCAGATGGCGAGCAGCTTGATGGTGCAGCCCATCTCCTTCGCCGAGGCGAAGTCGGCGGCGGTGACTTCGGCCATGCCCTCGCGGTAGACGTCGTCGAGGCGCACGCGCGTGTGGAAGGCGATTCCGGCGAGGATGGCGGCCTTGGCCGCGGCGTCGAAGCCCTCGACGTCGGCGGTCGGGTCGGCCTCGGCGTACCCGAGCGCGGTGGCCTCGTCGAGGGCCTCCTGATATCCGGCGCCCGTGGAGTCCATCTTGTCGAGGATGAAGTTGGTGGTCCCGTTGACGATGCCCATCACGCGGTTGATCTTGTCGCCGGCGAGGGACTCGCGCAGCGGCCGGATCAGCGGGATGGCACCGGCGACGGCGGCCTCGTAATAGAGGTCCCTGCCCTGCTCCTCGGCGACGGCGTGCAGCGCGGCCCCGTCCTGGGCGAGCAGCGCCTTGTTGGCGGAGACCACGGAGGCGCCGTGCTCGAAGGCGGTGGTGATGAGCGTACGGGCGGGCTCGATACCGCCGATGACCTCGACGACGACGTCGATGTCCCCGCGTTTGACGAGCGCGGTGGCGTCGGTGGTGACGAGGCCGGGATCGATGCCCTCCCTGACCTTGGAGGGCCGCCGGACCGCGACGCCCGCCAGCTCCACCGGCGCCCCGATCCTGGCGGCGAGGTCGTCGGCGTGCGTCGTCATGATGCGCGCCACCTCTGAGCCGACAACCCCACAGCCCAGCAGCGCCACCTTCAGCGGACGCGTACGCATCATCCGACCTCGTTTCCTCATACCGTCTTCGTGGGACCAGTCTCACTCACCGGACGGGAGTTTCTATCCCTCGTCCGGATCGTGAGACGTCTATTTCATTTTTCTGGCAGGTGGACGCAGGAGATCTTTCTCCCCTCGTCCGGCATCGCGTGCGTCATCCGACGTCGAGGCGCAGCAGGTCCTCCTCCGTCTCGCGCCGGACGATCACCCGGGCCTCGCCGTCGTTCACGGCGACGACCGGCGGGCGCAGTGCGTGGTTGTAGTTGCTGGCCATGGACCGGCAGTAGGCACCGGTCGCGGGGACGGCGATGAGGTCACCGGGCGCGAGGTCGGCCGGCAGGAAGGCGTCCTTCACGACGATGTCACCGCTCTCGCAGTGCTTGCCGACGACGCGGACGAGCATCGGCTCGGCGTCGGAGGTACGCGAGACAAGGGCCACGCTGTACTCGGCGTCGTACAGAGCCGTCCGAATGTTGTCGGACATGCCCCCGTCCACGGAGACGTACGTCCGCAGTCCCTCCAGCGGCTTGATGGTGCCGACCTCATAGAGGGTGAAGGCGGTCGGGCCGACGATGGCGCGCCCGGGCTCCACGGAAATCCGAGGCGTCCGCAACTTCGCGGCCTCGCACTCCCTCGTCACGATCTCGCCCAGCGCCTTGGCGATCTCGTGCGGCTCTCGGGGGTCGTCCTCGCTGGTGTACGCGATGCCGAGGCCGCCGCCGAGGTCGATCTCCGGCAGCTCGACGCCGTGCTCGTCGCGGACTGCGGCAAGGAGCGACACGACCCGTCGCGCGGCGACCTCGAAGCCGGCCATGTCGAAGATCTGCGACCCGATGTGCGAGTGAATCCCGACGAGTTCGAGCCCGTCGAGGGTGAGCGCCCGCCGTACGGCCTCTGCGGCCTGCCCGTCGGCGAGCGCGATCCCGAACTTCTGGTCCTCGTGCGCGGTGGCGATGAACTCGTGGGTGTGCGCCTCCACGCCGACCGTCACCCGGATCTGCACGCGCTGCCGCTTGCCGAGGGACTGGGCGATATGGGCGACGCGCACGATCTCCTGGAAGGAGTCGAGGACGATCCGCCCGACACCGGCCTCGACAGCCGTACGGATCTCACCCTCGGACTTGTTGTTGCCATGGAAGGCGATGCGGTCGGCGGGCATACCGGCGGAGAGCGCGGTGGCGAGCTCACCACCGGAGCAGACATCGAGATTGAGGCCCTCCTCGTGCAGCCAGCGCACGACGGCCCGCGACAGGAACGCCTTCCCGGCGTAGAAGACATCCGCGTCGTGCCCGAAGGCCGTACGCCAGGCACGCGCCCGCGCCCGGAAGTCGGCCTCGTCGAGGAAATAGGCGGGAGTGCCGAACTCCTCGGCGAGCCGGGTGACTTCGATCCCACCGACGCTGACGACACCGTCGCTCGTACGGGTCACGGTCTGGGCCCAGACCTTCGGGTCGAGGGCGTTGAGGTCGGCGGGCGGGGCGCTGTAGTGGCCCTCGGGGAGGACGTCGGCGTGACGGGGCCCGGCGGGGTGTGCGGAACGGCTCATTCTTCTCTCACAGATAGTCAGGGGCACTGATGCCGAGCAGGGACAGGCCGCCGGCCAGCACCGTCCCGGCGGCTTCGGCGAGCGCGAGCCGGGCGCGGTGGGCGGCCGAGGGTTTCTCGTCGCCGAGCGGCAGCACGCCGTGCAGGAAGGCGAGAAGGGCGTCGGCGACGACGACGAGGTGCCGGGCGAGCCGGTCGGGCGTGCGGTGAGTCGCGGCGAGGCGCAGGACATGGGGGTATTCGGCGAGGGCGCCAAGCAGCTCCCCCTCCTCCTGGCATACGTCACCGGGGTCACTGACGTACCCCAGCGCCGCGGCGTTGCGACTGAGGGCCCGGGTGCGGGCGTAGGCGTACCGCACCCGGAAGAGCGGGTTGCTCTCGCGCTGGACGAGGTGGTCGGCGCTGATCCGGGGCCGGTCGTGGGGCGCGGGGTGGAGCAGGGCCCAGCGGGCGGCGTCGGGGCCTAGGGGGGCGGGGTCTTCGAGGGCGGGGGTGGGGCGGAGGGTTAGGGGGGCGGGGGGGAGGGTTACGGGGGCGGGTGCCTTGGCCGGGTCTTGCGGGGCCGGTACCGGCCGGAGGGTGGCGGGTCGCGCCTCGGCCGGGTCTTCCGGTGCCGGTACCGGCCGGGGGGTGGCGGGTCGCGCCTCGGCCGGGTCTTCCGGTGCCGGTACCGGCCGGGGGGTGGCGGGTCGCGCCTCGGCTGGGTCTTGCGGGGCCGGTACCGGCCGGAGGGTGGCGGGTCCGGCGTGCGGCCGCTCGGGCGGGGCCTTTGACGCCGGTACCGGCCTGGGGGTCGCGGGTCGCGCCTCGGCCGAGTTCTGCGGCACCGGTACCGGCGTCATCGGCCTGGCGTGCCGCAGCTCGGCCCGATCCTCCGGGGGGCCGGCGTGCCGCACCTCGGCGCGACCGCCCTGGGTGGCGACGATGCGTACGAGGGTGTCGGCGACGACCTCGGCACGAATGTCGTACGGCACACACAGCTCGACGACCTGCCCGGCGAGAGCGTCACCGTGCCCGTAGCCCGCGCCCCGCTCCAGGATGTCCCGCACCAGGGCGGCGGACGCCCCGCCTCCGAGGCTGATGTTCAAAAACCCGGGCCCGGTGATCGCCACCTCGGCCACCCCGGCCGCGCCGCTGAGATGCGGCCGCAGGATCTCGGCCACCTGCAGGGGCGGCCGCCCGGCCGCCCGCGCCAGCTGAAGAGCGATGTTCGTGGCGTAATCCCCACAGCCACCGGGCCCCGGCACCGTAACCACGGCCCGCGCCGGCACCGCGACACTCAGCTCCCCCTCATCGACAGCACGACGCACCGCGCGCAGCACGGTACGGGAGAGCTCGACGGGGGTCACGGGACCAGCGTAGGGGAGGAGGGGGGTGGGTAGGCGACTCGGTTTCGGGGAGGGTCCGGGATGTGGACGGGGGTGGAGGGTGACCGGCCGGCGCCGGTTGCTGGCGGGGCCGGCGCACTCGGCGTCATGGCTGGCGCGTCCGGCACGTCCGGCGCGCTCAGCGTCAGCGACTGGCGGCGGGCGCGGTCGACGTCAGCGTCGGGCACGGTCGGCGTCGGTGACTAACGGCGTCCGGCGCGCTCGGCGTCAGTGACCGCCACGTCCGGCACGCTCGGTTTCATCAAGCCCTCCGCCTGCCCCTGCGCCCGCCCCTGCCCCGAAGGCACCCTCGAACGACGGCGAGCCGCCGTCACCACCCCCCGGACCACTTTCCCGCTCCCGCCCCCGCTCCGACCCCCGCCGCTCCATCAACTGCCGCACGAGCCGCACGAGTTCGGCAGGCTCGAACGGCTTGGCGAGAAAGGCGTCGACACCCACGTCCAGCCCGCTCTCGACCTCGTACTGGGTGCACGCGCTCACGATGGCGAGGGGAAGATTCCGCGTCCGGGGGTCAGCACGCAGTCGAGCGGCGGTGCGCAACCCGTCGAGCCGGGGCATGACGACATCGAGGGTCACCACATCGGGCCGCACCTGATGGACGACGTCCAGACACTCGGCACCGTCGGCCGCGGTCACCACCTCGAGACCCTCCAGTTCGAGGTTGACCCTGATCAGCTGCCGGATGACCTTGTTGTCGTCCACAACAAGCACCCGACCGGACGCGCCTGGCACAACTCGAGAGTAGGTCCGCGCCCACCACCCCGTCCGGGTTTTCCCCACTTCCACCCCGCGCGAGACCCCCGCCGCCCGCCCCCACGCCCACCAAAACCTGTGGCAATCACCCCCGAAAGAGCTGGTAGGGTTCTACCCGTCGCCGCACACACCGCGCCCGACACGCCCCCGTAGCTCAGGGGATAGAGCAACGGCCTCCGGAGCCGTGTGCGCAGGTTCGAATCCTGCCGGGGGCACTCGCCGATAACCAGCACAGATCATGCGCTGACCAGGGCGAATGCCATGAATGAAGAGCCGGACTCAGTCCCACTGAGTCCGGCTCTTTGTCGTTGCTACGTACTGATCGCGATAGAGCTGCGATAGGGCAGCGCCCGGGGGGTCACCACCAGTTGGGCGGGGAGTCCAGTCGTTCGAGGTCAAGCTGGTAGGCGTTTCGCAACCGCATGAAGTCGTAGAAGTCACCCTGCGGCTCCCGCTTTACGACGAGCAAGCTGCGGGCCTCCAGCTCCTTGCGGGCCTTCGTCCAGGTGTCGGGAGACAGGCCGTAACGCTGACGTCTGGTCGTTGGGATGTACCTCGCCTCGGAGTGCCCTCCCAGCACTTCGATGAGTGCAAGCAGGACGGCTGTCGCCGTCGGCGACAAGCACAGAAGCCACCCATGAATCCAGAACCCCAGCGGCACCCCAACGTATCGCTTCCCGTCCCCCCTCGGCTGGCTGTACTCCTTGCCGTCCCCAGTTGCGCTTAGCAACGTGATCGCAGACGGGCGGCCCCACTGTGCCTCAAGACGAATGAACCCGTTGTCGCCCAGCCACTTCAAGTTGCTGGCAACCCTTCGCGGTCCCTTCTGCGGATCCAAGGCAAGCATCCGCGTCCAGCCATGCGGGCTTGGCGGCGTCCTCAAGTCGTATGGCTTTCCCGTGGCCATCATCGTGATGCACATATACAGCTTCAGCCGCACTTCACCGCCGCGCCCGCCCTGGATCAACCTGGCGAGCGGAGGTTCCTGCTTCTCCCCCTCAGCAGCTATGACGAAGGCCGGCGGGAACGGAACACGCCCAGTCCTCTTCACCTTGTCGGCCGCACTCTTCAGCAGGCGGACCGCCTCGGCACGCTGCTCGCCGCTCGACACGACTTTTACCTTCCTGCAGGAGAACCCGGGATCCGGGAGTACTCAGCTATACAAGGGAGTTCATGGCTCTTCTACAGATTCCGCCACGACAGTAGGGGCACGACTGTAAGAGCGGCATCACGCTACAGCACAAACGTAGATGTCCACTGCACTGCCGTATCCTTTCCCCTTCAGGAAGGTAAATCAGGCCTTTTGACCTGCGGTTTTCCCCCTGCCAGCATCGGTGGCGCGGTCGAGGACAGGCTGGCTACAGTCCTCGACGCGGCCATGAGTCCATCGGTGAGGGGATTGATACACGTTGTCCAACAATGATCAAGCGCTGCGAAGCCTGTGGGCAGCGGTCATCATGCTCGGCGCGCTGGTCGCTGCGATGCTCTGCACGGCCGCTCTCTGGATGACCGGAGCACCTGTCTACGCCTCGCTGGCGTCAGGGGGCGCGGCCTTCATCGGCGCGGCAACTCTTGGCTTCACGCTCAGGAAGTTCATGACTGAGTAAGGGCCGGGCCGGCCGCGCTACCCGAATCCGAAGCGGGGCAAGAATTCCTGGGGGCGGGTACGGGTGATACCCGCCCCGCCCACGGCTCACGAATCCGCGGAACCGTCCTGCGGCCAGTCCAGCTCTCGCTCGATCTTCCTGTTCATCACCTCTTCCTGACCGTAGATGCATCCCTCGTAAACGCGGTGAATCACTTCGGGCGAGTTGCCGACCCTCCGAGCGACCTCAGCAACGGGCACGCCGGCATTCAGCCACGTAGTGATGCAGGTATGCCGCAGGTCGTACGGCCGCCCCCCGAGGATGGACGCCTGAAGGTCCGGCGAGAGCGCGTACTCCCGAGCGTCCCGCCACACGCGCCAATAGGTGCTACTGCCCACGAGACCGCCCCGTTCGTTCGTGAAGAGCCGCCCGTCCTTGGCTGTGCCGAACTCCTTCAGGTGGGCGCGGAGCATGGCCACGAGCGGCGGGGGGATCGGGACTGGCCGGTCTTCCTTGGCCTCCCTCGACTTCAGGCCGCGCTTGTCGTGGCGCTCTCCGCTGTCTGTCCACTGCTTGCCCGACACGGGGTGCGTGTCGTGCAGCGTCAGAACGCCCCACCCCTTCTCCGGGAGGAAGCAATCAGCCTTGCTGAGGCCCACTGCCTCACTCGGGCGGAGTCCCGCGAAGTACATGACCGCGAAGAAGCCCACAAGGCGCCGGCCCTTCTTGCGGTCCCACGTTCCAACGTATGAGACAGAGGCGAGGAGTTGAGCAGCCTGCATCTTGTTCACGAGCACACGGGGATCCACACGGTCCGATGAGGAGCTCTTCACCTTCTTGAGGGCCACGAGTGGGTTCTCCGTCAGAAGCTTGCGCTCGATAGCGTATTCAACCGCCGTGTTAAGCGCACGCCGCCTGCGGCGGGAGGTCTCCCCCGCCGCAGGCGTGCCGTCCAACTTGAAGGAGATCCGATACTGAACATCGCGAAGGATCTTCGGGTTTTCCAGCGAGGAGACAAGAAGCGACTTCTTGGAAATCCACCAGTAGGCGCCTTCAATTTCCTCGGGCGGGTCAAGTTCGGCGTTCCTGGGAATCACCGCCCATCGGAAGGCGAGACGCAACTCTTCCGGTGGCGGCATTTTCTCTTCCTGCTCCACCAGAGCCAGCGTCACCGCGGCGAGCCCGTCGGCGATGCCCTCACGGGTCTTGGCCGCGGCGGTTGGCCAACGCATCGCCATGTACTCACGGCAGAACGCGAACCAGGGAAGTTCCTCCCGGACTTGCTTCGCGGCGGTCTCGACCCGCACCTCGGATTCAGGCAGTCCGTCGGTGATGCGGAATGCCTCGCCACGGCGCATTGCCTGCCAAAGTTCAGATCTACGACTCTCCGCGAGAGCCACCGTGGCGAATGTGGCACTACTGACCTTTCCTCCAACTTTCCAACGGAGCTGGTAGGGACGTGTGTTGCTCTGCGCCTTGGACACCTTCCACAGACGCACGTCGAGCGAAAACCCGTCCGGGGCCGAGCCGTTGTTCTGCTCGGCCCCACTGTCGGTTTCCTGCGTCACGCGCTCTCCTCCAGCGTCTGGAGCCACCGGCTCAGTTCGGATCGCCGGATTCGCACCGCGCCGTTCGGGAGCTTGATGGACTTCGGGCCCTTCTTGTACTGCCGCCAGCGGTAGAACGTCGCTCGCGGTACGCCTATCTCTTCGATCACTTCGGGGATGGTCAGCATCTCGTCGCGGGGCTTGGCCACGACTCCTCCTCGGGCGAGAGAGTCAAGGGAAGGTGGTGGGACCAGCCGAGAGCCGCCACAGAAACCACGAAATACACAGAAACCCGGGATCTGCGGGTTGACCTGCGGCGATGCCGCGCGGTGGGTGCTGCCACAGAAATCGCCCGAGGTTCCACAGAAATAGGTGCCCGGACCGGCGGGGCCGGGGCCGGTCTATTTCTGTGGCTTCTCGGCAAGTTTCTGTGGCAGTGCACCGGGAGCCCCTGACGTGACGGTCTGCGCAGGTCAGGGGCTCGCCGGTTTGTTTCTGTGGTTCTGTGGTTTCTGTGGGCGGTCTCAGGCGGTCGGGTGGGTCAGGCGGGGATGGACCAGGTAGCGAGGGGAAGGTGGCCGGCCGCGGCCTCCGCTGCGGGCCACAGGTTGGGCGCGCACGTATCCGTGGTCTTCCAACAGGCTCAGCACCGGGTCCAGGTCCGCAGCGGTGGCGAACTCGGACCGCGAGAGCTTGACCATCAAGTCGCGCTTGCTGACCTCGCTCCACTTGTGGGTGCGCAGTGTTTCCAGCACGGTGCGTGCCCGTTCGGTGGTGGGGTCGGCGCCCATCTGGTCGAATGCGGCCAGTCCATGGCTGGTGAAGTAGTCGGCTAGCGCGATCGCGTCACGCATGGTCGCTTCTGCCACCGGGATGGTGTGCCCCTTGGTGAGGTGCTGCGCGAGGTGGAGCAGCGCGGCGATGCGCGCAGTGGCGCCGGCGAGTTTCCCGGCCCAGTCCGCGATGTGGCCCAGCGAGCCGCCGCGTGCGGCCAACTTGGGTTCCACTCGCTCCTGGAAGGCGAGCAGGGCGGCATCGGCCTCGGGGGTGAGCTGGACGACGGCGGGGTCGGTCCACTCCGCGAGGAACACGGTCAGGTCGATGACGTGGCGCCGGTAGGTGTCTTTGACCTGGTCCGGGATCGGGTCGGGGCTGAGCCTGCGGCGGCCGACCAGCGATTCGGGTACGGAGTAGAGGAACCTGCCGAGCAGGCCGCGGCCCTTGAAGCCCTCCTGTCGTCCGATCTCGTCCAACACCTGCGGTTGAACGCACAAGCCCATGGTGAGCGCGGGGTGTTCGATGTACTCCTTCCGCGTCTGACGGTCCACCCTCAGCCGGTCTCCGGCGTGGCCTTTGAGGAAGACACCCATGTTGGGCTTGCCCGAGTAGCGGCCGGCGATGATGTCGAAGATGTCACCCTCGGCGGACATGACCGCGATTCGGCCGCCCTGCTCCGACATACGCGAAGTGACCGTCTCGGCGGTCGCGTCGTCGGCGAGCAACTGCGGTTCGGCCGGCACGGTGACGGTCTCCGCGGTCTGCGCGAGCGCGATGGCCGTGGACACGAGGTCGTCGCGCTCGTCCGCGCTCGCGGATGCTGCCTTGGCCGCGGCCTTGTCGGCTGCTTCCTTGGCAAGACGTGCGGTCATCTGGGCTTCCACGATGGCCGGTTGCTGCACGGTGCGGAGCTGTGCCTCCGCGTCGTACAGCGGGTCGGTCAGCAGGGCGAACACGGCGGACTTCCGGTTCGCTGGCGGAAGCGCGACAACCACGAACAGGTTGGTCGGCTCTCGCCAGTGCCCGCGCACCTGCACCACCGCCCTGCCGCCCGCCGCCGTGGCGAGCACCGACAGCGCGATGCAGCCAGCGAGGTCGACGGGTGTCTGTGTCTCCTCGGCAACCGCAGCCACGAACTCCCGCAGCCACCCCGGGAGGGAGGCAATGGGGAACGGGGTGAGCTGGCGGGGTCCGGCGAGGGGAACGGGGTCCTCCCACACGGAGGCGGGAGGGTCGTCGAGAACGGGCAGTCCGGCCCACAGGTCGGGACTGTCCACAGGCTGTGTGGTCATGAGGCTGCCCTCCCTTCGGTGGGGTGGCCGGTCTGCGGGTCAGAGCCAAGAGCAGTGCGGACGCCTTCGGCGACGTCCTTTCGGCCGCCTACGGCGCTCCGTGGTGCCGCTTGTGTGGCGTTCTGAGGCTCTTTCCGAGAGTTGTGGGGCTTGTAGGTCATGCGGCACCCCTCTCGGTCGCCCTCAGACCGTTGGTGACCGCGCGGCGGGCATAGGGCTCGGGGACTCCCACGGAGACGGCTGCGGCAACGATCTGCCAACCGAGGGCGTCCAGTTCGCAGGGTCCGGGGCACTGCGCGTGCTGGACGGCCAGGAAGCGGGCCACGCCGAACGCTTGTGATCCGGCGCCGGATTCGGTGTGGCTGCGGACTAGGGCGAGACCGCGTTCAAGGCCGGCGCGTACGTAGCCCTCGGTGTGCCTGCATCCGGTGCCGACGGTCCGGTCCCAGTCGACGCGCTCGGGGACGGAAGAGACCACCCTCCCCGGGGCGGGGGTGGTCTCTTTCTTCACGACTAGGGCGCGGACGGCCGTCGGCAGGTTCGCCATGCGGCCGGTGCCGGCACCGAGCCACCGGGCGTAGACCATGAGCGACTTGACGTCCACACCAGGCCGGACCCCGTTGGACGACCGCATGGCGCCCCGGTAGAGCCAATGCTCCCCGCGCGTCGTCAGCACGGTTCGGGTGGCTGGCAGGTTCTCGCGTGCCCATTCGACGGCCGCCGCGCTGTCGAGGTCTACGACGGTCAGCCCCATTCCTCCGGGGTGATAGCCGATGGCAGCGGCCTGCCGCCATGCGGGGGCCCACGCTCCGGAGGTGATGACGCGAGTGTCAGTGGTGGCTGCGGCCCACGCGTGGCACGTGTCGGGGCAGTGGCAGGGGCCCGCAACCTTCATGTTTGGCCGTCCGCCGCAGGCATTCTTGGCACACGTGCGGCAGTTCCCGAATGGCACCTTGCCCTGCCGCAGCGGCAGCACGGGCACTCCGGCCGCCGCCAACTCCAACGCAGTGCGCAGGTGGTCATCGTCCAGGTGGTTCGTGGCGCGGGGGCGCGAGGTCATTCGGTCAGGTGTCATGCTGAAGGTCTCCTGTTTCTGTCGAAGGGACGGAGAACCGGGGCGGTCGCGGTCTTTGGCGAGAGGCGACCGCCCCAGCCACAGCTACTGCTCGGCGGCGAGCGAGTGCGCGTACTGCTGGCGGACGTAGGTGCGCGGTTCGCAGAACGGGCCCGGCTGGTCCATGTCCAGCAGGAACACGGCCGCCGCGTCGGCGGCCGCGGTGGCATCGCCGTACGGGATGTCGGGCTCGTCCAAGAGCGCGATGCGGTCCAGCAGGGCTGCCTTGCGCAGGTAGAAGTCACGCCCCAGCTCGGTGAAGCACTCGGTGGCGGCGAGGGTGCGTGCCGCCCAGCCGATCTCGCTGTTGATGCTGGGGGCGTTGGCGTACGCCTGCTCGGCGGTGAGCGAGGACTTGGCCGGCTCGGCGTCGGTGGGCTTGGACTCGGCGCGGGCGTAGAGGCGGTTCCGCTTGCGGTCGCGGGTGGGGTAGACGCTCACGGTGCCGACCGTGAAGGTGCGGTCCAGCGCGGCGACGATCGGTTCGGTTTCGGCGGGGTCGCAGATGACACGGATCTCGAACACGGTTCTCCCATCGGGGTGTTCAGCCGTTGAAGTGGTTGCGCTTGAAGACGGCCTTGCGGATGTGGAAGGTGTTGCCACCGCGGTGGCCGCTCGCGCTGAAGACCTGCACGGCGATCCAGCCGCCGAAGATGACGGCGGCGAGAATGATGAGCTGGTGAATCAGCGCGGCGAGCGCGGCGATGAACGTGGTCAGCAGGAACAGCCCGCCGCACACGGCGCCGAACCCGACGCCTCCGAGGGCGATGTTCACCGCCGTACGCGAGACGGCCGGCTTGGTGGCGACCGGTTCGGGCTTGGCGGGCTCGATGGCGTAGCCGGTGACGACGCGGCCGTCCGGCAAGACGACGCTCGCCACGGCCGCGATGCTGCCGGCCTGCACGACCGCGAGCGGCGCCGTGCGGGCGGCGGGGGTGATGGGGGTGGGGACGTGGACTTCCACGGCCGCGGGCGAGTGCCTGTTGCGGCCGTGGGTGGTGGGTTCGTTCACGGGCTGTCTCCCTAGTTCCCGAGGGCGGACAGGGCGTCGGCGGACGCCTGCACGAGGTTGTGGATGGGCTCGTACGCGCCGGTCCCGGCGGCGAAGAACCCGAAGAGGAAGAGCACGATGGCCGAACCGCCCCCGGCGGACTTGGTCTTGACGGCGAGGGCGGACGCGGCACCGAACAGCAGGACGGCGGAGATGCTGAGGATCACGGGGACACTCGCTTTCGGGCGAGGTGGATGGGTGGATACGCTCCACAGGCCCCGGGTGCTGGCAAGTTCGGGGCATTGACCGGCGACCGCGCCCACCTAGCTCCTGCTCGGAGCGGGGTCCGTCTCATGGCGGGCGGTCGTCTGTCTTCTCCTCAGCCGGTGCCGGAGCGGTAGATGCGGGCCCAGCGGTTGTAGAGCCAGCGGCCGACGCGTATGCGCTTGCCGGTGGCCTTGCAGCGGCGGCAGTCCTTGCCGCGCTTCTGGCGGCCCTTGCGGTCGGTCTTCATCTGGAAGCCCCAGCCGTTGCACTTGCGGCAGTTGCCGAACGGCGAGGCAGCACACACCGCGACGTAACACAGCGTTACGCCGAGCAGGAGTGTGATAGCGAGCAGGGCAGGGGTCATGACGGGCCCTCCGGGGCGGTTTTCAGGGTTTCCGCAGGTGGGCCGCTATGCGCTAGCGACCTGATCAGGGCTGGTTTGGGGCGCTAAGCGAGCCGCTAACGCTAGCGGGGGGTGCCGCTAGCGCTAGCGGCCCGCAGCGGTCAGCCCGCGTCCCGCTTTCCGTCACGCTCCGCCATCGCTGCGGTGATGTGGGAGCGGTCGACACCGCGCCGGTTGACGACCTTGCCGTCCACCCGGCGGCCCACCTGGATCGTGGACAGACCCCGCGGCTTCAGCGCTGCGGCGAGGGTCTCGGGCTCCCATCCGTCGTAGACCTCGGGGCGCAGTTCGGCGAGCCGTGCGACGACGGTCTCGGACCACACCTTGGTCTCCTTGACGGGGATCACGGCGAGGATGTCGGCGAGCAGGTCGTACGCGCTCGCCACGGTCTCCGGCTCTTCCCCGAGCGCGTGCCCGGACAGCAGTCCGGCCTTCTCGCGCGCCGTGCGGGCACGGGCGGCGATGCTGTCGGCACCGGGTCCGTCGACGTAGACCGAGCCGACGATCCGGGCATCGGAGCCTTCACCGATGAAGTAGTGAATGCCCTTGTCACCCCAGCTGAACATGGTCGCCCGCACGCCCCGCTTGTAGGCGGACGTACCGAGGACCATGTCGTTCTCCAGCTGGCCCATGACCTTCAGGCACCAGCGGGCCGACGCGTTCGCGGAAATCCCGGTGGGCAGCGCCTTCGCGTCCGGCCGCTGCGTGGCGAGCAGGAGCACGATGCCGGTGGCCGGACCGCGCTTGACCAGGTCAGTTGCGATCTCCTCGAACTCGTCCTTGTGCTTGGGGTGCTCGAACAGCACCTGGCACTCGTCCACCCCGATCACGATGGGGTGCAGGCCCAGCGAGCGCTTGTCGGCGAGTTCGCTGGTCACCTTCGACTCCGGGCAGATGTCCCGCGGAAGCGAGCGGATCACCTTGGTACGCCGGCGCAGTTCCTCGCGCAGCGCCCGGAAGTCGTTGAGCGCGTACTCGATGGCGTCGTCATCGTCGCCCGCGGCGTGCCGGTGCGAGACGGCGTTGCCGACCGGGTCCAGGTCGCCGGTGCCCTTCATGTCGTAGGTGTGCAGTTCCGCCCGCGGGTCCAGCGCGGCGATGAGCAGGAGCAGGCGGAGCAGGAAAGTCTTGCCCATGCGCGGGATGGCGCCGATGATGCCCGCGATGTACATCAGGGTGACTTCAACCCAGCGTCCGCGCTGGTCGGTGCCGTAGGCGACGGGCTTGAACAGGTTGACCGAACCACCGGTCAGCAACGGCCACTTGGGCTTGCGGGAGGTCGACATGTCCTGATCGCCGACCCACAGCACCAGGTGCCCGGTGTGCTCGCTCGGCACTGCCTCGGGCCATACGCAGCCCAGCGGCCGGCGCAGACCGGAGGCGAGCCGGTCGCGCCGCTCGATGACGTCCGTGACCGTGACGCCGTAGGGGAGGTTTCCCTCCGCACGCCATCCGGGACCGTCGCGGGTGATGGGGGCGGTGAACTCGAACCCGTCGCGGCCCTTGCCCTGTGCCTGGTTGATGGCGGGGATGCCGAGCGAGCCGAGCGCGCGCAGCACGATGTCACTGGTGAGCTTGACGGCCTTGGGGAGCTCCACTGCGCGGTGGATGACCGGGTCGTCCGCCTTGCGGCCGGCGGCCCCGAGCGCCATGACGACCGCACCGACCGACAGGGCCTGAAGCCAGTCGGGGGCGAGGACGTAGATGGCGAGCGCGGAGCCGAGCCCGATGAACATCGCGAGCACCGCGACCAGCGTCCGGAGTCGGACGCGTCCGTCGCGCTGCCTTGAGAGCTTCAGGTACTCGGCTGCGTCCTCGCGCCGGACCGCGGCGAGTCGGACCGGTTCGCCCTCGCGGTCGGCCATCCACCGCATGGTGGCGCCCACGAACTTCGCGGCACCGGACGGCGCCTGAAGCGTGAGCCGGGCGGCGTAGACCGGAGAGCGAAGCGCGTGGTAGCCGACGGAGTGGGCGTAGTGGCGGGCCACCCATCCGGTGGCGGTCTTCAGTTCCGCAACTGACTTCAGCCACAGCGGAACGACCGGACGGCGCTGAGCGGCGAGCAGCCGACCGAGGTAGCCCGGACCGGTCGCCTTGGCGGTCGGAAGGTCGACCAACCGGCGGGCGGTCGGATCGCCCGACTCGTCATCCGACCGACCGTTGTTGGGGTCGGCCGACGGGTCGGAGTCGGGTCGGGCGGTCGGGTCGGCCGACTCGCTGCGGGCCGACCGTGCCTTGTCGAGGTCGACTACCTCGCCGCCGGAGTCGGCGGCCATGTCGGCTTCGAGGCGGTGGAAGAGTTCATTCTCACCGTCGGGGTGCTTCACTGAAGGTTCCTTCCAATGGGAGGCAGGGCGGGGTCCGGCCGACGCTGTAGGTGGTGGGCGGACGGACCCCGCACGGCAGTGCTACGGGGGGTGGCATGGGGAAATCTGAGGTCACGACGCGGCAGTGCGAGTGGTGCGGCAAGCCGGTACAGCAGCCAGAAAGCCGCTGGCGAAGGCGGCGTTTTTGCAGCAAGGAACACCGCCGCAGGAACCGCATCATGGAGGCTGTCTGGGAGTTCCTGGACATCTGGTAGGTCAAGCGGCGCGCTGTTCCTCGGGGTAGGCGCAGGGCACGCACATGCCGAGCGAGGTGGGGATGACGTATCCCGCATCCGTGCGGCAGACCGCGCAGGTACGGCGGGCGCGCATCGCTTTGGCGAGCGCGGCCCGCTTGCCGGGCGTCATCGGCCGCACGGGCTTGGCGCGGTCGATGCGGTAGAGGTAGGCGACCAGCGGACCGCGCCGGTAGCGCGGGCGCAGCACCTGCGCCGCGATCGGCTGACCGCCCGGGCGTAAGCCGCGGGCGCGCAGTTGGCGGCGCGTGGCGAGCCCGTCGGGGGCGTGGCGCCACGGGTAGGTGGGGATGCCGTACTGGCTGCCGGTCGGGTCGTAGCACTTGCCGAATGCCGCGGGCATCAGGCGGCCTCAGCCTCGGACTCCTCGCCCTCCGCGTCGTCGACGAACTGCAGCGGGCGGCCCTCGGCGCGCTCGGACTTCAACGCGTCGCGCAGCGTGCGGGCGTTGGTTGCCGAGCAGTGCACTTCGGTGCGGATGCGGTCCGCAGTCAACTCGACGTCCGACCACTGTCCGGTGAC
Source organism: Streptomyces sp. NPDC048415 (assembly GCF_040651675.1). Classification (NCBI taxonomy): domain Bacteria; kingdom Bacillati; phylum Actinomycetota; class Actinomycetes; order Kitasatosporales; family Streptomycetaceae; genus Streptomyces; species Streptomyces sp. NPDC048415. The sequence continues at coordinate 125,921 of NZ_JBEZKJ010000002.1, read as the reverse complement.
CGCGCGCGCCTCGGTCAGCAGCTCCTCGAAGGTGCGCTGTGCCTTGACCTTTCCCTTGGCAGGGGTCCGGCGGCGCGGACGCGGCTTGGCGTCGGCCGGGGGCGCCGGCGTGTCCACCGGGGGCGGGGCGAGGGTGGTCTCTTCGGTGGCGGGGGCAAGGTCGCCCATGCGCAGCATCACGCGTTCGCGGCGCGGGGTCTTGGACCGCCACTTGCGGCCGTACTGCTCGCGCAGATCCGCGCGAGCCAACTGCCGCTCCTTCTCCCGCGCCAATGCCTCGCTGTAGGAGGTGACTTCCCACAGCGTCATGCGGCGCCACAGCGCGAAGGTGGAGGGGAAGGCGAGCAGCCAGCGGGAGAACCGGATCTTCTCCATACGGCGGCCGGTGGCTGCGCCGATGCGCACGGCGTAGATGTGCGCGCCGATCTCGGAAAAGACCACCCACAGCAGCGGCATGGTGCCGTGCGCGACCTTGGCCGACAGGGAGTGTCCGGCCGCGATGTTCAACCCGCACGTGATCAGCGTGAGCGCCCAGGGCACGAACCGCACCCACGCGAGCGCCATATCCATGCGGATCAGCAGCAGGTTGGCGACGGTGAACACCGGGATGGCCACGTCGATACCGACCGGCAGCATCCACGGCGAGGCAAAGCCCCAACTCGCCGCGGCAGCAGAGACCGCGTCGAAGGAGGAGATCAGTCCCAGCGCACCGACCGCGGCGGCGGCGAGCGCGCCGATTCCGGCGAGTCCCAGTTCCGGGCGGGTCAGCGGCGGCACTCCGGACGCGGGTGTCTCGGGGGTGGTGGTCATGCTGCTGCCTCCATCCGGCTGGACGTGCCGGGGCGACCGGCGCGGCGGTTGTTGACGGTCCCTGCCTGTACGAGAGGAACATGTATTACGTGTTCCTCATCTTGCAGAGGGAGGTTCGCCCCGTCAAGCCCTTCGGCTGATGGAGGTCTGCGAGACCCTCGCGCTCGATGTACCTACAGACTGGCGTCGGCAGCCACGACGTTCGACTTCGCGGTTGCGCGGCTCAAGTCGTTCTTAGCTACCGTGAAGTCGAACCAAGTCGTCCCAGGAAGTCGGAGGTTGGCATGGCGAACGAGCGACTGCGCGGCGCGATAGTGGACTTGGGACTGACGCTCGATGAGGTCGCCGAACGACTCGGGGTCGCGGCCAAGACGGTTGAGCGATGGATCAACGAACCTGAGCGCAAGCCATACCGCCGCTTCCAGTTCGCAACAGCATCGCTGTTGAGGTGCGAGGTGTCGTACCTGTGGCCCGACGAGCGCACGTCAGCTGAGGTCGCGGCCGCTGGCAACGCGGAGTTGGTCAGGCTCTATCCGCACCGGTCCGTCGTGATGCAAAACCTCTGGACGAACCTCTACTCCAAGGCGACCCGTCAGTTTGACCTGTTGGTGTACTCCGGGTTCTGGCTCACGGAAGACGCGTCGTTCCACCGCATCGTGAAAGAGAAGTCAGCCGACGGAGTGCCCATCCGCTTCATCCTGGGAGAGCCCACGTCGCCGGCCGTGGCGGTGCGCGGCGAGGACGAAGGGATCGGCGGGGCGATGGCAGGCAAGATCCGGAACGCCCTCATCAACTACGGCCCGCTCTTCGGTCTCCCCGGGGTGGAGTTCCGGTTGCACAGTACGACCCTCTACAACTCCATCTACCGGGCCTATGACGAGATGCTGGCCAACGGGCACCTCTACGGCGTCGGCGCCTACATGGCCCCCGTGCTGCACCTGCAACGCGTGCCCGGCGGTGAACTCTTCGACGCCTACGCTGAGAGCGTTGAGAAGGTCTGGGAATCAGCCCGCCCGATCTCTTCACCTGCCGATTGGGAAGGCACTGCCTGATGAGCCGCATCGACTACTTCCGCGACCCGAACGCTCCTCACGCCAACTCGGTGGTGCCCTCGGTCACCGCGGTCGTCCGAGACGACGCGGGGCGGTTGCTGCTCATCCACAAGACGGACAACGATCTGTGGGCACTGCCCGGCGGTGGCCACGACATCGGCGAGCTCATCGGTGACACCGTCGTCCGTGAGGTCGCGGAAGAGACCGGCATTGACGTTGAGGTAGACAACATCGTGGGGCTCTACACCGACCCTGAACACGTGCTGGCGTACGACGACGGAGAGGTCCGGCAACAGTTCTCCATCTGCTTCCGAGCCCACCCCATAGGGGGTTCCTTGCGTACGAGCAGCGAGTCAAAAGAGGTCCGCTGGGTTGACCCAGCGGACCTTGACGGACTGGCCATCCATCCGTCGATGATGCTGCGCATCCGCCACGGTCTCGACGACTCGCGGCGAGAGCCCTACATCGGCTGATCCTCGGCAGAGACCTGCGCCAACCGGCCCTCAACACGCTTCGCCGCTGCGTGGATCTCGGGGGCCGCACGCTGAATGAACCGCCCGACGATCGTGTCCGGACCGTACCGCTGCACGATCTCGTCCAGCCGCTCGGCCGACGTGGTCTGCGTCCCGTCGGGTGTCGTCGTCATGTCGCAGTACAGCAGGGCGTCGACCAGGTCCGGACGCTCTAGCTCGAACTCCCCCTCTAGCTCATCCCTCAGTCCGCGCTCCTCGGCTTCCAGCAGGGCGCAGGAGTGGTGAGCCACGAGACGAACGACCCGCTCATCTGCCTTTTCCTGGTCTCGGAGGAACCGCGCACCGTCCAGCGGGTGAAAGCCGGTGGTCGCGATCGCCGGCGCGTACCCGATGTCATGCAGCACCGCGGCAGCTTCCAGCGACTCAACATCATCGCCCATGATCGGGGCCAAGGAGCGAGCCCGCTTGGCAACCCCCAACGAGTGCGCCCACCGACGCGGGAGCGGATCGGATAGCAACGATTCAGAGAGCGAGTACGCCCACTCAGTCAGTCCCATGGCGGCCAAGACTACGGCCCGGCGGTGCGGGTCGGGAGAGCGCGCACGGTTCGCCCCTTGCCGTGAACGGTGGCGAGCAGGCCGTTTCCCTCCATCTGGGCAAGGACACGTCGCACCGCGGTCCGGGACGCAGCGAACCGCTCGCAAAGCTTGGCTTCAGACGGGTACGTGTCGCCCACTGAGAGCGAGTCTTCTGCGATCAAGTCAGTCATACGCTCGCCGAGGGAACGCCGATCGCCGCCTCGGGCGACGCGCCATCCGATACCTGGGGCCGACTCAACAACACCATCGGCTTCCAATACCTTCAGGGCACGCCGGATGGTGTTACGGGCGACTCCATGAGAGCGCATGAGAGCAGCTTCCGACGGCAAAGTGTCGCGGACGTCACCCGAGTCGATCTGCCGGAGCAGTGATTCAGAGACTTGCAAGTACGTACCCCGCGGATTGGCCTGTGGCACGCGCCTTCTCCTTCTCCCTCACCTACGGTTTCCCGTGCTTCTATCGAGCTTCCTGATGTGGCGTTCGTCGGACGCTTCCGACCAACACTGTGTGGTATCTGCACGAGCAGGTGAGCATCCGCATTACTTGTTACTGCACACTCATCAACCATTCGTTTGCCGCCTCCCGAACCTGACGGGACGGGTGTTCCCCAACCAATACACGAACGGCTTCCATCACTGTCGGAGGTAGGCCACTCAAGTCTTGCAATTCGCGTAGCACGTAGAAAGGCACGAGCAAACCGTCTTCGTCCTGCAAGAGAGCTACAAGACGGTTTACAGCTACCTTACTTAGTTCGCCAGCGGCAATCGTAATTCGCGCTAGCGCCCGCGCGGCGTGAGCCTTAATGGAGATCTCAGAATCATGGCTCATCTGCAATGCGAAGGGGAGGAGCCAGTCTGTAGCATCTCGCGCCGCCAAAGTGACCAGGCTGCGAGCAGCCTGACGGCGAGCATCTGAGGTACTGCTCCCGCTCATCTCAGCCATGCTGGCAAGCATGCTCGGCTCATCAAGCAAGCCATATGAGACTAGGAACCTAAATGCCGATGGATACGGGATCAGGTCCTCGTCCCAGGGTCCGAGGTAAGTCGACGACCTCAGCAGACGGGCCGCCTCGTCTCCAAAGTGGCGGCGAACCGCCGACGGCATATTAGGCCGCTCACGGGCCAACCGCTCAAAGGCGGGGGTCCGATCTGTTCGAAGCACCCTCTCATCAGTCAGGAAGGGAGCCAAATCTTCCCACACGCTTTGAGCATCGTCCCGTTCGCTAAGCAGCAGGGCCGCAATATCCGCCGCCGAGCGCGCACCAACGGCGAAGGAACCGGTCGCGGCTGAGGCACGTTTTGCGCGAAGTTCCTTTCCCACAGCGGAAACTGCCTGAGCAACCTCATCAGCCGACAGAGGTGTACCTGCCTCCCCGAGAGACGCGTTGAGGCGGACAGCGATGTCGTTAAGCCCTTGGAGAGGGGAAGTCAAAGGGAGTGGGATGGCGAGTGCCATGGAAGCAGCCTCTGCTGAATGGCTATACTGCCGACTCTCCTCCCGAGCAAGCCAGCGCTCCCAGGAACCCTTTACATCAGCACGAACATATTTCCACGGCAAGGCATCAATCGCCTTGGCCACGTTCTGATCACGTAGTTCATCGTACGGATTGGACGCGTTAACCTCCGACAACAGCAACTCTGCAAGATCTTCCCCTTGGCCACAAGAGTTAGAAAGTGCAGCTGCTGCTAGCCAAGCGGCTCCCATTCGCTGAGCCGCGTGCTGCCATGAGCCAGCCGAATTCGGCGGTCCGCCAGCCTTGATAGAGGACAAGACGGCGGCCAGCGCTTGTTCAGCTTCTGCAGGTGCCAATAGATCCGAAGAAGCCTTCAGGACCATCAATTCTGGCACACGAAGCAGATCTCTTTCAGTTCGTCGAAGGAGAATTTGCCTTGCGTCCCAACTGAGTACCGAAAGCGGACCAGCCGCCCGGAACCGCTCAAGAGCGAGATTAAGCTCTTTGGTAGCGCCGGCGTGCCTTAGGAGTCGCAGACTGTCTTGAATCTCAATTGAAGCGACGCCTTGCGTATGCTGGACCAAACGCAGTAGCGCCAATTCCTTCCGCGCCGCGTAGACCTCAGAGTGCCCCAGAAGCTCGACGGCAAGAGTCTGGTGAAATAGGTCGATTGGGCTTGCACCTACAATGATGTTTTGAGAGTTTTCGAACAACCCTCTAAAATTCTGAGCCACATACCGATCCTGCACAGAAGCCCTGTCCGCGGCGATACGCAGCAGGCGACTGGAGATCGGCTTCTTGACCCGATCCATGTAAGACGGGAAGGAGGCGAACGGAAGATCTCGATCCTGATCATGAGGAACAAGGCTCCACGATGCCCGCTTGAGTGCGTAAATGATCGATGACATAGTATCCGACGATGCTTTATCGACCCCGGGGCTCAGGCGAAACGCAGGAAATTCCTCCGCCTTCAAATCTTCCAGAAGGCGTGCCGCTTCGAAGACATCGCCAACAAAGTCGCGACCAGCATCTCGCCGCCTGAGGCCACGTTGCTGGAGAAGAACTGCCTTTACCAGACGCCCCGACGCAGATACATCCGTGGTCTTCAGCAGGGCTGAAAGTACAGATTCACATGCGTCATAGTCCTCCATTTCGGCAGCAGAACAACTCGCCAAGAGAGCCAAGGCCGCCGAGCGCGCCACATCTTTCTTGGAGCCCGCTAGGGCTTGCCGGAGTAGTCCACCTGTCCCCTCCCTGATGGTTTCGGAATGAAGGCTCTTCTCGGCAAACTCAAGGGCCGCGTCCGACCACTCACCGCGCCCAGCAATCCGCCCCCAGTCACCACCAATTACCAATGCAGCCAGTTGGCCAGCAGGCTCACCGGCGTATGCATCGTCTGAAAAGTTGGGATGCGGGGCTACATCGTGAGGCTGAAGTACGGCGGCAATCCACGCCAAGTTCATACAAAATCACGCCCTTCCGTACCGTAAGAGTGCCCCAAGCGAACTCGGGGCCATCGCACCGGATCCCGTCCGAACACGACATCAATCCACTGAGCAACGAGGCCCGTAAAGTCGTCTAGAGTTGCCGCACCCTCGACACTTACAGAGCGGTGTGGGGGTGCGGGTAGCCAGGATTGCACAATGCGTACCGCCTCTTCCGAGTCGGCGCCTACAGGAACGACTAGGAGAGTAAGGTTCTTTTGAGTTTGGTAATCATGGAATGCACCTTCAACGACCAACTTGCATTGCGGGCTTCCCTCAATAATTCTCGTGGCGTCATGAACGGAGATCAGCAGGTCCGTTGGCATATCCGCCACAACAATCGCATTACGTCGATCAATGACTTGCACATCAGGAAGATCCGAAGACCAACAACTTTTATTGTAGGCCTGCTCGTAAGCGCCAGTCGGGTTGTCGCTTCGCAATTCTGTTACTAGAAAGGACGACCTCAGCGAATCTCCTGAGCCAGGCCCCTGCCGCGCAAACCGCAACTCGTGAAGGTTTTGTCGACGCCACGCCCTGCGAATATCGCCGGATGTGCGCACAATCTTCAGCAGTCTGCGATGCTGCTCCTGATTCTCATCATCAGGCTTAACGATTGAGCGATGATTACCGCTGAGTCGCAGACGCTGCTTCTCGGGGACGCCGAAGAGTCCACTCATCTTTGAAACAAGCCTATCGCCTCCGGCAATCGCAGAATAGCGCGGAATCAAGAAGTCGTAGTATCCAGCAGAGGCCGCCGTTCCCAGGCTTTCTACATGGCTTTGCATGTAGGACTCAGCATCCATCGCCTGCTGCGAATTTTTACGCAGCCACTCAACCTCTGGGATGAGTTGTCTGAAGGGTCCGAGAGCAAGGCCAGCCCCCAAACGAGGAGACGCCAGCAGGTAGATAGCACCGATAGCTGTGGCCCCTGGGGCTCCCGTACCGAGGGAGGTCAGGTACTTTTGTGCCGCAGATTCCGCAACCAGGCCCCCAAGGCTGTGCGCAACTAGGTAGATGTCTTGATAATCATGGTCTTCCTCCAAAGACCGGATCCAATCAGCTAGCTGAGAGGCAATGAAGGGAAGGTTAGCCCCAAGTTGCCGCCGCCGCCAGGATTTCGAAAAGCTCTCATATCTATATGTGACGACATCCAGAGGCTCGATCGATGTCTGCTCGAATACGAGCTCAGGCCACTTACCCCAGGTCTCATATCCATCACCACCGAGTCCGTGGACGAATAGGACAGCAGCTCGGGCTTGTCGACCACGCTTAGCATGCACGTTCAGGCTACTGTGGTCGAAAGGAACGACCTCAAATTCGTCTTGTGGGATAATGCGCGGCAATTGCTCCCCCGGCTGCGCGTAAGCGCAGATTCAGAATCAGAGCCCGCCGCCCGCTCCTGTCACCGCAGATACCGAGTGCGGACGATAGCTGGTGTCGTTCCTTCCTGTCAGGCCGCATTCTATGCGAGCAGGGAAGTGGCGTACTAGTCGCGCAAACTGTACGGACAGTGACATACCTCCGCGCCGCTGTCTCAGCTACCCGCGTCATGGAGTGCCTTACAAACTGGGGCCAGGAGGCCACGGTGCAGTCCGGCCGACTACAAGCCAGCCCTCCCTACATGGACCTCCGCAGCAGCGACGATTCGAGGGGCGGCGCACGGTATGCGATAGAGATGGACGTGGCGAGCCGCCTCAGCTGAGGAAGCCGCAGGCCAACGCACACATATCGCAACTTCGAGGCATGCCCTCCGGAGCCGTGTGCGCAGGTTCGAATCCTGCCGGGGGCACCCCTTATGAGGTGTCCAAAGACCCCGTCACCAGCGGAAACGCTGAGCCGGGGTCTTCGCGTATCTACAGCCGTGCGCAGCAAAACCAGGTCCCGCGCCCCGTGAATACGACCGTCCACCGCGCCGGCGGTCTCGGCTCCCTTCGTCGCGTACTTGGCGATGTAGCCGGCGACAGCCGCCGAGGTCAGCCGCTCCCCGGCTCCGAAAGCGGTGCACCAACGCGACCGCGTCGCTCTTCTTGCTCACTACCTGGAACTGCTTCCTCCGGGACCCATCCGTCCCAGTGTCAGGCTGTCCAGCTCAGCGGGGGAACTTCAGGGATCGCTGATCAACCGAGCCTTCGAGCAACCCGAAGTAATCCTCGATGTCATGACACTGACGTCGGAATTCCTGGCTGCGCACATCAAGGTTCAGGCAGAACGAATCCGGGCCGGAGAGATAGCCCCACAGCACATCGCCATTCGCATGGTGCTGCCCGGCGCATCGGTCAACCTCCTATACCGGCGGTCCGAGAACGCCCCGGATCACGAGGCCCTGAGGAAGTGGGCTCAGCGCATCACGTCTCAGCACACCGCTCTGCTACACACAGTACTGAGCGACCTGGAGATCACGAGGCTAGTGCCCTCAGTTGACTTCGAGGCCCGCCCGCTCCAAATGGTACCGACCTGCAAGCTCTATCTAATCAACAGAGTGGAGGCGGTGCTCGGCCTATACAAGGTGGTCCAGCGTCCCGTTGAGCGGGACGATGGCCATGAGACCGAGGTTATTGACGTCCCGGGTCTCGGTAACGGACTCGTTCACTACGTCAAGGATGACGATCCCTACCCTCAGGGAACGAGGTTCGTGGAAACCGTGCAGGAGTGGTTCGATTCCGCCTGGTGTTCCTGTGCTCGTTAGCTCGTACCGCAGCTCATCGCCCGACGTAGTGGTGTCACCACTGGGCCACGGTCACGTCTGCTCGTGTCGGCGGAGAGCACGGCTACTCGGCTAGGCGCCCTACCGTGCGGCGCCCCAGGCTCATAGCGTGGCTTCATGGGATGGCTGACGCTGATCAGTACCTTGAGCGGCGGCGTGCTCGGCGTTGGCTCAACGCTGGTCGTCGAATCAGTACGTACGAAGCGAGACCAACGACTCCGGCATGCAGACCTACGCCGGACCGCGTACGTCCGATACCTCACCGCGCTGACTGAGACTGAGACAGCGTTACAAACAGTCGCGTTGAGTCACGCAACGCCGATCGCGAGTAGCGATGTGGTAGCTGCTTTTCGCTCGACCGGCGTGATTGCGGCGAGGTACGAGTTGTTTCTAATGGCACCAGCCGGCGTCTACGACGCCGCCCGTGAGGCCTACGACCTCCTGAGAGCGATGCGAGTTGCCATCGCGACGACCGCCGTCGTGGTAAGTGATGACTCAGTCGAGTGGCAGGCGCTGCACACACCGTACGACTCCGCCTTGCGCACGCTCCGTGCTGCCATGCGGGACTCACTGGGCCCCGCCTTCGACTAGGTCTGACAGCAAGGTCGTGCCAGATCCGTGCCAGATCGTGCGGGGAACCACGGGGAACACCGGGGAACTGGTCGACCGCCCGCCGAGCGGCAACACCACTCAGTCGCAGGTGATCACCTCAGCTTCCTAAGCTGATGGCTCCGTAGGTTGGGACTGAGTGGCTCTCGTGGGCAGTTGCGTCAGTTGGCACATCCAGTCGCGCAGCTCCTGCCAGACTTCATTCTGGGGCGTTGCGCTGGTGCGACACGGAGGGGGCGAGCGTGCGGAAACCCGGCCGGGCGAAACGGTTACTGCCATCTGCATGGCGGTGGTGGCCTGCGAAGTGGGAGCGTCAATGCCCGTCCTCCTCGCCGCCGTTCGCGCATACCGGCCAATCCGGAGCCGCAACCGCAGGGAAGGCGGCGAGGTTGGCTTTGGCGGCTGCGGTGGCTCTTCACGAGCTGGTTCGAGGCACTGCGTAACGCTATAGGCCGGCGCACGTGATGGTGTTGGCTGGGCTGTCCCTGGGCCGTCCGAGGCCACTCGACAGTGGCCAACGATGACCAATGACATCCGCTCAGGCGCGGCGCAACGGCGCCCTTACCTGTGAAAGCCCAGCTCCCCAACATCCCCGACAAGACCCAGGGCAAGAAGAAGCAACCCCTAACGATCAAGCCCCCTACCAGCGAAGATCCGCGGGTAGGGGGCTTGTCGCTGTGGACGCCGATCGGCTGTCAGGCTGCCGGTATCAGCGATCCCGCGATTAGGAAGTCCCGCGAACCGACGATCAGAAGGACGCGGTGACGCCGACCTGGTGGTACTGGCCGACCGTGTCCAGGACCTCGTCCTTGACCGCGCCGAACTGAGCCGCGAGGTCCGAGCTGCTGATCGCCGTGGGGCCGGCGGCGATGCCAACCTGCGGGCTCAGGCCGCCAGAGACGGTGTCGAGCTCGGCGTCAGAGATTTCAAGGGTCTGAACCTGGGGAGCGGAGTTCATGATGAAACTGCCCTTCGTATGGATGTTCCACAAGGGGGAGCGGCCAAGCTGGGGATAGACGGTGGGCCGCGACCGCAGGCGCGAGCCATCCGTTTCCGGACGCCTTGGCGCGATCCCGGCGGCGCGAAGGATCAAATCACGGAGTGTGCCCGGCATCCAGTCGGTCGCTGCTCCCAGCAGGGCAGTTGAAACGATCGGCTTCTCATCCATGCACGCATGCACACGAATTGAGGGCAGCTTCTCTACATGTAGCCCCGCATAGGAAACCGACAGCTATTGCCACGGCAGCTCCGACCAGGACAACTCGGCACCAACAGAACGCACCCATGCCGCAGTTGCACATTCGCTGTGCAGATTCCGTCACGTATGCATCCGCGCGCCCTTCAGCACCTTGTCCACCGCATTCTGCGGCTCGTACACCGCCAGCCCCATCAGGTCCAGCCCCTCCATCGGCACGGCCCCGGACGGCGCGGTTGTCGCGGTCGTTGCCGGTCGCGAAGAGGTCGGGGTGAAGACGGCACGGGGCAGGGTACGGCTACGGATCAGAAGGTGCCCGTGCCCCATCCGCTGCCCAGTCCATCAGGGTCCATGGTCCGCATACGGTGTGGCCCAGCGCAAGGAGAGGGAAGCCAAGGATCGGCGAACCTGAACAGAGGTGAGCCCCATCCGTGCACCACGGCTGAGGTATCTGGGACAAGCACCGTCCCCCGACCAGAACCCCGACAGCAGAGAGCCAGCGGGCTACCGCCTGCCGAATAACTGCTGAGGCCGCCTCGGAGCTCAAGCCAGTGAGCGTGCCACAGCCGTGCCAAATGCAGGGGTCGGCCCCGGTCAACAAGGGTGCTTGGCAGGACCCCGGCCAAAGTCGTTCCGTAAGTTGTTTGGCGGTCCGGAAGAGTGCTCGGCTTTCGACGTTCTGGCGGGGTTGTGAGGTTCTCTCCGTCGGGTGGTCTGCTCCTGGTGGATGCGGTGGTGTGATCGAATCGGGGGTATGACGACCGAGTTGATCCCCGTCGCCGGCGGAAGCCACATCTGGGCCGAGAAGGCCGGGGACGGCCCCCCGCTCGTCCTGCTCCACGGATCGGTCCACGACAGCCGCCTGTGGAACGGTGTCTTCGCCGTGCTGGCACGGCACCACACCGCGGTTCGTTACGACGCCAGGGGTCATGGATGCTCGACGCTTGCGACCGCGCCGTTCCGCTATGAGGACGACCTGCTGGCGGTCCTGGACCGATTCGGCTTACAGACCGCGGGTCTCGTTGGCTTGAGCATGGGAGGCGAGGTCGCGCTCGACTTCACCCTGGAACACCCCGAGCGGGTCCGGTCGCTGACGCTGATCGCGGCCTCTGCCAGCGGGCACGAGTGGCCCCAGAGCCCTGAGATGGATGCGTACGTCGCGGCGCATCGTGGATCGGACGGCTGCCGCATCGCCGAGCTGGAGCTCACGCTCTGGGCGAGCTTGGGCGACCGGGCCCCAGGTTTCGAGGTCATCGAGCCCATGGTGCGGGAGAACGCCGAAGCCGGAGCCTCCGCCGAGAAGGGACACGCGCTCGACCCAGCCGAGGGCGCTGTCGACCGTCTGGACCGGATCGAGGTTCCGACGATGGTCGTCATCGGCGATCACGACCACCCAGAGATCGGCGTCATCGCCGGGCGTCTCGCCGACGGCATCCCCGGCGCGCGGCTGGAGGTGGTCGCCGATGCCGATCACTACCTGCCACTGCGGGCTCCCGGGCGACTTCTCGAACTCCTCCTCGCTGCCGACGGTTTCGTTGATCGTCGTGGGGGTCGCTCGGACAGGTGATGGGGGACTGATCTGGCGGCACGGGGCCGGGCAGCGGACAAGCATCGGCGGTGCTTGCGTCACCTGCTGTGAGGGGACCCGCCGATGCTCCCGGGCTCGACCGTACCCGCTTCGCTGTCGGCGGTGCTGACGTTCCTGCAAGGCTGCTTCACCACACCGACCTTCACCACCTTCACCGCGCTGGTCACGGGCCTGATCGCGCAGACCGGCCGGGGCACAGTGACCGGCATGCTCACCGGCGCGGGGTTGACACGCACCTGGTCCCACGACCGCGCCCACGCGTTCTTCTCCCGCGCGAGCTGGAACCCCGATCTACTGGGCATCTCCCTGTCCCACCCGATCGTGCGCCAACTCCTCCCCGAGAGTGCGGTGTTGATGGCGACGGTGGATGACACGCTCTTCAGGCGGCGCGGGAAGAAGGTCTTCGGTGCGGCCTGACAACACGACGGCGCGGCCACCGGCCCCAGGGGTGTCGGGCGCGGGACCTGCTTCGTGGTGCTCGGCCTGGTCATCGAACTGCCCTTCCCGGCCGGTGTGCCTGCCGGTGATGGCCCGGCTGTGGCGTCCCGGGCAGGAGGTGAGCAAGGTCGACATCGCCGCATCCATGATCCGCCTCCTGGCTGCCTGCCACCACGGCCGACGCATCCATGTCGTCGCGGACGCCGCGTACCACGGCAAAGCGCTGCGCGACCTGCCCAACCTGCACCTTCACCACCCGGCTGCCCGCATCCTCGGTGCTGTTCGCGCTCGCCCCGCCCAGGACCGGCAAACGCGGGCGTCCCGCGCTCAAGGGCGCGCGATTGGGCACGCCCGCCCAACTCGGGAGCACCGCCCAACTCACTCCCACGCGGGTCACGCGCTACCAGCGCACCGACACCGCGTGCCTGGCCGAGGTCACCTGCCGGTGGTACGGCTCCTTCCACACCCTCACCGTGCGCGTGATCCTGCTCCGGGACGACACCACCGACACCGGCTACGACCTCGCCCTGATCACCACCGACCTGACCAGCAGCGCCGCCGATCTGTCACCCGATACGCGATGCGCTGGTCGATCCAGGTCACCTTCACCGAGGCCCGCGGCCCGCTCGGAGCCGGCCAGGCCCACAACCGCACCCGCGCCGCGGTCGAGCGCACCGTGCCCTTCGGCCTGTACGGCTACACGATCACCGTGGCCTGGTACGCGCTGCACGGCCACCACCCGGCGATGATGCCGGCGAGCGCCGCGAGCGCGCACCCTGGTACACCACCAAGACCGACGCGTCGCTGTCCGACATGGTCGCCAAGCTCCGCCGAGTGATCATCGCCGCCCGCTTTATGCCCACCCGCCCAGGTCAACCCACCGAGCAGGAAATCCGCACCGTCCAACAGGCATGGTCCGCCGCCAGCACCAATGCCAACCTGGCGGTCGCGGCCGTACGGATGTGCATGGTTCTCCAGGGACGCCAGGATCGGTGAGCCGGATCTCCGCTCGTGAGTCCGGGTCTGCAGAAGACCATCCACATGGGGGATTGGTTGTAAGTACACCTCACGTTGTTGTAGGCGTGTCCCACGAGTGCCCGAAGGAGCGAGCATCGACGGGGAACAGCGGGGAGTTGCAGAGCGAACGCCGCGGAACCGCAGCCCAGTGGGCAAACAGGGGGGGGGATGACCCATGACCGTCATTGTGCTGCTTGGCGTCCTGCTGGTCGTCGTCGCGGGATGCGTCTGTGTGGTGTGGGCGGCGAGGGGCGGCCCTCAATGGGTCCGCGTCGTGGCGACCGCGACGATCGCGGTGGGCGAACTGGTGCGCCGCTCCGACAAGCGCGACCGCCGGAGGGAGGGCCAGGAGTGAGCGTCGTGTCACGCCGCAGTCCAGGTCTTTGAGAGAAGCCGAGTGGGGTAGTTCGCCGGGGATATGCGGTGACGTGGCGCATGTCCGTTGTCGTTAGGTGGACTTGCCGGAAGCGAGGGCAGGTAGCTGCCTGTGGCGGGACGTCCGAGGGGCCTGTCCCCGAGTGGTGGACAGGCCCCAGGCAGTTTCCGGCCTGACCTGACCGCTGCCACCTCGACGGGGGCGGCGGGCAGGAATTGCCGCCGGTTATCCGTCAGTTACAAAGGAGAACGATGACCCCCTCGCAGCCGCCGTCCTCATCGCCGCCATGGCCGCCGTGGCCGTAGGCCGGAATCGACCGGGAAGCCGTGGTCTTTGTGGCGACGTGCGTGGTGGGCGTCGCGGACGCGGCGGACGCGGCGGTCGCCATCCCTGCCGCACAAGCAATGCCCAGTACGGCACTCGCCACGAATATTCGCGGAATTCGGGAAATGATCTTCTTGGGGGGATTCCCCTGTGCTGTGTTCATGCAATCACCATGCACACCCTTGTGGCCAATTTCCCCCCGAGCGCAGCCGATTGGGTGAGCCACGCGGAATGGGGCCCAGGTGGACGCCGTCGCATGTACCTGTCGAACTCAAGCCCCACCCAGGATCTTTGAGAAGTGATCGGGTGTTCTGTTGTGTCAGGTGAGGCCGAGAGCGGTCATGGCCGGTGGTAGCCGCGGGCGGTGAGGCGGAGGGCGGCGGCAATCTTGGTGTGGCCGTCCTGGCGGTGAACGCTGATGGCTAGGCGCGAGATGTGACATAGATCCGGTCGACGATGCCCCCTCTAGCCATACGCACGGGTCAGGGCCAATACGTCGGTGTTCCAGGCATGCCCTCCGGTGCCGTGTGCGCAGGCGTCGTGTGCAGGCGCCGTATGCGCAGGCGCCGTATGCGCAGGTTCGAATCCTGTCGGAGGCACAGGCGTCGGAACAGCGTGGTCGTCCCGCTGACCTGCTGAAGGTTCTGACTTCAAGAGCCGGACCCAGTCTCACTGGTCCGGCTCTTTGTCGTTGTTACGCACTGACCGGGAGGTCGTGACGCTGACGCCTGGCCGTCGCGATGTACTGCGGGTCCGATTGCCCTCACAACGCTTCGCGGCGCGCGGGAAAGAGCGCCGTCGCTGTTTGCTTGTGGCCAAGCGCCGACCACTCCACGGATGGGAGAAGTTGTGGGATCGACTGGCGTGCCTCAGCCCCGTGGCTCGCTGATGTTGACCATCCAGGGGATACCGAACTGGTCCGTGCACATGCCGAACATGTCGCCCCACATCTGTTTTTCCAGGGGCACGGCCACGGAGCCGCCGACGGACAGCTTCTCCCAGTAGCGGCGCAGTTCGGCGTCGTCGTCCCCGCTGAGGCTCACCGCGAAGTTGTTGCCCGGGGTGTATTCCATCTCCGGCGGGGTGTCGGCGCCCATCAGGGTGAAACCGTTGGGGGTCTCCAGAATGCCGTGCATGATCCTTTCGGCCTCCGCCGCGCCGGCCCGGCCGAACTCGCCGTAGGTGTTGAGCGCGAGCGTGCCGCCGAAGACATCCCTGTAGAACTCCATCGCCTGCCGGGCGTCGCCGCCGAAGCTGAGATACGGGTTGAGACGTGAGGCCATGAAACCTCCTCAATCGGAGCAAACAGCCGGATGTCCGCAGACTAGCGGGGGCCACCGACAACGGCACCCGATGAACGCCGTCAACGACCGGGAAAGCAAGGCCCATC
Source organism: Streptomyces sp. NPDC048415 (assembly GCF_040651675.1). Taxonomy (NCBI): domain Bacteria; kingdom Bacillati; phylum Actinomycetota; class Actinomycetes; order Kitasatosporales; family Streptomycetaceae; genus Streptomyces; species Streptomyces sp. NPDC048415. The sequence goes on along the minus strand of NZ_JBEZKJ010000002.1, from coordinate 110,406 downwards.
CGACGCCGCACTCGACCCGGTCGTCGCTCGACCAGCGGTCCAGGCAGTCGGCATGGTGATCGCGACGCCGACATCAGCGTCGACTGTCCTGCCGGTCGGCGCAAAGGTGGGCGGTCCGTGGCGTGCGCGGTCAGTTGCGTAAGCGGCGTGGGCGGTCAGTAGTTCAGGTTCGCGTACCAGTCGCCGCGGCCCCGCGGGGTCAGGTCGAGGAGGTGCCAGACGGGGGCCAGGAGGTCGATGCCGCGTTGGTCGATGTCCTCGGACATGCGTGGGTGGGCGGAGTAGCGATGGCGGACCCTGCCGTCGGCGTCGCGGGTGAAGACGGAGACCGTGGAGTCCTGCTCACCGTCCTTGTCCTCGCTGCCGAGGTCGTACTTGAAGGTGCTGCCCCCGCAGCTCAGGAGGCGTAGCCGGTGCCAGCCCCGGTTGCGGGCGTGCTGCCGCAGGGTTGGCGGGTCGGCGGCCGCGGCGATGACGAAGTCGGCGCTCTGAGCGATGTGGTGGGCGATGCCGTTGAAGCCGTCGATCCACAGGGTGCACATCGGGCAGGGGTCGGTCTGCAGTTTGCCGTACATGAAGTGATAGACGATCAGTGGGCGGTCCGGGGTGGTGAACAGCCCGCTCAGGGTGACCTCGCGGACCGGTGAGTCGCCCGCGTCGAGGTCTGCGGGGCCCTCGACGAAGACGTAGTCGTCGACGGGCGGTCCCTGCGGGAGCGCCCGCCGCTGGGCCGCGACCCTCTCGCGGTGGCGCATGAGCTCGATCTCGGCCTCGCGCAGCTCTTCACGGGCGGCGAGGTAGTCCGCCGATTCCCCGGCCAGTCTGGTGTGCCGCAACATCGCGTCCTCCTGGAGTGGCCATCCCCCAGTACCTTGAGTCTATGGCGGCTCCCCCCAGTCCCCTGAGTCTATGGCGGCTCCAAGCCTCGGACCACCGGGTGGTCGTTGCCGTTTCGGGCCGGCCGCTACTGATCCGGCTCGGGCGGCTGACCGTAAGCACGCACACTTGAGCACGGTAGACACCGTAGAGAAGATCGCTGTAGTGGGCGGCCACGCCGTCCGTCGCGGCCGCCGGCGTACCGGGTGGGTCCGGTCACCGCCAAGCGGGCCGACCGCCGCCTGCCGATCCCCCGCTTTGGAGCCCTGCGATCGTGTGATCTGCTGGGGATGTCTGAGGAGTGTGCTCGCCGCTCTTCGCGGCGTACCGCAGCCCCGGTGGTCCAGGCGATCAATCGCGGCACGGCCGGCCGCGTCCGCGCGCTGCGCGTCACGGAATTCGCCGGCGGTTACCTGCTGGCCTGGGCCTGGTTCGGACTGCTCTTGTACGGGGCCCTGGCGGCGACCGGCCGCATGGTCGACAGCCACCCCGACGCGGGCCGCTGGATCGGTGCGGCCGCGTTCCTGCTCGCGGGACTGCAGCAGTTCGGGCCGCTGAAACGGGTCTGCCTGCGGCACTGCCGCAAACCCGATGTTCCAGCTACTGCGATACGCGCGCTTCCGGCCGTGGGCGAAGGACCTGCGGGTGGGCGCGCCTCACGGGCTCAACTGCGTCGGCTGCTGCTGGGGCCTGATGATCGGCCTCATCCCGCTCGGCGTGATGAACGTGGCGGCGATGGCTGGACTGGCCGTCGTGATCTTCCTGGAGAAGCTGTGTCGCGGGCCCCTGGCTCAGCTGGGCGGTCGGCGTCGCCTTTCTCGTGCTGGCCGTGCTCGCCCCGTTCCAGGACTGGCTGCTGCCCGGCCTGGAGATGTCCGGCCCGTCGATGGACCGGATGTGACCGGATGCTGGCTCTGGCGCTCTGAGCGAGAGTTGATCGACCGAGGACAGGGTGGTCACGCGCCAAACGGCCCGTCGGCAGCTCAAGTATCCGGCACTCGCACTCGACAGATGTCAGGAGCGGATCCCCCCGTATGCCGCGAGCCATCCCGTCGCGAGGCGGTCGCCTCGGGTGAAGACGGAGGCTCCGGTGCGGCCTGCGGAGAGGTCGGTGGGGGCGGGTGGCGGTAGGAGCAGGGTCGCTTCTTGGCCGTCGCTGGGGTGGAGGGTCGTGGTCGCGCCGTTCCACAGCCGGATCGCCGAGCCCGGCGGGGTGGTCGCGCGGACCATGCCGTCGTCCAGGGTGAGTGTGGCTCCGGTGGCGCGTTCGGCCAGCAGGGCGCGGTAACGGTCACGGGGCAGAGCGCAGTCCGCCGGTGGGGTCGTGCCCGGCCAGTCGGGGGCGTCGATGCCGCGGTCGCGGGCCGCGCGCCACATGCGCGGGACGAGGTGGGGAGCGAGCGGGGCGGTGGCCATCCGCTCGCACATCCACAGCAGTCGTCCCGCTCCTCGGCCGGGCCCCAACGTGCGCCAGCGGATGCGCAGGGCGAGGTCGGCGGCGACCACGGCCGCCCAGGGGTGGGCCGTCCCGATGGGCCCTTGGGCGCCGAGCCAGGCCAGATAGCGCTGGGCTTCCTCCAGGATGCCGGTCATGGAGTCGACGGGGATGCCGAGGACGTATCCGGGGCGGCCCCGGAAGAGGCGCGGGCTGTTCGCGACCAGCAGCAGGACGGCGCGGGCCAGGTCGCCGGGCACGGGTTTCCGCTCGTCCTCCTGGGGGTCGTCCGGTGCGTCCAGGTCGGCGGGCTCCGTGTGGTCGTACTCCATCTCCCGCAGCACGCGGCGCAGAGCTGTCCGCGCCCGGTCCGTGAAAGGAGCCTGTTCCAGCACCGGAAGGCGCGTGCTGAGGAGAGCCGCGAGCAACTGCTCCGCGGCGACGGCGTTCTCGGGGACGGGTGCGTCACGCACCGCCCTGGCCAGGTCGTCCGCGAGCGCGGCATCGACCATGAATCGGCTGGTCAGCAAACCCAACGGGCTGGGCTCCAGACGCCCGTCGGCGGCGGTGGCGCGCAGGCACCCCGCCGTGGCGAGGAACCGAACCCCCTCATGGAGGGGCTCGACGCTGTCGTGGCCCTGATATGCGGCGAACGTTCCCTCCCACCACCGCTCCGCCTCACCGACGGTGGCGAGCCGTTCCTGGACCACCTCCGCGAGCAGATGATCGGACAGGTGTTCGTCGAGACGGGATCGTACGGTGTAACCGGCGGCCAGCCTGGCCTGCCAGTGCGCGCGCTCCGACGGGTCGGTGAGCAGGAACGCCCAGCCCTCGCGCTCTCCGGCGCCGATGCGGCCGGCGCGTCCGAACATCTGCTGAACCATGGACACCTCGATCCGGTCCAGGCCGACCGTGGTGTCGCTGACGATCACCGCACGGGCCGGCAGGTTGACGCCGGCGGCCACGGTGGAGGTGGCGACCAGGACATCCGCCTCGCGGGCACGGAAGGTCTGCTCGGCCTCCCGCTTGTACGGCCAGTCCCGATAGTGCAGCCGTACGCCGGCCTTGGTGCACAGCCTCTCGACGAGTTCGGCGTCGTCCGCGTCGGCGCCGGCTGTCGGCACGCCGCGGTCGGCGGCCAGTGCGAGCGCGGTCGCCCGTACCCGGCGTTTGCTGCCGCAGAAGACCAGGACGCTCCCGCCGTCCGCGGTGACCTCGCGGGCGATGCGGACGGCGGCCTCGGTGCGTACGGCGGCGCGCGCCGCCCAGTCCGCCTCGTCAGCCGCGGGCAGAACGGGCAGTTGCCAGCTCAGCCGGGTAGGGCGCCACGCGGTGCAGATCAGGCGGGCGCCCAGCCACTCGGCGACCTCGTCCGCGTTGGCGACCGTCGCGGAGAGCCCGACGATCCGCGTTGCGGAACTGTCCTCCCGTACCCGGGTGAGAAGTGCTTCCAGTACCGCTCCACGGACCGGGTCGCCGAGCAGGTGGATTTCGTCGACGACCAGGCAACCGACCTCCGCGAGTGCGTCGCGCAGCGAACCGGCGCGGCAGATCGCCTCGAACTTCTCCGTGGTGGCCACCCATACGTCGGCCGCCCGGATCAGCTCGGTGTCCACGGCGACCTCGCCGGTGAGCCGCACCACGCTCAGGCCCTGGCGCCGCCACAATTCCAGTTCGCGCTCGAGTTCGTCGGTGAGCGAGCGCTGCGGCACCAGCCAGGCGGCCTTGCGGCCCTGGGCGTGCGCGTCCAGTGCCGCGACCATCCCGATCGGGGTCTTGCCCGCACCGGTGGGTGCCACAACCACCAGGTGACCGTCGCTCTCCCGTACGACCGGAACGGCGGCGGCCTGCGCCGGGTTGAAGGCCGGGTGCGGCAGCAGCGCGGCCCACGCGGCGGGCACCAGTTCCGCCACCGGCACGTATATGTCACCGCCGCTGTCACCCTCGCCTTCACCGGCACCGGCACCGGCACCGGCACGGTCACCGTCCGCGTCACCGTCACCGTCACCGTCACCGTCCGCGTCGCCGTCCGCGTCGCTGTCACCGTCAGCGTCGCCGTCACCTGCCGCGTCGCCGTCGCTGTCCGGCAGCTCCTCCAGCGCGTCCCACTGCGCGGCGAAGGCATCCCGGGCCGCCACCGCCCATGCACCCGCGGCCGGGGCGGCGCCATCCGGGCCGACCGCGACCAGATCGGTGCGCCGGCCCAAGTCGTTTACGGTGCCGACCTGTTCGCGCTCCTCCCAGTAGCGGCTGACGCGGCAGGGGACACCTCGCTCCGCCAGCCACTCCAGCAGTGCCCCGTACACCTGCCCCTCGGGCACGATCACCCGTACGTCGTCGGCCGCTGCGAGCGCCGAGTCGGCCGGGCGCCAGGCCAGGTCGGTCACCTTGCACCACAACAGGGCACGCTGCTCCGCCTGTCCGGGCACGGGCAGATCCTCCGGCCATGCCGGACGGCGCACCTCACGAGCCATCGGACGCGGTTGTCGCGGTACACGGATTTCCGGGGCGGTCCGGCGGGGCGGCACGGGCGGAGGATCCGAGGGGCGTACGGCCTGACGGGGCGTCGGCGTGCCGGCCGCGAGTTGGTCGTACGTCTTCACCCCGAGGTCCGCGAGGGTGAACGCGGTGGGACAGGCGGGGCAGACGAGGGCGGTGTACCGGCAGATCCGGCCCTGGGACTCGTACGGCTTGCGCAGCGCGTGCAGTTGGCCCTCGCAGGCGGGGCAGCGGCGGGCCACCGGATCCTCGTAACTCCACCCCGGCTCGCAGAACCGCGCCGGGAACGGGCCGACCAGCGCGACGCTCCAGCGCTGCCGGGCCACGTCGGACACGGACGCCTCCGCGCCGGCTTCCCCGGGGTCCTCACTCCCCTGTGTCATTCCGTCCACGCTGCGCATACCGTGACTGTGGCACCTCTTGATCACCGGGCGCAGGCGGTTCGTGCGGTTCCGCTCGATCTCGCGACGCTCAGTGCTTGGGCGAAATGGGCAGGACTCGGTTCTCGACTCGATCGATGAGGAATCGGCCATGGGCGCAGCAGTCAGCGGTACTGATGAACTCCGGGCCAGGGCGGAAGCCGCTCTGGTGCGTTGTGGCGTTGAGGTCGGCGCGGTCAAGGGGGATGGCTTGGCCGCGCGTACGCCGATTACCGGGGCGGAGTTGTTCGGGCTGCGGGGTGGGACGTCGGCGGAGGTCGACCGGGCCGTCGAAGTCGCGCACGAGGCGTTTCGGGTGTGGCGGCTGACGCCGGCGCCGGTGCGCGGGGCGCTGGTGAAGCGGTTGGGGGAGTTGGTCGGCGAGCACAAGGCGGATCTCGCCGATCTGGTGACCGTCGAGGCCGGGAAGGTCCGGTCGGAGGCGCTCGGCGAGGTGCAGGAGATGATCGACGTCTGCGACTTCGCGGTGGGTCTGTCCCGGCAGTTGTACGGCCGGACCATGCCCTCCGAACGGGCCGGCCACCGGCTGATGGAGACGTGGCATCCGCTGGGCGTGGTCGGTGTGATCTCCGCCTTCAACTTCCCTGTGGCCGTGTGGGCCTGGAACGCCGCGGTGGCCCTGGTCTGCGGTGACACCGTGGTCTGGAAACCGTCCGAGCTCACTCCGCTGACCGCGCTGGCCTGCACCGCCCTGCTCGACCGCGCCATCGGCGAGACCGGCGCTCCGGCCGGCCTCAGCCGGCTGGTGCTGGGTACGGCGGAGATCGGTACGCGGCTCGTCGACTCACCGCTGGTGCCGCTGATCAGCGCGACCGGCTCGACGCGGATGGGCCGCGAGGTGGGTCCTCGGGTGGCCGCCCGGTTCGGGCGCAGCATCCTGGAGCTCGGCGGGAACAACGCGGCCGTGGTGACTCCTTCGGCCGACCTCGATCTCACCGTGAACGCCGTGGTGTTCGCCGCCGCGGGCACGGCGGGCCAGCGGTGCACCACGCTCCGCCGGCTGATCGTGCACGACGATGTGGCCGACGCCGTGGTCGAACGGCTCGGCGTCGCCTACGGGCGGCTGCCGGTCGGGGACCCGCTGAGGGAGTCGACGCTGGTCGGGCCGCTCGTGAACGAGGCGGCCCACAGCAGGATGCGCGCGGCCCTCGGCCGGGCGGCCGAGGAAGGCGGCGCCCTGTGTGCCGGCGGTGAAAGGCAACTCGCCGACGCGGCCCCGGACGGATACTACGTCCGGCCCGCCCTCGTACGGATGCCCGCGCAGACCGCCGTCGTGCGGGAGGAAACCTTCGCGCCGATCCTGTACGTCCTCACCTACCGCGACCTCGACGAGGCGATCCGGCTGCACAACGACGTACCGCAGGGCTTGTCGTCCGGGATCTTCACCGCCGACCAGGGCGAGGCGGAACGGTTCCTGGCCGCCGACGGCGCGGACTGCGGCATCGTGAACGTCAATATCGGCACGTCGGGTGCGGAGATCGGCGGGGCGTTCGGCGGGGAGAAGGAGACCGGCGGGGGCCGCGAGTCCGGCTCCGACGCCTGGCGGGCGTACATGCGCCGGGCGACCAACACGGTGAACTACTCGGGGCGGGTGGCGCTGGCGCAGGGGGTGGACTTCTCCCAGTAGGAGTCTCGTGGAAGTTTTCGTGGAAGTTCTCGCGGAAGTTGCCGTAGAAGTTGTCGTGGAAGTCCCTGGGGACGACCTCTCTGCCGGACGGCCGCCGCCTGCCGTCGGGAAAGCTCGCGAGTTACCCTTAAACGAGGTGTCTAGTTTTCTCTTAAACGACATCTCGCGGAGGTCGTCATGGACATCCTGGTACTCATCGGCCGCATCCTCTTCGCGGCGATCTTCCTCTCCTCGGCCGTCGGCCACCTCACGCAGACCAAGATGATGGCGGGTTACGCCTCGTCCAAAGGCGTACCCGCCGCCGGGCCCGCGACATTCGGCAGCGGACTTCTGCTGCTGGCCGGCGGGCTGAGCGTATTGCTCGGTATCTGGGCCGATCTCGGCGCGCTGCTTCTGGTGATCTTCCTGGTTCCGACCGCGGTGCTGATGCACGGGTTCTGGAAGGAGAAGGACCCCCAGACCCGGCAGCTCGAAATGATCAATTTCCAGAAGGACATCGCACTCGCCGGAGCGGCACTCGCGCTGTTCGCACTGATCGCGCACACCGGCACCGACCTGGGGCTGACGGTCACCGGCCCGCTCTTCGACATCGATTGAGACCGTCGGGGAGAACCGTTCGAAGTTTGCTTGTCCAGCACCGGAATTGGGCCACGCTTTCCGTGACGTTGCGCACATAAGTGGTGGGAAGTTGGCCAACTGGCGATTTTTCGTCGACAGTTGAGCCTGGCAATTCGCCTTTCCCCCACTCCCCATGGCACCGAAGGCTCCCGTCTCCATGCGCAATTCGTCCGACGTCCCCGTACAGCCCCACGCCGTCACCGTCGCCGAAGTGATTCCTGGTGATCTTCTCGCCCTGTCGGAACAGGACGCGGCGGAAGACAAGTGGTACGTGGTGATGCACACACTTCCCGAGTCCCCGCACACCATTCAGCTGACCTTGCGACCGCCTCTGGGCGGAATGGATCACGACCAGGTATTCGAGCGCGGCCATCAAGTGACCGTGGCCTGCAGGCGGATGGACGTCACCGGAATTCCCGAGATCGCGCCGGCCGATCTGTCCGGGGTGGAATTCCGCGACGGCGATCGCGTCACCTCGCTGCGCGCCGTCGATCCCCAGGCCGTCGAGGAGTCGTACACCCGTAGGTGGGGCCGCTGGCACCGGGACCTGGAAAGCCGGTCCGAGGAGCCCGTCTCGGACGCCGGGCTGCGCGAGCGGATCGCGCACGCCGTCGAGCGGGAGCATGTCGTACGTCACGTCCCGCGGCCGCGTCGTACGGCCGTCGGCGGCACCGCGCCGCGGCGGGTCGTCGTCACCGGGCTCGGAGCCGTCACGCCGCTCGGGGTGGGCGTCGAGGAGCTGTGGCAGGGGCTCGTGGAGGGTCGCTGCGGAATACGGGAGCTTGAGGGCGAGGAGTTCGCCGAGCTGCCCGTACGGGTCGCGGGGAGCGTGCCCGTGGACCCGGCCGGGCTGCTGCCGAGGCCGCAGGCGCGGCGGATGAACCGGTCCGCCCAGTTCGCGGTGCTCGCCGCGCGCGAGGCATGGCAGGACGCCGGGTTCGACGGGGCCGGTACGGCGGAGAGCGGGCTCGACCCCGAGCGGGTCGGCGTCAGCGTCGGCGCCATTCTCGGGGACGCCTCGGTGCTCGTCGGCGGTGACCGGAAGCTGCGGGACAAGGGGCCGCGTGCCGTGTCGCCGCTGACCACGCCGATGACCGTGCCTTCGCAGGCCGCCTCCCAGGTGTCGCTGGCCCTGCGGATCACCGGCGAGGCCCGCACCGTGACGAGCGCCTGCGCCTCCGGCACCGAGGCCATCGGGCAGGCCATCGACCGCATCCGGTACGGGCGTGTCGACGTGGCGCTGGCCGGTGGCGCGGAGGCCGTGGTGACCCCGGCGATCATGGCCTCGTTCGCCGCGATGCGCGCGCTGTCCACCCATGAACTCGGGTCCACCAGCCCGTCCCGGCCCTTCGCCAGCGACCGCGACGGGTTCGTGAACGGCGAGGGTGCCGGTTTTCTGCTGCTGGAGGCCGAGGAGCACGCCCGGGCGCGCGGCGCGCGCATCTACTGCGAGGCCGCCGGGTGGGGGCTGTCCGCCGACGCCCACCACATGGCGGCGCCCGACCCGTCCGGCAGCGGTGTCGCGCTCGCGCTGCGGCGGGCCGTGCAGGACGCGGGCGCCCATGTCGTGGACGTCGTGCACGTCAACGCGCACGCCACCGCCACCACCGACGGCGACCTCGCCGAGGCGAGCGCGTTGCGCGCGGTGCTGGGCGGGAACGTCCCGGTGACCGCGCTCAAGGGTCACCTCGGCCATCTGCAGGGCGCCGCGGGCGGCGTGGAGGCCGTCGCGACGGTGCTCACGCTCCACCACGGCCTCATCCCGCCGACGATCGGCTGCGACGACCAGGACGACGCCATCGACCTGGACGTCGTCACCAAGAGCCCCCGCCCCCTACCCGCCCTCGGCGACCTCGCCCTCAGCAACTCCTTCGGCTTCGGCGGCCACAACGCGGTACTGGCACTACGCCGCACGGGGTGACGCGGGCGGGCGGGGGCTGCGGTGGGGGGCTGAAAGGGGCGCAGGCACAGGCACATGCACATGCACAGGCACATGCACATGCACCGGCACCGGCAGCCGCAGGATGACCCAGGCGCGCTGCACAACCGGGCCGACGCAGGCCCCCCGCCCCAAGCCGCCCCCCAACTCAAGCCGACGCCCGCTTGCGCGGTGTCGTCTTCTTTGGGGGTGTCTTCTTGGCGGCGGTCTTCTTGGCCGCCGCCTGCTTGGTCGTGGACTGCTTGGTCGCCGTCTGCTTGGTGGTCGTCTTGGCGGTCGACTTCTTGGACGTCGACTTCTTCGACGTGGTCTTCTTGGCGGCCGCCGTCTTCTTCGCGGCGGACGTCGACTTCTTTCCGCCGACCTCCTTGGGGGCCGTACGGGCCGACTTGCGGGCGCCGGACGTACGCCGGCCCGGAAGCGGTGTGACCTCGGCGGCCTCGCCGGTCTCCTCGCCCCGCGACTCCTTGGCCGCGCGCACGCTCTTCTCCAGCGCGGCCATCAGGTCGAGTACCTTGCCGCCGCCCTTCTCGCGGGCGGGCGGGCCGGGCGCTTCCTCGCCGGAGGCCTTGGCGGCGATGAGTTCCTCGACGGCCTCGCGGTAGTCGTCGTGCAGGTCTTCGAGGTCGACCTCGCCGAGGGTGTCCATCAGGGCGTCCGCGAGGTCCAGTTCCTGCTCCCGGACGGTGACGCTGCTGTCCGGGGCGACCTCGTCCGCCGCGCGGATCTCGTCCGGCCACAGCAGCCCGTGCATGGCGATGACGTCGTCGACCACGCGCAGCATGCCCAGCCGCTCGCGCCCGCGCAGCGCGAACTTCGCGATGGCGACCTTGTTGCTGCGCTTGAGGGCCTCGCGCAGGAGGGTGTAGGGCTTGGCGGCGGGGACCCCGTTCGCGGAAAGGTAGTACGCCGTGTCCATCTGGAGCGGGTCGATCCGCTCGGCCGGTACGAAGGCCACGATCTCGATGGTCTTGGCGGTCGGGATCGGCAGCGAGGCCAGATCCTCGTCCGTGATCGGGATCATCGTGCCGTCCGCGTCCTCGTACGCCTTCCCGATCTCCTGGTTCGAGACCTCGCGCTCCTCCAGCTCGCAGACCTTGCGGTAGCGGATGCGGCCGCCGTCGTCGAGGTGGATCTGGCGGAAGGAGACCGAGTGGCTCTCCGTGGCGTTCACGAGCTTGATGGGGATGCTGACCAGGCCGAAGGAGATGGCGCCGTTCCATATGGATCGCACGTGCAGCACCTTTCCGATCAATATCCGATATCACCCAGTTTCATGGGATTCTCATCGTATGACGCCGATCACCGAGGTGGAGGGGCGAAGGCTCGCGCTGAGCAATCTGGAGAAGGTGCTGTATCCGGCGACCGGCTTCACCAAGGGCGAGCTGCTGCACTACTACGCGACGACCGCCGACGTCCTCCTGCCCCATCTGCGCGACCGGCCCCTGTCCTTCCTGCGCTATCCGGACGGACCGGACGGTCAGCTGTTCTTCGCCAAGAACGTGCCGCCGGGTACGCCCGACTGGGTCGTCACCGCCGAGGTGCCGAGGGCCGAGGGGCCGGCGCGGATGGTGCTGGTGCAGGACCTGGCGAGTCTCGTCTGGGCGGCGAACCTCGTCACCGAGTTCCATACGCCCCAGTGGGTGATCGAAGCGCCGGGCGAAGCGGACCGGCTGGTGTTCGACCTCGACCCGGGGGCGCCGGCGACCGTCGTCGAGTGCTGCGAGGTCGCGCTCTGGCTGCGCGAGCGGCTGGCGGCGGACGGTATCGCGGCGTACGCGAAGACGTCCGGGTCGAAGGGGCTGCATCTGCTGGCGGCGGTGCGGCCGGCTTCCTCCGAGCGGGTGACGGAGTACGCCAAGGGGCTGGCCGTGGAGGCGGAGAAGGCGATGCCGGGGCTGGTCGTGCACCGGATGACGCGAAGTCTGCGGCCGGGGAAGGTCTTCGTCGACTGGAGTCAGAATGCGGCGCGGAAGACGACGGCGGCGCCGTACACGGTGCGGGCGCGGGCGGAGCCCACCGTGTCGGCGCCGGTGACGTGGGAGGAGGTCGCGGGCTGCCGGTCCGCCGGGCAACTGGTCTTCCTCGCCCCGGACATGGCCCCGCGATTGCGGGAGTACGGCGATCTGCTCGAACCCCTGCTCGATGCCGGGGGCGCCGGAGCTCTGCCGTGAGGCACCAGGGGGTTTCGCCCCCCCTCCACCCTCCCCTCCCCTCCCCTTCCCTTCCCTTCACGGGCCCTGGGGGCTCCCCCACGCCCCCGCAATCGCGCTGCGCGCTCGTCCTCAAACGCCGGACGGGCTAAAACACCCACATATGACGGTCTCGGGCCATCGCGTGCAGGGCCTCCACGTCCGCGGGTTTCAGGACGCCGCCCAGGCGGACCAGGGAGTCCAGGTCGGTGTCCTGGAGGATGCGGACCTCGCGTGGCGGTGCGAGCACGTTCAGGTCGGCGGGGCCCGCCACGGCCAGGACCGGGTGGACCTCGGCCGTGAGGGCGTACGAGGCGCGGTCGGCGTCGGCGCGGACCCGGCGCAGCAGCGGACGCTGCTCGTGGCGGCCGACCGTGACCATCGGGTCGGCGACGAGGACGCGCTGCTTGCGGGCGTACAGGGTGCGTACGCAGAAGAGGCCGCCGGGGCCGATGACCAGGTGGTGGATGCGGTCGCCGCCGGGGAGCGGGAGGGAGTGGAGGGTGTGCCAGCCGGCGCCCTCCAGCTGGTCCAGGGCCTCGCCGACCGCCTGCTCGGCGGCGAGCGCGCGGCGCCGCGGGTCGGGCCGCAGGCGGTGCGCCGGGCCCGGATCGCGGTCGAGGGCGATCAGCAGGGCCTCGCCGGGCCGGTTCGGCGCGAGGTCGTCGTCCGGGTGGAGGGTCAGCCGGGCCAGCTCCGCCGGGGTGGGCACCGGCGGCGGTCCCACCGTCACCGGGCCGGTCAGGAAGGGGCCCAGCGCGTCGAGCACCTCCTCGCGCCGGTCCTCGCTGAGCAGATTGACCCGGGCCGCCTCACGGTCGTACCAGGCGACGTTCCTCCCGTCCGTCAGACAGACGTACAGCCGTTCCTGACCGTGCCGCCAGGTCGGTATGACGCGCAGTCCGTTCATGCACCATCACCCCATGACCATGGGAACAGGCGGGGTGCTCCAGGGGCAAGAACCCGGTTACCTTTGGGAGGAGTTGGGGGGAGTGAAGTGGGAGGCGCCATTGCGGACCCGCGGGAAGCAACCCGATGTGCCGGCTCCGGACCGGCCGTGGAGCGAGATCGTGCCCGGCCTGTGGATGGGCGGACACGAGTTCGCGGTCGGCTCCGGGCAGCATGAATTCGCCGTAGTAGGCAATGAGTTCGACCTGGTCCTGACGCTGCTCAGGCTGCCGGGGCACGGGCCGGACCCGAGCGTCGAGCACCATGTGTGGCCGATCCCGGACGGACCCCTGGACGGTACGCAGCTGGCGGGCGTGATGCGTCTCGCGCGGGCCGCGGACGACGCGCTGGAGGAGGGGCGCCGGGTGCTGGTCCGCTGCTATCACGGCTACAACCGTTCGGGGCTGGTCGTCGCGCACGCGCTCGTCCTCGCGGGGCACACCACCGACGAGGCGATCCGGCTGATCCGGTCCCGGCGCTCACCGTGGGCGCTGCACAACGAACTCTTCGTGGACTACCTGCGGGCCGGACTGGCCACCGCCCGCCTCCTGGAGGAGCTCGCGGAGCCGTGAGCCGCGCCGCCCGCCCAGACCCGTCCAGCCGGTGAACAAAAAGGACTTCCCTACGAATAAGGTGTGCGTGGCGACCGATCACCCGGAGCCGCACGCGATCACTCGCAGCGGGCAGCTCGTGGACGGTCCCCGCGCCGACGACATCTTTCTCGACGCCGACCTCGTGCAGTAGCGCCTGCGGGGAGAGGGCGGCCCGGACGCAGGAGTGCAGTGATCCACAGCCGCCCCGCGCGCGCAGCCCTCGGCGCCGCCGTCACCGCCGCGCTGATGACGGCGCTGGCGGGCTGCGGCGACTCCGGCGATCTGCGCGGCGCGGATACGACGCCCACCGCCGTCGGCCCGGCCAAGCTCTGGCCCCAGGTGCCGCCGGCCTCGACCCCCGCCCTCGACTACGGCGAGGCGGACACCGAGACGGTCAAGGGCGTCACGGCGCCCGGCGACGACATCCACCGGGTGGATCCCCTCGCCGTGGTGCGCGCCGAGGTGGCCGCGCATCCGGCCGAGTACAGCGGGCCGCACGCGATGTACGCGCAGACCGTCGACCACCTGGCGGACTGCGGCAAGAAGGGGACGCTCGGCGAGAAGTGCCCGATCCTCCAGGCGTACTACCGCGATCTCACCGGTGACGGGAAGGACGACATGGTGCTCGGCATCCGCTTTCCCAAGCACCAGCTGGCGGTCCGCGTATACACGTTCACGCAGCACAGGCTGGTGCAGGTCATGGGTACCTCCGACAGCGTGGTCAGCGTGGAGCTCGCGGGCCGTCAGGTGATCATCCGCTCCCCCTCGACGCTGCCGGGCTACGAGTTCCGTACGGTCTGGAGCTGGGACCCGCACCAGCAGGCAATGCTGGCCACACGCGACGAGATCCTCCGCGTCCGACCGCCCACGCCGAGGCCCACCGCGTCCCCCACGCTCTCCCCGTCCGCGAGCGCCTCATGAGACAGACGCTCCAGCACCTCCCCCACTGGACCGCCACCCTCACCTGGAAGGCGGCCGCCTTCATCACGGTGATGTGCTGCGGCCTCGCCGCCCTCCTCGGCGTCCTCGTGCACGTGTCGGTGACCGACCAGACCGTCGGCGAGGCGCGTGCCCGCGCGCTCGACCGGCTCACGGACGTGACGACGGCGTACGAGGCGGGAGACCGGCTGCCGCCGGACACCGGCGTCGACCTCCCGGGGCTGCCCGCCCCGCTGCGTGAACTGGCGGCCAACGGGCAGCGCGGCACGATGGTCGGCGACCAGGACACGCAACCCACGATGTGGGCGGCGGGGCCCGCGGACGGCGAACGCGCGCTCGCCGTCCGGTACGACTACGCGCAGGGCGCCCACACCATCGACGCCCTGGACCGGGCGATCGTGTGGTCCTCGGCGCTGGCGATCGGCGCGACGCTGCTGGTGGGCGTGTTCGCGGTGACGCGGGTGACGCGGCGGCTGCACGCGACGGCCCAGGTGGCGCGGCGGATCAGCGCGGGCGACCTGGACGCGCGCGTCGACGATCCCCGGACGCAGAACCCGACACGGCCGCAGGACGAGGTGGCCGCGGTCGCCGGGGCGCTCGACACCATGGCGTCGTCGCTGCAGAGCAAGCTGCTGAGCGAGCAGCGGTTCACCGCCGACGTGGCGCACGAGCTGCGCACCCCGCTGACCGGGCTGCACTCGGCGGCAGAGCTGTTGCCGCCGGGGCGCCCGACCGAGCTGGTCCGCGACCGGGTGGCCACGTTGCGCACGCTCACCGAGGACCTGTTGGAGATCTCCCGGCTGGACGCCCGGAGCGAGCGGCTTGAGCTGGACTCGGAGGCGCTGGCGCCGCTGGCCGAGCGGGTGGTGCGGGCGTCGGGGACGGACACCGAGGTCCGGGTCGTACGGGACGCGCGGGTGGAGACCGACCGGCGCCGGCTGGAGCGGGTGCTCGGCAATCTGGTGGCGAACGCGCACAAGCACGGCGCGGGGCCGGTGGTGCTGACGGTCGACGGGCCGGTGGTCACCGTGCGGGACCACGGTGACGGCTATCCGAAGTACCTCGTGGAGCACGGGCCGCAGCGCTTCCGCACGGAGGGCGGTTCGAAGGGGCACGGGCTCGGGCTGACCATCGCGCTCGGCCAGTCAGAGGTACTGGGCGCGCGGCTCTCGTTCGGCAACGCGCCCGAGGGCGGCGCGGTGGCGACTCTGACACTCCCCCATCCCGACCGTGCCGAAGGACCGTCCGGAGCAATGTGAAGGGCCGTCCGGAGGGCCCTGAGCGCCTTCGCCTCCCCGATGGCTCAGTGCGACCTGCGCACGCCTGACTCGGCTCCTAATGTGGCGATAAGTCAGGTTCGCCCCCTTCTTGGAGGAGCCCCCCATGTCCCTGCGATCCACCTGCGTGCGTCTCGGTATAGCTCTCACCGCCGGCAGCCTCGTTGCCTTCGCCGGCACCACGCCCGCCCTGGCCGGCGGTGACCCGAATGCCGGGGGCGGCTCCAACGTCCCGCCGGTCGGGGTGGGGATCGGCGGCGTCAACAACGGACTCGGCTTCAACAACGGTTTCACCAACGGGCCCGGCTTCAACAACGGCTTCAACAACGGCTTCAATAACGGGCCCGGCTTCAACAACGGATTCAACAACGGGCCCGGCGGCTTCAACAACGGATTCAACAACGGGCCCGGCTTCAACAATGGGCCCGGCTTCAACAACGGACGCGGCTTCAACAACGGCTTCAACAACGGACGCGACTTCGACGACGAATTCGGCGACGGACGCGACTTCGACAACAGATTCGACGACGGACGCGACTTCGACAATGACTTCGGCGATGGGCACGACTTCGACGACGAATTCGGCGACGGCGACGGTGGCGACCACGACGATGCCCGTACGACCAGGGGCAGAGTCACCCGCAACGGCGGGCTGGCCCTGCGCAGCCGCCCGGATCGCGAGAGTCGGCTGATCCGTGTCGCACGACGTGGCGAGACCGTGCGCATCCTCTGCAAGGCCTCGGGCGAGTCGGTCCACGGCAACCGCATCTGGTACCTGCTCAGGGACGGCACTTCGGCCTGGGGCCCCGCGCGTTTCATCGAGACCTTCGGCGAGTCACCCCGCTGGTGCTGACGCCGACTCCACGGAAGGTGCACTGGAACAGCCCGTTTATCAGCACATAACGGGACATCAGCTCCCCCGCTTGCTACGTTCCGGACATGATGCAGCCCGGAATGCCCGGAACGACGCTGGCAGCGGCGCCGCCCCCTCCCGCTGTACGCCTGCCCAGGCGCCGTGGCATCGAGTTCAGCCTCCTCGTCGTCGCCGTCCTGCTCTGCGTGTGCGGCTACTGCGCGGTCGGTCTCGCGAAGAACGGCACCGTCCCGCCCGGCGCCGCCGGTTACGGCGCCGGGCTCGGTGTGCTCGCGCTCCTCGCCCATCTCGCGGTGCGGCTGCGAGCGCCGTACGCCGATCCGCTGCTGCTCCCCATCGCCGTACTCCTCAACGGCCTCGGCCTGGTGCTGATCTACCGGCTCGACCTGGAGACCCCGGACGACCAGGCGGCTCCCACCCAACTGATCTGGTCGACGCTCGGTGTCGCGTTCTTCATCTCGGCCGTGCTCTTCCTGCGCGACCACCGCGTCCTGCAGCGCTACACCTACGTCTCCGTGGTCACCGCCCTGCTCCTGCTGATCATGCCGATCCTCTTCCCGGCCGTGAACGGTGCCCGCATCTGGATCCGGATCGCCGGATTCTCCATCCAGCCGGGCGAGTTCGCGAAGGTGCTCCTCGCGGTCTTCTTCGCCGGTTATCTGGCCGCCAACCGCAACGCGCTCGCGTACACCGGCCGACAGATCTGGAAGTTCAGGCGGCTCCAGCTGCCCACCGGCCGGGTGCTCGGCCCCATCGTCACGATCTGGCTGCTCAGCGTGCTGGTACTGGTCCTCGAGCGGGACCTCGGAACCTCGCTGCTCTTCTTCGGCCTGTTCGTGATCCTGCTGTACGTCGCCACCGGCCGCACCGGCTGGATCGCGGTCGGGCTGCTGCTGGCCTGCGTGGGCGCGGTGGCCGTCGGCTGGCTCGAACCGCACGTGAACAGCCGCGTGCAGGACTGGCTGCACCCCTTCGCGTCGATCGAGGCGGGCCGGGGACCCAACCAACTCGCCCAGTCCCTCTTCGCGTTCGCCACCGGCGGGATGCTCGGCACCGGCCTCGGGCTCGGCCACTCCATCCTCATCGGCTTCGCCGCCAAGTCGGACTTCATCCTGGCGACGGCGGGCGAGGAGCTCGGCCTGCTCGGCCTGTCCGCGGTCTTCCTCCTGTACGCCCTTCTCGTGGAACGCGGCTACCGGGCGGGCCTCGCCCTGCGCGACCCCTTCGGGCGGCTGCTGGCGATCGGTCTCGCGTCGATCGTGGCGCTCCAGGTGTTCGTGATCGCGGGCGGGGTGACCGGTCTCATCCCGCTGACAGGGATGGCGATGCCCTTCCTCGCACAGGGCGGCTCCTCGGTCGTCACCAACTGGATCATCGTGGCGCTGCTGATCCGGATCAGCGATTCGGCCCGCAGCCAGTACGACGGGACGGCGGCGCCATGACCAAGTACATCCGCCGGGCCGCCGTGCTCTGCGCACTGCTGCTCGTCGCGCTGCTCGTGAACGCCGCCCGCGTCCAGGTCTTCCAGGCCGGGTCGTACGACAACAATCCCGCCAACCGCCGTCAGACGATCGCGCGTTACGGGCAGCCGCGCGGCGACATCGTCGTCGACGGCCATACGGTCACCGGCTCCAACGACACCGGCGAGCAGCTGCGCTACGAACGGACTTACACGGACGGGCCGTTGTACGCGCCGGTCACCGGCTTCGCCTCGCAGCTGTACGGGACGACGTTCCTGGAGAACGCCGAGGACGGCATCCTCTCCGGCGCCGACCCGAACCTCGCCCCGCTCCCCCTGTGGAACGACATCACCCGCGCCCCGAACCCCGGCGGCAAGGTCGTCACCACGCTGAACGCGGCGGCCCAGCGGGCGGCGTACGACGGACTCGGCTGGCGCCGGGGCGCGGTGGCCGCGATCGAGCCGGTCACGGGGAGGATCCTGGCGCTGGTCTCCACGCCGTCGTACGACCCGGCGGAGCTGTCCGGCACCGGTGCGGCGGTGACCCGGTCGTGGGGTCGGCTGAACGCCGAGGAGAGCAAGCCGATGCTCAACCGGGCGATCCGGCAGACCTATCCGCCGGGGTCGACGTTCAAGGTGGTGACGGCCGCGGCGGCGCTGGACGCGGGCGTGGTGCGGGATGTGGACGCGCCGACCACCTCTCCCGACCCCTTCCGGCTCCCCGGTACGAGGACCTCGCTCACGAACGAGACCGAGGGCTGCAAGGACGCCTCGCTGCGGTACGCCTTCGAGTGGTCCTGCAACACGGTGTTCGCCAAGCTGGGCGTGGACGTGGGCCTTTCCGACATGACGCGCACGGCGGAGAACTTCGGCTTCAACGACCGGAAGGTGAGGATCCCGTTCTCGGTCGCACCGAGCAATTTCGATCTGCAGCTCGACAAGGCGCAGCTGGCCCTCTCCTCCATCGGGCAGTTCAACACCCGGGCGACCCCCCTCCAGATGGCGATGATCTCGGCGGCCGTGGCGAGCGGCGGTTCCGTCAAGTCGCCCTACCTGGTGGAGAGGACGACCACGAGGCACGGCGGCACGGTGTCCACGACCGGGCCGCGGACCCTGCGCCAGGCGATGAGCCCGGCGACCGCGGCGCGCATGCGCCGGCTGATGACCGACGCGGTGAAGGAGGGCACCGGGACCGAGGCCGCCATTCCCGGCGCCACCGTCGGTGGCAAGACGGGCACCGCCCAGCATGGTGTCGGCAACTCCGCCATGCCCTACGCCTGGTTCATCTCCTGGGCCCAGGCCGGCGACGCGATGGAGCCGGCGGTGGCGGTCGCGGTCGTCGTCGAGGACGCGGCGGCCGTGCGCGGGGAGATCAGCGGGGGCGGGGACGCCGCGCCGATCGCGAAGGCGGTGATGAAGGCGGTGCTCGCTTCGTGAGACGGGGATGGCGCAGGGTGACAGCACCGACCTAACGTTCGGTCATGACTTCGTCCACTGCTGCGTACGAGCTCGCTCAGGTCAACATCGCACGGCTCAAAGCTCCTTTGGACTCACCTCAGTTGAAGGACTTCGTCGAGGCCCTCGATCCTGTGAACGCCGTCGCGGACGCGGCGGACGGTTTCGTCTGGCGGCTGCAGAGCGACTCCGGCAACGCCACGGACGTACCCGTTTTCGGGGACGACTGGCTGATCGTCAACATGACCACGTGGCGGGACATGAAGGCCCTGACGGCGTTCATGTACGAGGGGCAGCACCGGGAGTTGCTGGCGCGGCGGCGCGAGTGGTTCGAGCGGTTGGAGGAGGCGGTGACGGCGTTGTGGTGGGTTCCGGCCGGACATCAGCCCCCTGTGGCGGAGGCCGAGGCGCGGCTGCTGCACCTGCGGGAGCACGGGCCCACTCAGTACGCGTTCACGCTGCGGTCGGCTTTCCCGCCGGGTGTGTAGGGCCTGTCAGCTGGTGGGGCAGGGACAGCCGGGTCAGGAGGTGCCCTTCTCGATCATCTCCTCCACCTCCGCCACCCGTTGCTTCTCCTCCGCCGCGAACCGTTCCGCGTCCAGCTTTTCCGCGATCTCCTCGTCCTGGGCCATGAGCAGATCCAGGTTGGAATTGCCCATGTCGAAGACGCCCATGTCGACATAGGCCTGTTGCAGGCGTTTGCCCCACAGGCCGATGTCCTTGACGCAGGGGACGATGCGGCTGAAGAGCAGCTGGCGGAAGAGGTGCAGGAATTCGGACTGCTCGCTGTATGTCTCGGCCTCGGCCTTCGGGATGCCGAAGTTCTCGAGGACTTCCACTCCGCGAAGCCGGTCCCGCATCAAATAGCAGCCCTCGATCACGAATTCCTCGCGTTCGCGCAGTTCGGCGTCCGAGAGTTGTTTGTAGTAATCGCGGAGCGCCATGCGGCCGAAGGCGACGTGGCGGGCCTCGTCCTGCATCACGTACGCGAGGATCTGTTTCGGCAGGGGCTTGTCCGTGGTGTCGCGGATCATGCCGAAGGCGGCCAGCGCCAGGCCCTCGATCAGGACCTGCATGCCGAGGTAGGGCATGTCCCAGCGGGAGTCGCGGAGGGTGTCGCCGAGGAGAGACCGCAGGTCGTCGTTGATCGGGTAGAGCATGCCGATCTTCTCGTGCAGGAACCGGGCGTAGACCTCAGCGTGTCGGGCCTCGTCCATGGTCTGGGTGGCCGAATACAACTTCGCGTCCAGGTCCGGGACCGACTCGACGATGCGCGCCGCGCAGACCATCGCGCCCTGTTCGCCGTGCAGGAACTGGCTGAACTGCCAGGAGGCGTAGTGCTTGCGCAGTTCACCCTTGTCCCGGTCGGTCATCTTCGCCCAGTACGGCGTTCCGTACAGGGTCATGGCCTCGTCCGGGGTGCCGAGCGCATCGCAGGGGTCCACTTCGAGGGCCCAGTCGATCCGTTTCTGGCCGTCCCACTGCTTGTCCTTGCCCTTCTGGTAGAGGGCGAGGAGGCGATCGCGGCCGTCGTCGTACTCCCAGCTGAAGCGTGCCGCCCCGGAGGCCGGTACCTGCCAGACGGGATCTCCCGAATCCTTGGCGTACAGCTCATGCGTCGGCATACCTCGCAGGCTCACACGGGGTAGACGCGTCGTCAACAAGTCGGACGCAAGGGATTGACGAGCTTGCTGACAAGCAGTCTCATAAGACGTGACCGCCGGTAACCCATGGAGATCCCGTACGACGAGGTGGGAACAGCGATGACGACCGTGCCGGAAGCCGATGTGCTGAGGGATGCGCTCGGCCTGCTCAAGGACCGGGAGCAGGTGGCCGAGCGGCTGCTCGACTCTTCCGCCAAGCACTCCTTCGACCCGGACAAGGAGCTGGACTGGGACGCGCCCTTCGAGGAGGGCAAGTGGTTCTGGCCGCCGGAGCTGGTGTCGCTGTACGACACCCCGATGTGGAAGCGGATGAGCGAGGAGCAACGGATCGCACTGTCGCAGCACGAGGCCGCGGCGCTGGCGTCGCTGGGGATCTGGTTCGAGATCATCCTGATGCAGCTGCTGGTGCGGCACATCTACGACAAGGCGGCGACGAGCGCGCATGTGCGGTACGCGCTGACCGAGATCGAGGACGAGTGCCGGCACTCGAAGATGTTCGCCCGGCTGATCTCCCGGGGCGGGACGCCGTACTACCCGGTGAGCCGGGCACATCTGAATCTCGGCCGGCTCTTCAAGACCATCTCGACCACGCCCGGCTCCTTCACGGCCACGCTGCTCGGGGAGGAGATCCTCGACTGGATGCAGCGGCTGACCTTCCCGGACGAGCGGGTGCAGACCCTCGTCCGGGGAGTCACGCGCATCCATGTGGTGGAGGAGGCGCGGCATGTGCGGTACGCGCGGGAGGAGCTGCGGCGGCAGATGGTCACGGCGCCGCGGTGGTCGCAGGAGTTCACCCGGGTCACCTCGGGCGAGTTCGCGCGCGTCTTCTCCGTCGCCTTCATCAATCCCGAGGTCTACACGAACGTCGGGCTCGACAAGCGGGAGGCGTTGGCGCAGGTCAAGGCGAGTGGGCACCGACGTGAGGTGATGCAGACCGGCGCGAAGCGGCTCACGGACTTCCTGGACGAGATCGGAGTGCTGCGGGGGGCCGGGCGGCGGCTGTGGAAGTCGTCGGGGTTGCTGGCGTAACCGCCGGGGGGCTTCGGCAGGACTAAGCCCCTGCGGCGTCTGAGGAGGCAGGGTCTGGGCCGAAGCCCCAGGACGGGACGGGACGGACAGGGGCGGAGGGGGCGAAACCCGTTACGCTGCCGAACATGACCTCCGAGGCTCCGACCCGCGCATACCGTCGGCTCAGCGTCGAGGAGCGGCGCAGTCAGCTGCTCGAGGCGGCCCTGTCGCTCTTCGCCCAGCGGGTGCCCGAGGAGGTCTCGCTGGACGATGTGGCGGAGGCGGCCGGGGTGTCGCGGCCCCTGGTGTACCGGTACTTCCCGGGCGGCAAGCAGCAGCTGTACGAGGCCGCGCTCAGGTCGGCCGCGGAGGAGCTGGAGCACTGCTTCGCGGAGCCTCCGGAAGGACCGCTCAGCGAGCGGCTGTCCCGGGCTCTGGACCGGTATCTCGCCTTCGTGGACCAGCACGACGCCGGATTCAGCGCGCTGCTGCAGGGCGGGAGCGTCATCGAGACCTCGCGGACCACGGCGATAGTGGACGGGGTGCGGCGGGCCGCCGCCGAGCACATCCTTGATCACCTGGCGGTCGAGGACCCCGGGCCACGGCTGCGGATGACCGTACGGATGTGGATCACCGCCGTGGAGGCCGCCTCGCTGATCTGGCTCGACGAGCACAAGGAACCGCCGTTGGACGAGCTGCGGGACTGGCTCGTGGAGCAGTTCGTGGCGGCCCTGGTGGCGAGTGCGGGGCGGGATCCGCAGGCCGCGGGGGTGGTGCGGGCGGCGCTCGCGCTGGAGGGGCCGGAGGGCATCGTGGGAACGCTCGTACGCCGTGTGCTGCCCGTTGTCGGGGATGCGGCCCACCTGCTGTGACACTGGTCCGGTGAAGAGCGAAGACACCCCCTTTGTCGGCGGCCCCCTGGACGGGCGCGTCCTGCCCGTGCTGCTCGGGCTCACCGGGCACCCGCCGAAGACGTACCGGGTTCCGGTGCCGGCCCCTGACGGCGGCCCTCCCACGGTCCTCGTCTACCGGCGCGTTCAGGCGAGCCGGAGCAAGCGGCTGGGGCTGCATCAGGGGTGGAAGTACGAGTATGCCGCCGAAGGTGAAAAGGGGGCGGGGAAGCCGGGGGGCGGCCCGAAGTGGCCTTGGTCGAAGAGCGAGGCGCCGAAGAGCGGGACCGAGGGCGACGCCACGCCGGATCCCCACGCCGACGAGTGACCTTCTTGGGCCGAAGCGGCCAGCCGGCGCGCGCTCGGGTCGCGGCCGCCCGATCCTTCCGGTGCGAGGTGGACGTACCACCCCCGCAAGCACCGGAGGTGATGAGGTGTCAGGAAGGCTTCTGCGTCTGGTCTGTACGGCTGCGGTGGCGGCCGGCGCGTTGTTCGCGCCGTCGAGCGCGGCGGCCGTCCCGGACCCTGGGCCGGGAGCGGGCAAGCCCGGACAGCGGTCCGTCTCCGAACTGCTGACGGACCTTCAGCGGCTGTACCGGGACGCCGAGCGGGCCACCGAGGCGTACGACGCGACCGCCGAGAAGCTGAGGAAGCAGCGCGCCGAGGTCGCCCGGCTCGACTCCGCCCTCGCGAGGGCCCGCCTCTCGCTGCACGACAGCCGCGGCGCCGCGGGACGGCTCGCCCGGCAGCAGTACCAGAACAGCGGCGAGATCTCGTCGTATGTGCGGCTGCTGCTCGCCCGCGATCCGCAGCACGCCCTCGACCAAGGGCATGTGATCGGGCAGTTGTCGCTGGAGCGGGCCAAGACCGTGCGGCGGGTGGTGGGCAGCGAGCAGAGGACCGACGCGCTCGCGCGTGCCGCCCGCAAGGCGCTCGACGGCCAACTCACCCTCGCCCAGCGGCAGAAGAAGGAACGGGATGACGTGCGCAGGCAGCTCGGTCAGGTGGAGGAGCTGCTTGCCGCACTGACCGTCGACCAGCTGGCCGAGCTGGACCGGTTCGAGAAGTCGGGGGTGGCCACGGCCCAGAAGAAGTTCATGGCCTCGGGGGCGCTCAGCAGCGAACGGCGGCCCTCGGTGGAGGGCGAGCGGGCGCTGCGGTACGCCGTGGGGCAGATCGGCAAGCCGTATCAGTGGGGCGCGGAGGGGCCGACGTCGTACGACTGCTCGGGCCTCACCTCGCAGGCGTGGCAGCGGGCCGGACAGCCCATCCCCCGAACCAGTCAGGAGCAGTGGGCCCGGCTCCCCCGGATTCCACTGAGCAGGCTGCGCCCCGGGGACCTGGTGATCTACTTCCCCGAGGCCACGCATGTAGCCCTGTATCTGGGCGATGGGATGGTGGTGCAGGCGCCGCGCCCGGGGACAGAGATCAAGGTCTCGCCCATTGCCGCCAATCCCGTGCGGGGGGCCGTGCGTCCCGATCCGGGCGGGGAGCCCCTGCGGCACTACACGCCGCCGAAGCTCCCCCCAGGGGCAACCGATGGATCTGACGAGGGCTACAGAGCCCCCGTCAGGGGCGCGGGGCTGTGACCTCACGGGGCTGAGCCGCGTGGGCGCGACCAGCCACGAACGGCCCGCACCCGGAGCAGCAGGCTCAGGCCCCGGCCACCGAAGCCAAGTAAGCCCCCGTCTTCTCCGGTTCATAGAAGAAGTTCTCGAAGTCGGCCGGGTCGTTGAAGCCGTTGGCGAATCGATCCGCCACCGGCGGGAGCTGACCCGCGGCGCCGATGAGGTTCAGCACATGCTCCGGCGGAACGCCCAGCATGGCGTTCGTCCACTTGGTCACGTGCTGGGCCGTGTCCCAGTACCGGTCGAACGTGGCCCGCATCCACTCCTCGTCGAAGGGCTTGTCACCCTGCTCGAGGATCGAGGCGAGGTACGCTGCCGCGCACTTGGAGGCGGAGTTGGAGCCCTGCCCGGTAATCGGGTCGTTCGCCACCACCACGTCCGCGACACCGAGGACCAGTCCCCCGCCGGGCAGGCGACCGATCGGATTGCGGACAGTGGGCGCGTAGCGCCCCGACAAGGTGCCGCCCGCGTCGGTCAGTTCGACCTTGCTTGTCCGCGCGTACTCCCACGGCGTGAACCGCTCCATGAGTTCCAGGGTCAGGGAAAGGTGTTCGGCTGGGTCCTTGACGCCGGTGAAGACGTCGAGCGGGCCGCCGGGTATGCCTTCCCAGAAGAGGATGTCGGCGCGGCCGGAGGTGGTCAGGGTCGGCATGATGAACAGCTCGCCGACACCCGGGACCAGGTTGCAGCGGACCGCGTCGTAGTCCGGGTGCTCCGGGCGCGGGCCGAGGCCATGGACGTAGGAGACCGCGAGGGCACGCTGCGGCTCGCTGTACGGGGAACGGGAGGCGTCGCGGCCGAACATCGACACCAGCTCGCCCTTGCCCGCCGAGACCAGCACCAGGTCGTACGTACGGGCGAAGTAGTCGAGGTCGGAGACCGCGGCGCCGTGGATGACCAGCTGGCCGCCGCGCTGCGCGAACGTCTCCATCCAGCCGGCCATCTTCACGCGCTGGTCGACGGACTGCGCGTACCCGTCGAGCTTGCCCACCCAGTCGATCGCGCGCTGCGAGGGGCCCGGGTCGAACGAGCCCGGGACGGCCACCGAGACGCCGAGTCCTTCGATCTTCGGGGCCTGGGACTCCCAGAAGTTCAGCTGGAGATCGCGCTCGTGCTGGAGTGCCGTGTCGAACATGCACTGCGTCGACATGACACGGCCACTGCGGATCTCGTCCGCCGTCCGGTTCGACATCAGGGTGACCTCGTACCCGTGCGACTGGAGGCCGAGGGCGAGCTGGAGTCCGGACTGGCCGGCTCCGACGACGAGTATCTTCCGCATGCGGGTGCTGTCTCCTACTCGGGGCTGACTTCGAGCGCGTGGCCGACCAGGGCCAGAAGGGTCTCCACGACCGAGATCCGGCGGCGCGCGTCCATGATCATGACAGGTATGTGCGGGGGCACCGTGAGGGCCTCGCGCACGTCCTCGGGCTCGAACTGCTCGCTGCCGTCGAAGTGGTTGACGGCCACGATGTACGGCAGTCCGCAGCTCTCGAAGTAGTCGAGGGCCGGGAAGCAGTCCGACAGCCGGCGGGTGTCGGCGAGGACCACCGCGCCGATCGCGCCGCGCGTCAGGTCGTCCCACATGAACCAGAACCGCTGCTGGCCCGGCGTACCGAAGAGGTAGAGCACCAGGTCGTCGTCGAGCGTGATGCGGCCGAAGTCCATGGCCACGGTGGTGGTCAGCTTCTCCGGCGTACCGGTGAGGTCGTCGGTGTCCTCGCTGGCCTGCGTCATCAGCGCCTCCGTCTGGAGGGGCGTGATCTCCGAGACGGCGGTGACGAGGGTGGTCTTGCCGACACCGAAGCCGCCCGCGACGACGATCTTGGTGGCGATCGGGGCGCGGGTTCGGTCCGTCTGCCAGGCCTGCAGGTTCTCGTCCGCGTCCGGCGCGGCGATGACGTCAGAGACGACGGAGTCCACTCAGCACCCTTTCCAGCAGAGCGCGGTCCGGCTGTCCCGTGCCGTGACCGGTTCCATACACACGGATCTTTCCCTGGTCCGCCAGGTCGCTCAGGAGCACCCGGACCACGCCGAGCGGCATCCTGAGCAGAGCGGCGATCTCGGCCACCGTGCGCATCCGGCGGCAGAGTTCGACGATGGCCCGCATCTCGGGCATCACCCGGCCCGCGAGCGAGCCGTTGCTCAGCTCCTTGCGCTCCTCCGGGGCCTCCAGCGCGGCCACGAACGTCTCCACGAGGAGGACGTGTCCGAAGCGGGTACGGCCGCCGGTGAGCGAGTAGGGGCGTACCCGGGCGGGTTTGCGGTCGCCGCCGCGGACGGGGAGCTTGTGGGCGTTGCTCGACGCGGTCATCGGGCACTCCCCATCGACTCGGACTCAAGGGATTTTCGAAGCTCGCTGCGGAGTTCGGGGGTCAGCACGTGGCCGGCGCGGCCGACGAAGAGCGCCATGTGGTACGCCACCACGCTCATGTCGCAGTCCGGGGAGCCGTGCGCGCCGAGCAGCGAGCCGTCGCTGATCGACATCACGAAGAGGCTGCCCTCGTCCATCGCGACCATCGTCTGCTTGACGTTGCCGCCGTCCATCAGCTTGGCGGCGCCGATGGTGAGGCTGCCGATGCCGGAGACGATGGTGGCGAGGTCGGCGGCGGAGCCCTTGGGACCGGTGGGCCGGGCCGTGTCCGCCGTCCTCGCCTCCGCGTTCCTGCCGGGGTCGGAGGAGAGCAGCAGCAGACCGTCGGAGGAGACGACCGCGACCGACAGGAGGCCCGGCACCTCCTCGACGAGATTCGTCAGCAGCCAGTGCAGATTGCGGGCTTCGCTGCTCAGGCCGAAGGTACTGGGCGCGGTCAACTGCTTGCCTCCTCGACTGTGCCCCCCGGTGCTTCTACGTCCTGTGCGTTGAGCGGGTGCGCGTTGGGCGCGTGTCCTGCGGGAGCGTTCATCTCCGCCGTCTTCTCGGCGATCTCCGCCTCCACGTCGCGGCGGCCCTCCATCGCGCCCCGGTGGAAACCGCCGAGCCTGCGGCGCAGGGCCTCGGCGTCCACGCCGCCCGTGCGCGGCCGGGGGACCGGCGCGGGCGCGGAGATCTTCGGCGTCCGCTTGGGCAGGCCCTTGTCGGTGACCCGGGGGCGGTCCTCGTCCGGCACCCGTTCATGGGTGTCGGGGCCGATGGCATAGGGGTCTGTGGTGGGCCGGGCGAGCTCGAAGGCTTCCTGGGCGGGCTCGGTGGCGGCCGGTGCGGGGGTGGCCGCTTCCGCCGGGGGCTCCGGGATCAGGAGCTCCATCGTGGTCTCGGGCGTCGGCACGGGGTGCCGCGGCTCCGCACCGGCGGGCACCGCTGCGGACGCGGGCTCGGGAGCGGGCCCGGGCGGGGGCGCGGCAGAGGGCGCTCCGGCGCCCAGCGGGGGCACGGTGTCCGGCGCGGAGTCGGCATCGCGGGCGGGAGCCGACGCGCGCGGGGCATCCGGCGCGGACTCGGCATCGCGGGCGGGAGCCGACGCGCGCAGGGCATCCGGCGCGGACTCGGCATCGCGGGCGAGAGCCGACGCACGCACGGCATCCGGCGCGGGCTCGGCATCACGCACGGCACCGGCATCGGCAGCGCGGGCGGAGACCGACGCGGACACGACGCCCGGCGCGGCCTCGCGCACGGCATCCGGCACGGGCTCGCGCACGGCATCCGGCGCGGGCACGACCCCCGGCGCGGGCTCGGCGTCGCGGGCGGGAGCCGACGATTCGGCGTTGTGGGCGGGAGCCGACGATTCGGCGTCGGCGTCGCGTACGGCCGCCTCCGCCGCCGCGATCAGCGGGTCCTCGTCGGCGGCCGGGGTCGGCGGCGTGAGGGCCGAGCGGCCGGGCAGGACGTTGGAGTTGGCCTCGGCGTCCGCGCCCGGCAGCGTCACCGCGGGGGCGCCGCCGGCAACCCGGGCCGTCGTCGGGACGGTGACGGCGGGCGCCGCGGCCAGCATGCCCTTCGGGAGGACGACCACCGCGGCGACACCGCCCTGCTTCTGCTCGCGCAGCCGCACGCGCACGCCGTGCCGGTGGGCGAGCCGGGACACCACGTACAGGCCGAGCCCGAGATCCTCGCCGCTCTCCTGGTCGTACGTGTCCTCCGCCTCGAAGTCGGCAAGGCGGGCGTTGAGCCGGCTCATTCGCGCGTCGGTCATGCCGATGCCCTCGTCCTGCACGGAGAGCATCACCTCGCCGTTCTCCAGCAGCCACCCGGAGACCTCCACGGAGAGGTCGGGCGGCGAGAACGACGTGGCGTTCTCAAGGAGTTCGGCCAGCAGATGGCTGATGTCATCGGCGGCGAACCCGGCGAGATGCGCGTGCGGCGGCAGCGCGGCGATGCGCACCCGCTCGTACCGCTCGATCTCGCTGACCGCGGCCCGTACGACGTCGACGAGCGGGACAGGACCCGCGTGGTGCTGGACGTGCTCGGCGCCCGCGAGGACGAGCAGGTTCTCGCTGTGCCGCCGCATGACGGTGGCGAAGTGGTCGAGCTTGAAGAGGGTGGCGAGGCGGTCCGGGTCCTGCTCGCGCTCCTCCAGACCCTCGATGACGCCGAGTTGGCGTTCGACGAGCCCGAGGGTGCGCAGCGCGAGGTTCACGAAGGTGCCGTGGATGCTGTCGCGCAGCCGCTCCAAGTGGGCGGCTGCCTCGGCGAGTTCGGTCCGCAGCTTGTCGCGCTCGTCGGCCATCAGCCGGCGCTGCCCGATGAGGTGCTTGCGGTCACCCTCCAGGGTGGCGAGCCGCTCGTGCAGCGTCGCGGCGTGCCCGTGCATCGCGTTGACGGAGCGGACGACCTGGGCGAACTCGTCGTTGCGGCCGGTGAACCTGACCGGCTCCTCGCTGCCCGGGTCGGCGGCGATCCGTGCCGAGCCGAGGCGCAGCACGGCCAGTGGGCGGGTGAGGCTGCGGGCCATGCCCATCGAGACGCCGACCGCGACGAGCAGCAGCGTGCCGATGAGGGCGATCCGGATCTCCAGCGCGGTGACATCGTCGTCACGGAGCGCTTCGAGATCCTTGGTGCGGTGGTCGTTGAGGGAGGCCTCGGCGCCGCGCATCAGCTCGATGCGCGCCGACAGGGCGGCGTCGAGCTTCTTGGCGCTGGTGTCGAGTTCCGCGCCGACGAGCGTCGGCTGGTCGGTCAGGCGCGCGAGGTAGGTGTCGGCGGCGCTGACGTCGGGTCCGGTGACCGTGGAGTCGTACGAGGCCGCGGCCTGCTTGGGCGCCGTCTCGCGGAAGTCGGCGAGGGCCGCGTCCGAGCGCAGGCGGCCCTGCTGGGCGGCGGAGCTCAGCGCGTCCCGCTGCTTGGTGTCGGCGGCCGACGAGGTGCTGGTGGTCGTCGGCAGGCCGGTGGCTGGGTCGATGACCGTCTGCGTGGAGCGCGGGATGCTGAGCGCGGCGAGCAGCAGGCCGCGGGCGGCGGCGGACTGCTGGACGGCGGAGTCCAGCTCGGCGAGGGCGTGCGCGCCGGAGCCCGCGCGGGGCGGCAGCCGGTCCGCCAGGTCCTCGGCGAGGGCGTGCAGTTCGGCGATGGCGGCGGAGTACGCCTGGTGCGCTTGGAGAGCACTGCTCTTTCCGGTGAGCGCCGCTCTCCGGAGCGAGGGGATGCCGTCGAGGTCCTTCAGCAGCGCGGCCGGGGCGTCCTCGTCCGCCCGCAACTCCTCGACCTCCCGGTCGACTCGGGTGCTGCGCTGCTCGGAGGGCGCCTTGTCCTTGGGGCGCCCCGCGGCGACGTACGAGGTGACCTCGTCGCGCTCGTCGGCCAGCGAGTGCGCGAGGGTCAGCGCCTGCTGGGTGCGCTGCGCGAGCGTCACCAGGTTCTGGGAGTCGTTCAGTTGCTCCGAGGCGGTCAGCACCGTGGGGGCTCCGGCCCCTGCGATGGCCGCCGCGACGACCGCCACGGCGACGATCAGCCGGGTGCGTACACGGGCGGGCCGCCCCCGGCCCGCGGAGTCGGCGGCGTCGCCGGTGACACCCCCCGTGGAGCTGGAGGCCGTCTGCTTGCCTGTGCGCCTCGGCCGCGTCTTCTGCACCGGTGCTCGCATTCCTGACTCGTGTACCCATGGGCCCGGGTGACGCCCCGTCAATTGCGGCGTCCGCCCGGTACGGCTCCCGACCCTCCCAGTGCCGGTAGGCAGTGGTCCCGCATCATCTGACCCGCCACCCGAAGGAGTGAACCCCGGACGGGAGTTGGCGGGCAAGTTCCTGTGGCGTGTGCGACGGCCTTGCCCGGCGGGCCGGTTGGACGTCGGCGACGCGCTTTGGCAGTATTCGCCGCCACGCCTTGCCGGAGTCGATCATTCCATGCCAAACCCGGCGCCTGAGCTGACGGTCCGCACCTGTTCGGCGACGGTTGCCAGCCTTTCGTGGACCATGTGAAGGGCTCGTGCAGACTGGCCGGATGCGCACTGAACTCGTCTCGCAGCCCGGCGACCCGGACCGCCCCAATGAGGACTTCGCATCGATCGCGCTTCCCGCCTCAGGACAAGGGGGTTCGCTGGTCGTCCTCGACGGGGTGACACCCCCGCGGGGCGACGACGGCTGTCTGCATTCCGTTGCCTGGTTCTCCTCCCGGCTCGGCGGAGCCCTGACTGAACTGTCTGTTTCACTCAGAGATGCACCCCTGGCGGAGGTCCTGTCGCGGGCCATTCGCCGCGTGACCGAGGCCCACGCCGACACCTGTGACCTTTCTCACCCACGCACACCCCAGGCAACCGTGGTCCTCGCGAGGTGGTCCGCGGTCGAGGTCGAGTATCTGGTCCTGTCGGACTCGGCCCTGCTGGTGGAGTCCCCCACGGGCGAGGTCACTGCGCTGCTGGACGACCGCCTCGCCCGCCTCCCCCGCGCCTCGCTCACCACGGACGCGCTCGCCGACGCGACCGTCCGCAACAGGGAAGGCGGCTTCTTCACGGCCGCCGCCGACCCCGCCGTAGCCGCCCGCGCCGTGACCGGGACCGTGCCGCGCGCCTCCGTACGCGCCCTGACCGCCCTCACGGACGGCGCCACCCGCTGGGTGGAGAAGTTCGGCGAGGGCGACTGGCCCGGCCTCTTCACCGTCGTCCGCAAGGAGGGCGCGGGGGCTCTCATCGATCGCGTACGGGCGCTGGAGAGCGCGGACGCCGAGGAGCGGGCGTATCTGCGGCGGAGCAAGACGCATGACGACGCGACGGTGGTGTTCGTGGAGATGTGAGGTTACTTCGCCCCACCCAGCTCCAAGGGGTGAAATTACCTCTCCATACCGACGTTCAACTGGTGCAGCAGTCGGGCCAGTTCCGCGACCTCGCGGGGGTCCCAGCCCGTCAGTTGCCGGACGTACCGCGCACGGCGGGCCTCGCGCACCTTGCGGAAGCGCCTGCGCCCCTCGTCCGTGAGGTGGACGAGCCAGGCGCGGCCGTCGGCGGGGTCGGGTTCGCGGGCGACCAGGCCGAGGTCTTCGAGGGCGCGAAGCTGGCGGGACATCGTGGCCTTGCCGACGCCGATGTAGGCGGCGAGTTCCGTGGCGCGCTGGCGGCCGCACTCGTCCAGGCGTACGAGGAGTCCGTACGCGGAGGACTCCAGGTCGGGATGGACCTCGCGGGCCATCTCCCCGGAGGAGGCGCGGGCGCGCCGCAAGAAAACGGTCAACTCGCGTTCCAGCGCCGGGAACTCCTGGTCCACACCATTTCCCGACGCCTCGGATTCGACACGCGGTCCGCCGCGGTTTCCGTTCTCCTGCACGTCAGCACCCCTGACCCGGTTTCCCGATCCTGAAAGTTTCCGCCAAAAATCGCCATTGCCGCAGCTCCGCCAGTATTTCGCAGGCGTAGACCAACGGCAGCCTCCGGGCCCTCTTCCCACGCCGTCTTCTACGTGCGTAGCTTCTTTACCAGGCAATCACTGGCATGCCCACGCCATCGACAGGTCGATGACGACCTGACCCCCCACGGGCAGGCGCGTGCTGCCCGTGTTCCCCCCACCGAGCACCACCGTGCACCACCGATCTCTTCGGAGGCACGACATGCCCGTGCACAGACACAGACTCGCGACGGCCCACCGCCCCCGCCTGCTCGCGGTGGGAGCCCTGCTCGCCGCCTTCTCCCTCCTGTCCACCCTCCCCTCGTCCGCCGCCGACACCCCCGCCCGTGGCTCCGCCCGCATGGGCATGGGCGTCGTGGCGCACGACGGCCAGGGCGGTACGCCCAGCAGCGGTGACGCCACCCAGACGGAGGGGGTGGACGTCAGCGGCTACCAGGGCAACGTCGCCTGGTCGACCCTGTGGAGCAGCGGGGTCAGATGGGCCTACACGAAGGCGAGCGAGGGGACGTACTACACGAACCCGTACTTCGCCCAGCAGTACAACGGCTCGTACAACGTCGGCATGATCCGCGGCGCGTACCACTTCGCGACCCCCGACACGACGACCGGCGCCACCCAGGCCAACTACTTCGTCGACCACGGCGGCGGCTGGTCCAAGGACGGCAGGACGCTCCCCGGCGCGCTCGACATCGAGTGGAACCCGTACGGGGCGGCCTGTTACGGCAAGACGCAGAGCGCGATGGTCAGCTGGATCAGCAGCTTCCTCACCCAGTACAAGGCGCGCACCGGCCGTGACGCCGTGATCTACACGGCCACCAGCTGGTGGACCCAGTGCACGGGAGACTCCAGCGCCTTCGCCGCCACCAACCCGCTGTGGATCGCCCGTTACGCCTCCGACCCGGGGACGCTGCCAGCGGGCTGGGGCTACTACACGATGTGGCAGTACACGTCGTCCGGACCGACGGTCGGTGACCACGACAAGTTCAACGGCGCGCTCGACCGGGTGGTCGCGCTCGCCAACGGCTGACGTACGGCGAAGGCCCGGGCCTCCCTCACGGGACCCGGGCCTTCCCTATCCGGTGGCGTCCGTCACGCCGCCACCGGAACCCGAGGCGCGGCGCCGTTCGTCGCCGGCGACAGCGCCAGCTCCAGGACCTGGCGGACGTCCGTGACGGCGTGGACGTCGAGCTTGTCCAGGACCTCGGCCGGGACATCGTCCAGGTCGGCCTCGTTGCGCTTGGGGATGACGACCGTGGTGACGCCCGCCCGGTGCGCGGCGAGCAGCTTCTGCTTCACCCCGCCGATGGGCAGGACGCGCCCGGTCAGCGAGACCTCACCCGTCATCGCCACGTCCGTACGGACCAGCCGCCCGGACAGCAGCGACGCCAGCGCCGTCGTCATGGTGACGCCCGCGCTCGGGCCGTCCTTGGGGACCGCGCCCGCCGGGAAGTGGATGTGCACGCCCCGGTCCTTCAGGTCGCCGACGGGGAGTTCGAGCTCCGCGCCGTGCGAGCGCAGGAAGCTCAGCGCGATCTGCGCCGACTCCTTCATCACGTCACCCAGCTGACCGGTGAGGGTCAGACCGGCCGCGCCCGTCTCCGGGTCGGCCAGCGACGCCTCCACGAAGAGGACGTCACCGCCCGCGCCGGTGACGGCCAGACCGGTGGCGACACCCGGGACCGCCGTGCGGCGCTCGGCCGGGTCCTGGGCGGACTCGGGCACATGGTGCGGGCGCCCGATGAGACCGCGCAGATCCGCGTCGGTCACCGTGAACGGCAGCTCACGGTCGCCCAGTTCGTGCTGGGCCGCGACCTTGCGGAGCAGTCGCGCGACGGCCCGCTCCAGGTTGCGTACGCCCGCTTCCCGGGTGTACTCCCCCGCGAGCTTGCGCAGCGCGCTCTCGTCGAGGGTGACCTCGTCCTTCTCCAGACCGGCCCGCTCCAGCTGGCGCGGCAGCAGGTGGTCCCGGGCGATGACGACCTTCTCGTCCTCGGTGTAGCCGTCCAGGCGAACCAGCTCCATACGGTCGAGCAGTGCCTCGGGGATGGCTTCGAGGACGTTGGCCGTGGCGAGGAACACGACGTCGCTGAGGTCGAGTTCGACCTCCAGGTAGTGGTCGCGGAAGGTGTGGTTCTGGGCGGGGTCGAGGACTTCGAGCAGGGCCGCCGCCGGGTCGCCGCGGAAGTCGGAGCCGACCTTGTCGATCTCGTCGAGCAGGACCACCGGGTTCATCGACCCGGCCTCCTTGATGGCGCGGACGACACGGCCGGGCAGCGCGCCGACGTACGTACGCCGGTGGCCGCGGATCTCGGCTTCGTCCCGTACGCCACCGAGGGCGACGCGGACGAACTTGCGGCCCATGGCGTGCGCGACGGACTCGCCGAGCGAGGTCTTGCCGACGCCGGGAGGCCCGACGAGCGCGAGCACCGCGCCGCCGCGCCGCCCGCCGACCACGCCGAGCCCACGCTCGGAGCGCCGCTTGCGCACCGCGAGGTACTCGGTGATCCGCTCCTTCACGTCCTCGAGGCCCGCGTGCTCGGCGTCGAGGATCGCCTTGGCACCCTGGATGTCGTACTCGTCCTCAGTCCGCTCGTTCCACGGCAGTTCGAGCACGGTGTCGAGCCAGGTCCGGATCCAGGAGCCCTCGGGCGACTGGTCGCTGGAGCGCTCGAGCTTCTCGACCTCCTTGAGCGCGGCCTCGCGGACCTTCTCCGGGAGGTCGGCGGCCTCGACGCGGGCGCGGTAGTCGTCGGACTCGTCCTCGCCCTCCTCGCCCTTGAGGTCGCGCAGCTCCTTGCGGACGGCCTCGAGCTGGCGCCGCAGCAGGAACTCGCGCTGCTGCTTGTCGACGCCTTCCTGTACGTCCTTGGCGATGGACTCGGCGACATCCTGCTCGGCGAGGTGCTCGCGGAGCTGCTCGGTGGCGAGCTTCAGGCGGGCGATGGGGTCGGCGGTCTCCAGGAGCTCCACCTTCTGCTCGATGGAGAGGAAGGGCGAATAACCGGAATTGTCGGCAAGGGCGGAAACGTCATCAATCTGCTGTACGCGGTCCACGACCTGCCAGGCGCCGCGCTTGCGGAGCCAGCTGGTGGCGAGGGCCTTGTACTCCTTGACCAGGTCGGCGACCCGGCCGGGCAGCGGGTCGGGCACGATCTCGTCGACCCGGGTGCCCTCGACCCAGAGGGCGGCACCGGGACCGGTGGTCCCCGCGCCGACCTGCACGCGCCCACGTCCGCGGATCAGCGCGCCCGGGTCGCCGTCGGCCAGGCGGCCGACCTGCTCGACGGTGCCGAGCACACCTGTGCCCGCGTACGTCCCGTCGATGCGTGGCACCAGCAGGACCTGCGGCTTGCCCGGCGTCGAACGCGCGGCGGCCTGGGCGGCCTCCACGGCGGCGCGTACATCGGTGTCGTTGAGGTCCAGCGGAACCACCATCCCGGGCAGCACGACCTCGTCATCGAGTGGCAGCACGGGCAAGGTGAGCGGTGTGGACGTGGCAGCCATGATCTCCCCTTCGGCAGTCAAGTTGAGCTATGCCGACTCAATGCTTGTGAGCTTCCGATTGTTCCCCAGGGCCGTTCGCTGTGAGCGATCACCCGTGTGGGGCGGGCGGGGGCACCACTATCGCCCCTACGTAAGAGCCGAGGTCCAGGCCCCGCTGACGAGCGCGAAGTTCACCGGGGACGCCTGAACCTGATGATCACCCGGGGCAGTGGGCGAGGACCGGCGGGTGCGACCGAGCGGCGTGGGGTGATCGTCGGGGCCGGGGCCGGGGTGACGGCCGACGTGGGCGCGGCCGCGGCACGGCGGGGGCGGCGGGGCCATGGCCGCTGTACGGGCGGCGCAGGGGAGCGGCGGGGCCGAGGGGAAGGCGCCAGTGGGACCCACCTCGGCGCCGGTCGTCAGCCGGGCTCCCGCCACCACCGCGAGCGACTCCCCGGGCGGCAAACCCACCACCACCACGAGCGACCCCGGGCGGCAAGCGCTCCGCCACCCCGAGCCCGCCGCGGCAAGCGCTCCGCCGGCCCCCATATCCTCCTCGTCGTCACCGACGAGGACGCCCGTGCCCGTCGGCGTAACTACCGCGAAGGAGCGCCGGCTCGGCATTCCGGAGCTGGCGTGCCGACTCGCTGTGAACCGGTGTGGCTGACGCAGCAGGGGGTGCGCGCGTCGCTGCTGCCCGGCGCCGCCGCTCGGCGCCCGCGCCGCACCCACGGCCATGTCGAGATCCCGATCGCCAGGGCCATCAGGTGACCCCAGTTCGTCATCGGGTCCTCGAAGGCGATCAGGTCCTCGACGAGCATCGCGCCGAAGCCGAGCAGCACCGGCCAGCGCAGCCACGGCGAAAGCAGTCCGGCGAGCGCGCCGACGCTCGCGGCGACACCGAAGCTGATGCCGTAGTCGAGGCGGTGCAGGGAGCTGTCGGGCAGATGGCCCGCCCACACCGAGAGCCCGACCGGCACTTCGGTGGCCAGCGTGGCCAGCACATGTCCGAGCAGGAAGACCCCGGCCGTCCGCGGCCCGCCCGTCCGCCGCTCGAGGCCGGTCAGGACGAGCAGGAACCCGATCGCGTACGGCGAGGTGATGCCGCCCACGATCCACAGCGCGCTCGCGATCAGTACGAGCGCCGGGGACCGCACCAGGTGCGCGACGTCCGTGCTGGACGCCTGGTGCAGCGCGTGCACGAGCGAGGGGTCCGCGTGGTCGGTGAAGACCGACGTCACGGCGAGGACGACCGCGTAGGCGAAGGTGAAGGGCGTACCGGTGGGGGTGGGGAACAGCCGCCAGGGGCGGAGGGTGCGGAGCCGGGCGAGGGGGCGGGAGGCATCCGGGGATGTCGGGCCCGGCGTCGGGACCACAGTGGCCCGGCGGACCGGCACCGCGAGGGAACCGCCACGCTGCCTGGGCACCCCGTCCAGCAAGGGCGCACCCGTCACCGGGTCCGTGAGCGCGGCGTCAGCCCGCTCGGTCGCGCTCCGCTCCACGGTGAGGCGCTCCTTCCGTTACATCCCACCCTTGGTGTCCCAGGCGTCGCTGTCTATGACCGACGCCACGCGAGAGCCGATTCACAGCAACCGCAGAGGGTCGTCAGGCGTCCGGGGCGAGGCCGTTTCCCTCGACCGTGATCGACCGCAGCAGCCGGTCGGCGTACCCGCGCAGGCGGCCCACCATGTCGAAGCCCTTGGGGTCGAGGACCCACTGGACCTGGAGTCCGTCCATGACGGCGGCGGTCTCCTGGCACACCGCGACGATGTCGGTGTCGGGCTTCAGTTCGCCGCTCTCGACGGCGTGCCGCAGCGGGTCGGACATGTGCGCGACGAGATCCACGTACCGCTGGGTGAAGTAGGCGTGTGCCGGGTGCCCCGGGTCGCCGGCCTCGGCGGCGAGGACGTTGAACATCCGGGTCCGGCCGAGCCGCGTGCTGTTGTACTCGGCGAGCTGGACCAGGGCCGCATAGCACTCGGCGGCCGAGACGAACGCGTGGGAGAAGAACAGCTCCGTGTCGTTCTCCTCGCAGCGTGCCAGGACCTGCACGAGAAGGTCCTCCTTGCTGCGGAAGTGGTGCAGCAGGCCGCCCTGGGTGATGCCGACGTCCTTGGCGATGCGGGCCAGTGAGGACGCATGGAACCCCCACTGCGCGAAGTGCTCGACGGCGGCGTCCAGGATCCGCGAGCGGCGCTCGTCACCCACGGCGTACGTCCCCCGGCCTGGGCCTTTGCGAGGCTTCCGGCTCTCGTTGTGCACCATGACCGTCACCTTAGCCCGCTCGGGGAACCCTCCTCGTGGCCGCCTGGAACCGGCGGTTACACGAGTCATCAGCCCTCTTTTTCAAGCCATGCGCGGCGTGATTCTGACCACGTGATCAAAACCTACTACCCACTCGGTTTTGGTGTTTCCCTAAGGGCGCCCGGTGCGGCAAGGAAGCCGCCCTCGTCCCCATGGAGAGCCGCCATGGCCGTCACGCCAGACGCCTCGCTCGGCGCCCGCTCGCCCGAGCTCCCCGCGCAGGACGCCCCCTCGTCCGAAGCTCCCGCAAGGCTCATCGCCACCCTCGGATTCGCTCAGTTCGGCGCCTATCTCGCCGTCCTCACGCCGGTGATGGTCACCCTCGCCCTACGGGTCAGCCAGATCGTCCCGGAGGACGACCGAAGCGCCGCGCTCGGTCAGGTACTGTCCGTCGGCGCCCTGCTCGCGATGGTCGCCAACCCCGTCTTCGGCGCCCTGTCCGACCGCACGACCAGCCGCTTCGGCCGCCGCCGGCCCTGGCTGCTGGGCGGCATGGTGGCCGGCCTCGGCGGTCTGCTGGTCGTCGCGCTCGGCTCCGACGTACTGACCCTGATGCTCGGCTGGGCGCTCGCGCAGCTCGGCATCAACGCCGCCCTGGCCGCGCTGACCTCCTGCATCCCGGACCTGATCCCCCCGCGGCAGATGGCCCGCGTCTCGGGCGTCGTCGGCATGACGACACCGCTCGCGATCATCACCGGCTCCGGGCTGGCACAGGCGTTCAGCGGCTCGATGGCCTCGCCTTCCTCGTCCCGGGCGCCATCGGCGTCGTCTCCGTCGGCTGCCTCGCCGCCGTGATGAAGGACCGCCCGGCCCGGCCGGGAGCCTTCGCGCCCTACAGCTTCAAGGAGTTCCTGCGCAGCTTCTGGGTCAGCCCGCGCACGCACCCCGACTTCGCCTGGAACTTCGCGGGCCGCTTCCTGGTCTTCACCGGCGCCTCCTGTGTGACCAGTTACCAGGTGTACTTCCTGATGGACCGCCTCGGTTACAGCGACGACGACGTCTCCGGCAAGGTCTTCGCCGGCACCCTCGCCATGGTCGCCGCGATCGTGCTCGGCTCACTGCTCGGCGGCCAGCTCTCCGACCGGTCGGGCCGCCGCAAGCCGTACGTCCTCGGGTCCTCCCTCGTGATGGCCGTCAGTCTCGGGATGATCGCCTCGGCGCAGTCCTTCGGGACATACGTCGCCGCCCTGGTCGTCTTCGGCTTCGGCGAGGGCCTCTATCTCTCCGTCGACATGGCGTTGGCCGCCGCGGTCCTGCCGAACCCCGAGGAGTCCGCCAAGGACATGGGCGTCCTGAACATCGGCAACGCCCTCCCCCAGTCCCTCGTCCCCATGATCGCCCCCGCGTTCCTCGCGATCGGCGGCGGCGGCAACTACGGCGCGCTGTTCCTCTTCGGCGCGGTCTGCGCCGTACTGGGCGCCTTCGCCGTCCAGTTCATCCGCTCCGTCAAGTAACCCCACGTACGAAGGAAGCCCGGGATGACCATCCCCCCGTACCGCGACCCGCACCGCCCCGTCGACGAGCGCGTCGAGGACCTCCTGGCCCGCATGACCCTGGAGGAGAAGGCGGGCCAGCTCTTCCACTCCATGCTCGGCATGAGTGCCGACGGAACCTTCGCCACCGAGGGCCCCTTCGTGCACGCCTCCACCCCCGAGCTGGTCGAGGACAGGGGTCTGACCCACTTCAACCTCATCGGGCAGTACGGCGTCCGTGAGACCGCCCAGTGGGTCAACCGGATCCAGGAGCTGGCGGCGGGCACCCGTCTCGGCATTCCGGTCACCCTCTCCACCGACCCGCGCCACGCGTTCACCGACAACCCGGGCGCGTCCTTCAACTCCGGTGCCTTCTCGGCCTGGCCCGAGCCGCTGGGCCTGGCCGCGATCGGCGACCCGGAGCTGGTCGAGAAGTTCGGCGACACGGTGCGTCGCGAGTATCTGGCGGTGGGCTTCCGGGTGGCCCTGCACCCGCAGATCGACCTGGCCACCGAGCCGCGCTGGTCGCGCCAGTCCGGCACGTTCGGCTCGTCCGCGGAACTGACGAGCGCACTGGTACGGGCGTATGTCCGCGGTCTTCAGGGCGCGCGGCTCGGTCCGGAGTCCGTGGCGGCCATGGTCAAGCACTTCCCCGGCGGCGGACCGCAGAAGGACGGCGAGGACCCGCACTTCGCGCACGGCAAGGAGCAGGTCTACCCCGGCGGGATGCGCGACTACCACCTGGCGCCGTTCAAGGCGGCCATCGAGGCCGGCTGCTCGCAGATGATGCCGTACTACGGACAGCCGGTCGGCACGGACTGGGAGGAGGTCGGCTTCGGCTTCAACCGCGATGTCCTCACCGGTCTGCTGCGCGGGCGCCTCGGCTTCGACGGCGTCATCTGCACCGACTGGGGCCTGCTCACCGACGCGCCCATCTTCGGTGAGCTGTTCCCCGCCCGCGCCTGGGGCGCCGAGCACCTCTCCGTCGCCGAACGCGCGGCGAAGGCGCTGGACGCGGGCGCCGACCAGTTCGGCGGCGAGCAGTGCCCCGAGGTGATCGTCGAGCTGGTTCGCTCCGGGCGCGTGAGCGCGGCACGTATCGATGAATCCGTACGTCGACTCCTGCGCGAGAAGTTCGTGCTCGGCCTCTTCGAGAACCCCCATGTCGATCCCGACCGGGCCGAGGAGACCGTCGGGGCGGGCGAGTTCACCGCGCTCGGCGAGGCCGCCCAGCGCCGCTCCCTCACCGTTTTGACCAACCACGCGCTGCTGCCCGTCGAGGGCCGCCCGAACCTGTACGTCCGGGGCGTCAGCGAACGGACGGCGTCGGCGTACGGCAATGTCGTCGCCGATCCCGTCGCCGCGGACCTGGCCGTGCTGCGCCTGCGCACCCCGCACGAGAAGCGTCCCGGGCTCTTCGAGTCCTTCTTCCACTCCGGCTCACTCGCCTTCCCCGAGGACGAGCTGAAGGAGATCCTGCGGCTCCTGGACACCACGCCCACGCTCGTGTGCGTCAACCTGGAGCGGCCCGCCGTCCTCCCGGAGATCGCCGCGAAGGCCGCCGCGCTCGTCGCCGACTACGGCGCGAGCGACGCGGCACTCCTCGACGTCACCTTCGGGCGGGCACGGGCCGAGGGCCGTCTGCCGTTCGAACTGCCGCGCTCCATGGCGGCGGTGGAGGCGTCCCGGCCCGACGTGCCCAATGACACCGAGGACCCGGTGTTCGCCTGCGGGCACGGGCTCTGAACCGGTAATTCAGGTGCCCATCCCGGCGAAACTGCCAGGATGGGCGCCATGACTGCCTCGTACGAGACCCCCGTGGTCATCGATCGCCGTGAGGGCCCGTACGGCGAAGTCGTGCTGCGGCGACACGGCGCGCTGCTGCAGATCATCGCCAACGGGTGCTTTCTGATGGACACCTCCGACGGCCGCTCGGAGCGGCTGCTGGTGGACGCCGCGTACGACGCACTGGACGGGCGCCCGGAGCCGAGTGTCCTGATCGGCGGGCTCGGCGTCGGGTTCTCGCTCGCACACGCGGCCGCCGACGCACGGTGGGGGCGCATCACGGTCGTCGAGCGCGAGCCGGCCATCATCGACTGGCACCGTGAGGGACCGCTCGCCGGGCTGTCCGCGCGGGCCCTCGCCGACCCGCGTACGGACATCGTCGAGGCCGATCTGCTCGCGTTCGTCAATGAGATTTCCGCCACGTACGACGCTTTGTGTCTCGACATCGACAACGGGCCCGGCTGGACGGTCACCGAGGGCAACGAGGGCCTGTACTCGAAGGCCGGACTGGCAGGCTGCGCAAGGGCGTTGAGGCCCGGCGGAGTGCTCGCCGTGTGGTCCGCGCAGCCCTCTCCGGAATTTGAAGGAACCCTACGGAATGCCGGGTTCCAACGGGTGCGTACCGAAGAGATCCCGGTTGCCCGGGGCGTTCCGGACGTCGTACACCTCGCGGTAAGGCCTGGATAGCCGAGGCACGGTGACTGCCCGTACTCTGCTTCCCTGACGCGGATCATTCAAGCGTCAAGCGCAGTCATGGGATCACCCCACGGATTCCGGAAAGCACACTTCAGGGGCGGGCGATGGAGCAGACACACACCTCCCACAACGGCACGGCGGCGACCCCGGGCGCTCAGCGCCGGGTGTTGGTGGTCGAGGACGACCCGACGATCGTCGACGCCATCGCGGCCCGCCTGCGTGCCGAGGGATTCCTGGTGCAAACCGCGGGCGACGGTCCGGCCGCCGTCGACACCGCCGAGGCCTGGCAGCCCGATCTGCTGATCCTCGACATCATGCTGCCCGGCTTCGACGGCCTGGAGGTCTGCCGCCGGGTGCAGGCCGCGCGCCCGGTGCCGGTGCTGATGCTCACCGCGCGCGACGACGAGACCGACATGCTGGTCGGGCTGGGCGTCGGCGCCGACGACTACATGACCAAGCCGTTCTCGATGCGCGAGCTGGCCGCCCGCGTGCACGTCCTGCTGCGCCGGGTGGAGCGGGCCGCGCTGGCCGCCTCGACGCCGCGCAGCGGGATCCTGCGGCTCGGTGAGCTGGAGATCGACCACGCGCAGCGCCGGGTGCGGGTGCGCTCGGAGGACGTGCATCTGACGCCCACCGAGTTCGACCTGCTGGTGTGCCTGGCGAACACCCCCCGCGCCGTCCTCTCGCGCGAGCAGCTGCTCGCTGAGGTCTGGGACTGGGCGGACGCCTCCGGCACCCGTACCGTCGACAGCCACATCAAGGCGTTGCGCCGGAAGATCGGCGCCGAGCGGATCCGCACGGTGCACGGTGTGGGCTATGCGCTGGAGACCCCGACTCCCTGAGCGGGCGTCTGTCGGGACCTTCGTGAGGGGCTGATGGCATGAGCGGGCTCGGAGAGCGCGGGTTCGGCGAGGGTCGCTTCGGGAGCCGCGTCGGCGGGGGTCGCTTCGGGGAGCGCAGGAGCGCGAATCCCTGGGGTGGCGTGCGGCCGTTCTCGATCAAGACGAAGCTCGGCACGCTGGTCGTCGTCTCGGTGTTCATCACCACCGGTCTGCTGATGATCGCGGTGCGCACGGAGACCGAGCTGCGCTTCATCACCGTCTTCTCGATGATCGCCACCCTGCTGATCACGCAGTTCGTGGCGCATTCGCTGACCGCCCCGCTGGACGAGATGAACGCGGTGGCCCGGTCCATCTCGCACGGCGACTACACCCGTCGGGTGAGCGACAGCCGCCGTGACGAGCTGGGCGACCTGGCCGAGACGATCAACCTCATGGCCGACGAGCTGGAGGCACAGGACCGCCAGCGCAAGGAACTCGTGGCGAATGTCTCGCACGAGCTGCGCACCCCCATCGCGGGCCTGCGCGCGGTCCTGGAGAACGTCGTGGACGGTGTCTCCGCCGCCGACCCCGAGACGATGCGTACGGCGCTGAAGCAGACGGAGCGCCTCGGCCGGCTCGTGGAGACGCTCCTTGATCTCTCCAGGCTGGACAACGGCGTCGTACCGCTGCGCAGGAGGCGTTTCGAGGTCTGGCCGTACCTGTCGGGTGTGCTCAAGGAGGCCAACATGGTCGCCTCCGCGCGCGCGGGCATCGCCTCGGGCTCCGGCAGCCACACCCGCACCGACGTCCATCTGCACCTCGACGTGTCCCCGCCCGAGCTGACCGCGCACGCGGACCCGGAGCGGATCCACCAGGTCGTGGCCAATCTCATCGACAACGCGGTCAAGCACAGCCCGCCGCACGGCCGGGTGACGGTCAAGGCCCGACGCGGCGAGTGCCCGGAGTCGCTGACCCTGGAGGTCCTGGACGAGGGGCCCGGCATTCCGAAGTCGGAGTGGCACCGCGTCTTCGAGCGGTTCAACCGGGGCGGGGTGCCCTCGCCGCACGGCCCGGGCAGCGACGGCGGTACGGGTCTGGGCCTCGCCATCGCGCGCTGGGCGGTCGATCTGCACGGCGGCCGGATCGGTGTGGCCGAATCCCAGCGGGGCTGCCGGATCCAGGTCACCCTTCCGGGACTTCCCTCTCTGCCAAGTTGACGTAAAGTTCGAACCGGAGCCACAAGATCCATCCGTGTCGCCACTGGCGGACACGTGTGATCAGGCAGGGGGCCGCGTGAGTCGTACCGCGACCCGGGATCGACGCACCCATTCCGGGCCGGAACCCCGCTTGTTTCCCGCCATTTCCACAGGCGAAACACGGTTTCCGATGTGACTTGCGCGACGTTGGACGGGCCCGGCCTGACCTTCTCCGCCAGGGAGGCGTAGCCTTTATTCCCGCTGTCCATCACCTTGTGAAGCGGAAGAGGGCGGTTGCCGCCGTGTCGCCACAGTCCCCCAGTAACTCGAGCATCTCGACCGACACCGACCAAGCCGGGAAGAACCCCACGGCTGCGTTCGGTGCCAATGAGTGGCTCGTCGACGAGATCTATCAGCAGTACCTCCAGGACCCGAATTCGGTAGACCGCGCCTGGTGGGACTTCTTCGCCGATTACAAGCCCGGGGCGCCCGCCGCCGCGGCTCCGGCGGGTACTGCGGCCGCGGGGGCCGCAGGGACCACCCCGTCTACAACGCCTCCGGCCGCGCCTGCCGCTCCGGTCGCCCCTGCGGCGCCGCCCGCGGCTCCGGCTCAGACCGCCCCGGCTCAGGCCGCTCCGGCCGCTCCGAAGCCCGCTGCCGCCGCTCCGGCTCCGGCCGCCCCGGCGCCGGCGCCCGCGAAGCCCGCCGCGGCCAAGCCGGCCGCCGCGAAGGCCGCCCCCGCGG
Source organism: Streptomyces sp. NPDC048415 (assembly GCF_040651675.1). Taxonomy (NCBI): domain Bacteria; kingdom Bacillati; phylum Actinomycetota; class Actinomycetes; order Kitasatosporales; family Streptomycetaceae; genus Streptomyces; species Streptomyces sp. NPDC048415. The sequence goes on along the minus strand of NZ_JBEZKJ010000002.1, from coordinate 65,777 downwards.
CCGAGGCCCCCGGGGGCCCGGAGTACGTCCCGCTGCGCGGTCCCGCCGCCGCGGTCGCGAAGAACATGAACGCCTCGATCGAGGTGCCCACGGCCACGTCCGTGCGCGCGGTCCCGGTGAAGCTGCTCTTCGACAACCGCATCGTCATCAACAACCATCTCAAGCGCGCCCGGGGCGGGAAGATCTCCTTCACCCACCTCATCGGCTACGCGATGGTGCAGGCCATCAAGGCCATGCCGTCGATGAACTGGCACTACGCGGAGAAGGACGGGAAGCCCACCCTCGTCAAGCCGCCGCACATCAACTTCGGCCTCGCCATCGACCTGGTGAAGCCCAACGGGGACCGCCAACTGGTCGTCGCGGGCATCAAGAAGGCCGAGACGCTGAACTTCTTCGAGTTCTGGCAGGCCTACGAGGACATCGTCCGCCGCGCCCGTGACGGCAAGCTGACGATGGACGACTTCACCGGCGTCACGGTGTCCCTGACCAACCCCGGCGGCCTCGGCACCGTCCACTCCGTGCCGCGTCTGATGCCCGGCCAGTCGGTCATCATGGGCGTCGGCTCGATGGACTACCCGGCGGAGTTCCAGGGCACCTCCCAGGACACCCTGAACAAGCTCGGCATCTCGAAGGTCATGACGCTCACGTCGACCTACGACCACCGGGTGATCCAGGGCGCCGCGTCCGGCGAGTTCCTGCGCGTCGTCGCGAACCTGCTGCTCGGTGAGAACGGCTTCTTCGACGAGATCTTCGAGTCGCTGCGGATTCCCTACGAGCCGGTCCGCTGGCTCAAGGACATCGACGCCAGCCACGACGACGACGTCACCAAGGCCGCCCGCGTCTTCGAGCTGATCCACTCCTACCGGGTCCGCGGCCACGTCATGGCCGACACCGACCCGCTGGAGTACCGCCAGCGCAAGCACCCCGACCTGGACATCACCGAGCACGGGCTCACCCTGTGGGACCTGGAGCGCGAGTTCGCGGTCGGCGGCTTCTCCGGCAAGTCGATGATGAAGCTGCGCGACATCCTGGGCGTGCTGCGCGACTCGTACTGCCGCACCACCGGCATCGAGTTCATGCACATCCAGGACCCCAAGCAGCGCAAGTGGATCCAGGACCGCGTCGAGCGCCCGCACTCCAAGCCGGAGCGCGAGGAGCAGCTGCGCATCCTGCGCCGGCTGAACGCGGCGGAGGCCTTCGAGACCTTCCTGCAGACGAAGTACGTCGGCCAGAAGCGCTTCTCGCTCGAGGGCGGCGAGTCGGTCATCCCGCTGCTCGACGCCGTCATCGACAGCGCCGCCGAGTCGCGTCTGGACGAGGTCGTCATCGGCATGGCCCACCGCGGCCGGCTGAACGTGCTCGCGAACATCGTCGGCAAGTCGTACGCGCAGATCTTCCGCGAGTTCGAGGGCAACCTCGACCCGAAGTCGATGCACGGCTCCGGCGACGTGAAGTACCACCTGGGCGCGCAGGGCACCTTCACCGGCCTGGACGGCGAGCAGATCAAGGTCTCGCTGGCGGCCAACCCGTCCCACCTGGAGACGGTCGACCCGATCATCGAGGGCATCGTCCGCGCCAAGCAGGACATCATCAACAAGGGCGGCACGGACTTCACGGTCCTGCCGGTCGCCCTGCACGGTGACGCGGCCTTCGCGGGCCAGGGTGTGGTCGCCGAGACGCTCAACATGTCGCAGCTGCGCGGCTACCGCACGGGCGGCACGGTCCACATCGTCATCAACAACCAGGTCGGCTTCACCGCCGCCCCGGAGTCCTCGCGCTCCTCGATGTACGCCACCGACGTGGCCCGCATGATCGAGGCGCCGATCTTCCATGTGAACGGCGACGACCCCGAGGCCGTCGTCCGCGTGGCTCGCCTGGCCTTCGAGTTCCGCCAGGCGTTCAACAAGGACGTCGTCATCGACCTGATCTGCTACCGCCGCCGCGGACACAACGAGTCCGACAACCCGGCGTTCACGCAGCCGCTGATGTACGACCTGATCGACAAGAAGCGCTCGGTGCGCAAGCTGTACACCGAGTCCCTGATCGGCCGCGGCGACATCACCCTCGAAGAGGCCGAGCAGGCGCTGCAGGACTTCCAGGGCCAGCTGGAGAAGGTCTTCACCGAGGTCCGCGAGGCCGTCTCGGCTCCGGCCGAGGCTGTTGTCCCGGACACCCAGGCCGAGTTCCCGGTCGCCGTGCCCACCGCGGTCTCCCAGGAGGTCGTGAAGCGGATCGCCGAGTCCCAGGTCAACATCCCCGACCACGTCACCGTGCACCCGCGGCTGCTGCCGCAGCTGCAGCGCCGGGCGGCGATGATCGAGGACGACACGATCGACTGGGGCATGGGCGAGACCCTGGCCGTCGGTTCGCTGCTCCTCGAGGGCACGCCGGTGCGCCTGTCGGGCCAGGACTCGCGCCGCGGCACCTTCGGCCAGCGCCACGCGGTGCTGATCGACCGGGTCACGGGCGAGGACTTCACCCCGCTCCAGTACCTCTCGGACGACCAGGCCCGCCTGAACGTCTACGACTCGCTGCTGTCCGAGTACGCGGTCATGGGCTTCGAGTACGGCTACTCGCTGGCCCGGCCCGACGCTCTCGTGCTCTGGGAGGCGCAGTTCGGCGACTTCGTCAACGGCGCGCAGACGATCGTCGACGAGTACATCTCGGCGGCGGAGCAGAAGTGGGGCCAGACGAGCGGCGTCACCCTCCTCCTCCCGCACGGCTACGAGGGCCAGGGCCCGGACCACTCCTCGGCCCGCATCGAGCGCTTCCTCCAGCTGTGCGCACAGAACAACATGACGGTCGCTCAGCCGACGCTCCCGTCGAACTACTTCCACCTCCTGCGGTGGCAGGTGCACAACCCGCACCACAAGCCGCTGGTGGTCTTCACCCCGAAGTCGATGCTGCGCCTCAAGGCCGCCGCGTCGAAGACGGAGGAGTTCACCACGGGCGCGTTCCGTCCGGTCATCGGTGACGAGTCGGCCGACCCGGCCGCCGTCCGCAGGGTCGTCTTCTGCGCCGGCAAGCTGTACTACGACCTCGAGGCCGAGCGGAAGAAGCGCGGCAGCACGGACACGGCCATCATCCGCATCGAGCGCCTGTACCCGCTGCCGGGTGCCGAGCTCCAGGCGGAGATCGCCAAGTACCCGAACGCCGAGAAGTACCTGTGGGCCCAGGAGGAGCCGGCGAACCAGGGCGCGTGGCCCTTCATCGCCCTCAACCTGATCGACCACCTCGACCTGGCGGTCGGCGCCGACGTCCCGCACGGCGAGCGCCTGCGCCGTATCTCGCGTCCGCATTCCTCCTCCCCCGCCGTGGGTTCCGCGAAGCGGCACCAGGCGGAGCAGGAGCAGCTGGTGCGTGAGGTGTTCGAGGCGTAGGTCTCGGCACACGGTCGCCTACGACGGCGGAGGCCCGGTTCCCCTGCGGGGGAACCGGGCCTCCGGCTTGCGGCACCGAGGACCGGCAGCGCCCTCTACGTCTCCTGCGGCTCGAAGTCCCAGTAGGGCCGGTTGCGGGAGCGCGCCGAGATGGTGTGGACGTGCCGGGGGCCGAGCGTGGCGTCCAGGTCGGCGAGGGCCTCCTGCTCGGTCTTCTCGGCCTGTTGACGGTCCCTCAGCGCGCGCAGGTCGGCGGCGAGGGCGATACGGGCGGACAGTGTCAGCGGGTGGGTGCGGCCAAGTGCCTCGGCCGCCCGGGTGACCGCTTCCTGGCTGAGCGCGGTGGCGCCCTCGGGGTCGCCGACGAGGTTGCGCAGGGCGGCGGCGTTGAGGGCGCAGCCCAGCGTCCAGGGGTGGTTCTCGCCCACCGCCGCGGTCATGTCGGCCAGCGACTGTTCGATGAGGACATGGGCGTGGTCTCGCTCACCGACGCTGCGCAGCACCAGGGCGTGGTTGCCGCGGACCCCGGCGATATAGGGGTGTCCCTCGGCGAGCATCACCTCATAGCGGGCGACGACGGACTCGCCGAGTTCCCGGGCCTGGTCGATGTCACCGTGCTCCCGCGCGAAGCAGCTCATGGTGGCCGCGAACCTCAGCGTCTGCGGGTCCGTCTCACCCAGCACACGCTCACAGCGTTCCAGCACACGGCTGAGCAGTGTGCCGGCCGCGCCGCGGTCGCCGCTGCGGTAGTGGCACAGGGCGAGATTCTGTTCGGCCTCCAGGGTCTGCGGCGCGTCGGTCCCCATGACGAGGCGGTACTCGCGCACATTCTTCGTCTGGATCGACTCGGCCTCGGTGTAGCGGCCCAGCAGGCGCAGATTGACGGCGTAGTGGAGTTCGGAGGAAAGCGCCCATGGGTGCCGTGCCCGCAGCAGCAGCCGGCGTGCCTCCATCGTCCGCCGGTCGATGTCCAGTGCCTCCTCGTACCGCCCCAGCAGCCGCAGCGACACCCCCAGGTTGTTCTGCGCGCTGAGGGTGCGGGAGTCCTGTTCGCCCAGGAGGTCGCGGTACGTCACGAGGAGCCGCTGGGACAGCTCCAGCGCCTCGTCGTAGCGCGCGAGCCCGCGCAGGTCCGCGGCGAGGCCGCCGACCGCGCGCAGATGGTCCAGGTCCTGCTCGCCGCGCTGTTCGCGCAGATGGTCGACGGCGGCGCGCTCGATGGCCTCCGTGCGCTCGTAGTCGCCGACCGCGCGGAGCAGGTTGGCGTAGTGGTGGGTCAGCTCCCAGATCCTGGGATGGTTCTCGCCGAGCAGCGAGCGCCAGGCCTTCAGGGCGCGTGCGCCGAGCTTGATGCCGGCGCGGTACTCGCCCGAGAGGTACATGTACCGAAGGCAGTTGAAGACCAGCGTCTGCACCGCCGGGTCCTTGCTCTTCAGCACGTCGGCGAACTTCAGGTGCGGGACGATTTCCGCGTATCCGGGCCACAGGCGGGTGTCCGTGGGCCGCCGAGGATCCGCCGCGGCCAGCGCTCGCCGCACCACGTCGATGAACTCGCGGCGGTCCTCGTCCGGCATGTCCTTGTGGACGATCTGGTGGACCATGCGGTGGAGGTAGAGGGACTCACCGGAGGACGCGGTCTCGTCGGTGGCCGTCTCGTGGGACTCCAGACGGACGACGGAGTACTGGCGGAGCTGGTTGATCGCCTTGTTCCACAGCAGCGGGTCGTTGAGGAGGCCGGCGATCTGCTCGGGCAGTTCGTCGTGCGGCATCTCCTTCAGGAGGCGTACGGGGATGAAGCCCGGTGCGAAGAAGGTGCACAGGCGGAGCAGGTCGACGGACTCCGGGACGGTGTCGCGGAGCTTGTTCAGGAGTATCGACCAGGCGGTCTGGAAGGCGACCGGGAAGTCCGCGGAAATCTTGACGACGTCCTGGTCGATGCCGCCGTCCAGCAGGGCGATGTACTCCCGCACCGAGAGGTCGGAGTCGTTGAGCCAGCCGGCCGTCTGGTCGAGCAGGAGGGGCAGGTCCTCCAGCACGTCCGCGAGTTGGTCGGCCTCGGGCTCGGACAGGCGGGGCGCCCGGCGGCGGATGAAGGCCACCGACTCGTCGCGCTGGTAGACCGGCACTTCCAGCAGCTTGCTGTTGTGCTCGGTCCACTCGGGATTGCGCGAGGTGATCAGGACGTGGCCGGCCCCTGTCGGTACGAGGTCCCAGATCTGGTCGGGCTCGTCCGCGCCGTCCAGGATCAGCAGCCAGCGCGAGTACGGGTCGCCGCGGCGCAGCGAGTCCCGTACGGCGCGCAGCCGCTCGCCGTACTCGGCGCCGGTGGACAGGCCCAACTGCGGTGCCAGTTCGGCCAGTCGGCGCCGATAGGTGACGCGTTTCTCGGCGTTGACCCACCACACCACGTCGTACTCGGAACCGAAGCGGTACACGTACTCGGCGGCGAGCTGGGTCTTGCCCACGCCCGACATGCCGTGCAGGGTGACCACGCCCGCGCCGGGTTCGGCGCCCTGGAGGAGGTGGTAGGCGTCGTTCAGGAGCGGCTCGCGGCCGGTGAAGCGGGTGTTGCGGCGCGGTACACCGCCCCACACCTCGGGCATGGCCGCCGGGAAGCGAGGGCCCTGGCGGGCGCCTTCGGCGGAGTCCGGGAGGGGTTCGGCGGGCAGGTCGAGGCGGTCAAGGACGCGGCGCTCGGCCTCGTCGGCGCCCATGTTGTTCAGCTCGACCGCGGCGAGTGCGACGGTGGCGGCCGGCAGCGGACTGGTGGTGACGGAGACGGCCGCGAAGCGGGTCGGGTCCGGGGCGACGACCTCGCGCAGCGCGGTGTTCCACTCGTCGTGGGTGCGCGGGCCCAGCTGGAAATACCACTCACTGACGATGATCAGGATCCGGCCCTGGGCGAGCTTCAGGTCGCGCAGCAGGTCCACGAGCGGCACTTCGGCCGGGGAATCCCAGCGCTGGTACACGACGCGATGGCCACGGCGCTCCAGACGGTCCCCGATCCAGGCTGCCCAGGCCCGGTTGAAACCGGCGAAGCTGATCGTGACGGTCTGCTTCGCGGCCCCCCTCTCGGCTGGCCCGACCGGCGTACGAGCTCCAGACATGCAGCGGCCTCCCCGCGCGTGATTTTAGAACCGGTGCGAGGTCCGGCGATAGGCACTGACGGATACCAGTCGCTTGCTCCACACTTCCTTCTCAAGCGACGATCTTGGCGCACTGACCGGCCCACGTCTCGGAACCCGCGGCTTTCGGCGAGGATGGCTCAATCGAGTAGGGGGGCGCGGCATGTTCGGCGAGCGCGCGACGGGCCCCGCGCGCCGCGTGGTGCGTGGTGCGGGCGCCGCGCACGGCTCATTCGCGCGGCGCGTGGCGCTGCGTCCACAGGGCGCGCGCCGCCCGTACGTACGCCTGCGCGCGCGCCGTCTGCCCGCGCGGCGCGGGATGGTCGGCCAGCCGTTCGTACACCCCGACCATCTGGTCGACGAACCGGCGTCCCTGGGAGGTGAGATCGCCGGAGCCCACGAGCGCCGGCAGGACGGCCCCGACCTGCTGCCGGTAACGCGCGTGCTGGGACCAGGCGGCGTCCCGCCGGGCCGGGCTGGTGGTGGCGAGCGCGCTGCGCTGGAAGAAGTCGGCCAGCGCGAGGTGGGAGTAGGCGCCCTGCAACAGACCGTCGTAGGGACGGGGGTCTGGGCGCCAGGGCGCGAAGTAGCGGGCCTCCGGGCCGCCGTGATGAAGCGTCAATACGTCGCTGAGGGCGGCGAGTTTCGCGTGCTGGAGTTCGTGCACGAGGGTGGCCGCGAATGCGGTGGCGGTCGCGGGTGCGCTGCTGAGCACGGCGCCGAAGGCCTCGCGCCGGGTGCCGCTGCAACTGCCGCCCGGCCGGCCGCCGTGCGTCGTGCCGGGCGGCGCGGACAGCGGAACCAGGCAGCGCAGCAGGGCCACGGCCTCCGCGAGCCGCTGCGCACCGCCGACTTCGAGCACGGTCGCGGTGCCCGACCAGGCGTGCAGCCAGTGTTTGCGTTCGGCGTCGTCGAGGGCGACCGGGCCGCTCAGCGCGTGGTGGCGGGGCTCGCCGCGCACGGTGCGGTACGGGTCGAGGTCGTCCAGCGGCAGGGGTGCGGAGCCGGGCAACAGACCGGGCAGCGCGTGCGCGGGCGTCCAGGCGGGGGAGCCGGACCACGCCCCGATGCCGGTCTGCGGGTGTACGACGATGTCCGCCTCGCCCGGCCGGCGCAGGGTCAGCCGGTTGCGGCGGTGCACGACGTCCACCGGCGTGTCCCCAGGAACGGCCGTCCGCAGCGCCCCGAGCGAGGGCAGCGTCAGCACTCCGTCGCGCGCGGTCAGCCGGACCGCGAAGGACACCCCGGCCCGCACGGCGGCCGCGGCGGCGAGCGCCCCGAAGTAAGCGAGGTCACGGCCCAGTTCGTGTGCGTCCCGCTCGGTGGGGGACCCGCCTCCCGCGCGGAGTCCGCGCAGACAGTTGCGGGCCCAGGGGCCGACGAAGGGGTGCAGGAGGCGTGCTCGTACGGGAGAGAGCGGGGCGCCTGCGGGGTCGGCGTCATCCGGGGAGGCCGCTGAGGCGCCGCCCAGGGACGCGGGAAGCGAGCCGCCATCCCAGGATGCCGGCCAGGCGCCGTCGGCCAAGAACCCGGTGGGAGCGCCGCCCCTCGGGAAGGCCATCGAAGCGGCGCCCCCCGGCGAGGTCGGCGGGGTGTCGTCACGCCGGAAGGCCATCGGGCCGCCGTCGCTGCGCGAGGCCATCGGGATGCCGTCACTCCGGGAGGCCATCGGGATGCCGTCACTCCGGAAGGCCATCGACCCGGCCTCGCCCGCGGGCGAGGCCGCCCCGGCTTCCGCGTACCCCCACGTCTTGGGCGCGGCTCGCGGTGTCACCCGGTCCGCCTCCTCCAGCAGCGCCCAGTCCTCCCGCAGCCGTGCCCGGGCAGCGGGTGGGCAGACGCCGGCGTCGGCTGCCTCCGTGGCATCGAGCACCGCGCGCAGCAGCAGCAGGCGCCGCGTGTGCTGGTCGCGTACGAGGAGCCCCAGGGTCCCTGGGCCGCCTTCGGTGCGGCCGAGTTCGGTCAGGACCCGCTCCGGGACCACCGGCAGCATCACGGGGTGCCTCCTTCGAGCGAGGCGGGGACGGGAGCGGCTGCCTCGGCGAGCCTGTCCGCCACATGACGGATGAGGAGCTGAAGGTCGGCGCAGTAGACGGAGGGGTTGGCGAAACCGTTTCCGGCGCGGTAGCGGTGGGCGTAGTGACCGCCTCCGCAGACGGTGAGCAGCGGGCAGGTCCGGCAGCGCGCGGCCAGCGAGGCGGCGCCCGCCTGCCGGGCCGCGACACCGGGATGGCGCAGGGCCTCGTCGAAGGTGTTCCGGAAGACGTCGAGGCCGGTCGCCGCCGCCCCCTCGTAACAGGACTTCAGGGAGTCGACCTGCTCGATCGACCCGTCGGTCTCCACGACCACGGCGTCGAAGGGCGCGAGACCCAGCGACTCGGTGGCGGCAGGCAGCCCGAACAGCAACGCGATGCACTCCTCGAACAGGCGCACCCGTGTCTCCCGCCGCCCGGCCTCCCACCAGCGGTCGAAGACGGCACACAGCCATTTTCCGTACCGGGCACCGGTGTCGTCCCAGTGCGGCGGCGGCGCCGACCAGTTGCCGTGCGGCAGCAGCAGGTCGAGGGCCGGTGGCCGCAGCGCGAGCAGGGACTCGTACAGCTCGACCGGGCCGGTGGTCGGGTCCACGACCGTGAGGATGCCGGCGTACGCCTCGGGGAAGCGGTCGGCGATCAGACGGGCGCCCCGGGAGGCGGCCGGCCAGGACGGGCGTCCGGCGCGGTCGGTGCGCAGCGCGTTGTGCACGGGCAGGCCGCCGTCCATGCTGATGCCGACGCGGATGCCGTGCCGGGCCAGCACGGCGAGCCGCCGCTCGGTGAGCAGGGTGGCGTTGGTCTGGACGGTGGCGTGGACCGTGCAGCCGGCCGGGACCCGGTCGCGTACGAGATCGGTGAAGCGCGCGAGGGTGTCCGCGCCCGCGAGCAGGGGCTCGCCGCCGTGCAGGACGAGGGAGAGCGCGGCCATGCCGTGGGCGCGCGCGTGTTCGCCGATTCGCAGCGCGGTCCGGGCCAGCACGTCGGGCGCGGCGGCAGCGGGGCGGGTGCGCCAGCCGGCGTCGGGGCCCTCGTAGAGGTAGCAGTAGCGGCAGGCGAGGTTACAGCGGCCGTGCACCTTGACGATGAACTGCCGGAAGGGGTAAGGCGGTTCGGAAGCCCGGACGGCGATCGCGGAGGCGGGGAGGGTGGATGTCCCGGGGGTCGCCAGGGCGGGAACGGCGGAAGCCCCGAGGGCAGCCGAGGCAGGACCGGCGTCAGCCCCGAGGACCGCCGAGGCGGGAACGACGGAAGCCCCGGGGACCGCCAAGGCAGGAACGACGGAAGTCCCGAGGACCGCCGAAGCAGGAACGACGGAAGTCCCGAGGACCGCCGAAGCAGGAACGACGGAAGTCCCGAGGACCGCCGAGGCGGGAACGGCGGAAGTCCCGGAAGTCCCGGAAGTCCCGGAGGTCACCTCTTCAGACACTCCGGCACCCCCATGCTGTACGGCCCGCGATCCACGGTACGGTCCGCGCCACGACCCCTGCCCGTACGGGGCGGCATTCCCTGGCGGGGGTCTGACGCAAACGCTTCACGATCGAACTTGTCCGGTTCAGCCGCAGAGCAGACCGAAATCGACGCGCTTCCGGCGGAGATTGACCACTTCTCCCTCAATCCCATGACTCAGAAGGCGTTGTTGAACCCCCAGAGCATCTCCGTCGGCTGCTCGGCCCGCTCCCTCAGCTCCGCCAACACCTCGGCGAGCACGGGGTGTTGAATCGTCCTGAGGTCCGCGAGATCCAGCTCCAGCAGATCCGGCAGCCGCTCCTCGGCGGCATCGCCGCCCAGTGCGTCGTCGCGTACACCCATGTCGTCCCCCTCTACCCTCACTCCGCCCCGGCGGCCGCCGGCGGGCGTTCCTCACTCCAGCTCGGCCAGCCGCTGCGCCGTCTGCCGGGCCGTCGGCTCGCCCGTGCTCACGGCGCCGTCCGGCAGCCTGGACCACTCGGCCCGGGCGGCCCGATAGGCCTCGCGTGCGGCACGCGGGCGCGCCGCCGCCTCGTAGGACATACCCCGCCAGTGATGCGCCCGCGCACCCAGCTCCACGGCCTCCTGGCGCCGTCGGTCCGTCTCCGCCGCCTCCTCGGCCTCGCGCGCCGACTCCGCCGCGGCCCGGAAGGCGTCGATCGCCTCGTCCAGCCGCGCCGGCCGGCCGAGGCTCTGGTAGGCCTCGAACTGGGCTTGCCCAAGCTCCAGCCAGCAGCGCGCCGCCGTCAGAGGCGCACCGGCCTCCAGCGCCGCGAGCCCGAAGAGGTGCTCGGCCTCCCGCAGGTCCACCCGGTCGCCGCGGGCGCGGTAGCGCAGCATCAGGGCGCGGCCGAGCAGCAGCAGGCGGTACGCCAGCTCCCCGCTGCCCGCCGGGGTCTCGGTACGGCAGTCCCGCAGCACCCGGATGGCCCGGGACAGCGACTCGCGGGTGCCGGGGCCGTTGTCCAGCACCGCCCGGCGCAGCAGCACTTCGCCCCATTCGGCGAGGACGTCCGCGTGCGCGGGCGCGTCCCGAGGGACTCCCCGTGAGGCCTGCTCGAACCGGTCGGCGGCGTCCTGGAGTTCACGCGGGTCGCCCGACTCGGCGTACCGCGCCGCCTTGACGCGCCCGGCGCGCACCAGCAGGGCGGAGCGCAGTCCCTGTTCACGGGTCTGGCCCAGCGCCTCGTCGACGTGTGCCTGGGCGTCGTCCAGCGCGCTGCCGGACTTCAGGAGGGCGTCGATGAGGTCGAGGAGGATACGGACACGCGACGGCTCCCCCGGAAGCGGGGCCTCGGGCCCGAGGTCCAGGGCGGCGCGCAGGGAGTGCGCGCCCTGTTCCGCGTACAGCCGGGCCTGTTCCTGGTCGGCCGTGGCGCCGGACAGGCGCAGCAGCACGCGGCCGTGCGCCAGCGGGAGTTCGGGCGGCCGCCGGCTCCGGTCGGGCCAGGCGTCGGCGAACGCCTCCAGCATGCCGACCGCGGCCTGGAGCAGCGCGCTGTCACCGCCCAGACGCCACTGGGCCTCCAACGCCCGCACCCGCTCGAGGGTGAGCCGCAGGGCTTCTGCGGCGTCCAGGCAGGGCGCGGCGCACGCCACCGCGTACTCCCGGTCGGCGCGGCGCAGCAGGTCGAGGGCGCCGCGCCGGTCGCCGCGGCGCCTGCGGTCGGTGGCGGCGGCGTACAACACGCGTGCGAGGACGGCCCGTTCGCGCAGGGCGCGGGGGTGCGCGACGGCCCGTTCGGCCGCCGCCTCCGCCTCGCGCAGCAGCTCCGCGCCGCCCTGCACCTCCCACAGCCGCAGCACACAGTTGGCGTACTCGGCCCACAGCTCCGGGTCGGCGGCGGTGGGCGGTTCGTGTTCGGTGGCGCCGCGCAGCAGCTGTACGGCGTCGATGAGGTCCTGCACCATGCCGTCCGTGTCGAACCGTCCGGCCAGGGAGCGGGCCCGGATCACCGCCGCGTGGGTGGGCCGCTCGTCGGGCAGCTCGTCGCGGCCCCGGCCGCCGTAGAGCGCGAACTGCTCCGGCAGCGGCATGAACCGCTCCAGGACGCGCGCGGCGACCTCGGCGAAGGGCTGCGGGACCAGCGTGGCGCCGCCGTTGTCGCCGTTCTCCCCCGGGTATCCGGTGCCCGGCGCGTACGGCCGTCCGGAGCCGCCCTCGCCGAGCTGCGCGAGCGCCAGAGCCGGGAAGTTGGGGCCGCCCTTGCCGAAGCGGTACTCGATGTACTCGGAGCAGTGCTTGAGCACCAGCATGGCCTCGTCGCGGCCCAGCGGCGACAGGAGAGCCTCCTGCACGCCGGGCGCGAACTCGTACCACTGGCCGCCGTCAGCCCCGTAGTCCTCCGCCTTGGCGCGCGACACCAGGCCGCTGAGCAGGACCTCGGCGAGTTCGGATGGGCCGGAGTCGGGCAGCATGGTGCGCTGCACGAGTTGCATCACCGGGAGGCTGAGGGGTGCGGCCGCGAGATAGCCGGCCAGGCGCCCGGCGGCCTTGGAGGCGTTGGAGCGGAAGCGGCTGACCAGTTCGAGCGCGGACGGCCGGCGCGTGGGGCGGGCGGCCTGGGCGGGCCGATGGTCGTGGCGCACCCAGCCGACCGCACCGGCCACCGGTCCCGCGCCGGCCCCGGACAGCAGCCGCGCCCAGGCGCCGAGCGCGGTGGGCTCGGGGGGCAGTACGGGAACGGCAAGCGCGCCGGCGCGGGCTTCCGGAGAACTGCCCGCCGGCAGCCGGACCTTGAGCGTGGCCGCGCCCGCGAGTGCTTCGCCGCGCGTCAACTCCCCATAGCAGACGGGCAGTCGGGTGCGGTTCCACATGCGCTGCGGCAGCGGCTGGAGTACGGCGGCGGGCCCCTGCCGGGACAGGTGGTGCAGCAGCCGGTGGGCGTGGCCGCTGTGCCACAGGGGACCCGCGCAGTCGCTGACCAGGAGGGTGATCCGGCGGCCCGTGGGGTCGCTCAGCCGGTCGGCGGAGTGCAGCGGGGCCGCGCCGGGCTGGGGACTGCGGCTGACGGCGGGTTCGCCGTCCGGGCCCTGGTGCAGATGGCTGACCTCGATGTCCCAGAAGGCGCCCAACTGGCCGAAGACCTGCTCCAGTTCGGTGAACATCCGGTCCCACACCCGCATCGACGAGGAGGCGTCCATCACCAGCTGGAGCGCCGCGTCGGCCCGCGTCACCCCGCGGAACACCGGCAGTACCAGTCCGCCGGCCCGCGCGCTCAGCTCCGCGGTCGCCGTCTCGTCGAGGACCGTGCGCAGGGGCGGCGCGGCGGTGCGGTAGCCCTGCAACGGTCGTAAGGCGCGCTGGAGTTCGAGCGGCGCGGGGAACGCCGGCGCGGCGGGCACCCCGAGCGGCAGCACCGTCGCCCGCCCCTGCCCGTGCCCCAGCGGAGCGCCGTCCCGGGGCACGGGGTACAGCGCGACGCGCCGCTCCCCTCCCCCGCCCCCCGGCGGCACCTCGGGCCGCTCAGCGGGCGGGACCGGGGCGCTGCCGGGCGGGTCCGGGCGCTCCGGGACCGGGTCGCGCCCGGGGCCCGGCAGGGCGCCGGACACCGGAACACTCGGCTCGTCAGCGTCCGCGGGGCGTGCCCAGCGAGCCAGCCACAGCGTGTCGCACAGCTGTCCGGCGTCGGGGTCGAGCCCGCCCTGCCGCATCCGGGCGATGAGTTCGGCGATCGGGTCACCGCCGGAAGGTCCCACGGACCCCGGAGGTCCAGTGCCTTCGGCCGGATCGGGCCCATGGCGCGCCGCTGCGTCAGGCATCAGCGCGTCACCTCGGGCGGTCGAGTCGCTGGATGAGCAGGTCCGCGAGTCGGTCGCGACTGGGCGGGGCGGCGGCGTCGGTGAGGTAGATGGCGTTCAACAGCTGGTCGGCGGCGACGAGTTCGCTTCGCGAGCGCTCCAGGAAGTGAGTGATCAGATCGTCCCCGGCCCGCGCGGCCTCGTCGCCGAGGTGGGCGCGTACGAAGGTGGCGAGCCGCTTGTGATCCGGGCGGCCCAGTTCGAGGTGGATGCATCGGCGCATCAGCGGAGCGGGAAAGTCACGCTCGCCATTGCTGGTGAGCACCACGAAGGGGAAGGACCGGCAGCGCACCCGGCCGTCGCGCACCCGCGCCTTGGTGCCGTCGGCGGTGAGCACCTCGGCCTCGCCGCCGGGCAGCCGGTCGGCGACGCGCTCCAGCTCCGGGATGGCGAACTCGCCCTCCTCCAGCACGTTCAGAAGATCGTTGGGCAGGTCGATATCGCTCTTGTCCAGTTCGTCGATGAGCAGCACGCGCGGGGTATCGGACGGCAGCAGCGCGGTGCCGAGGGGTCCGAGCCGGATGTAGCTGCCGATGCCCTCGACGGAGCCGGGAGACCCCGGAGTCGCGGGATCGGCGCCCTGGGGAGCGGCGATCTGCACATCCTGGAGCCGGGCGATCGCGTCGTAGTGGTAGAGCCCGTCCTGCAGGGTGGAGCGGCTGACGATCGGCCAGCGCAGCACATTGCCGAGGCCCAGTTCGTACGCCACCGAGTGCGCGAGCGTGCTCTTGCCCGCGCCCGGGCTGCCGGTGACCAGCAGGGGGCGGCGCAGATAGAGGGCCGCGTTGATCATCTCGAGTTCCTCGGCGCCCGGCCGGTGCAGTTCGGCCAGATGCCGGTGCGCGCCCAGCCTGCGGTCCTCGGAGCCGTCGCCGTTGCTCCCGGCCGCGTCCCGGCTCGCGAAGTCACGCCAGGGGGGCGGGGCCGGAAGGCGGTCTATGCCGTCGTGGGGTTCTCCGGCGCCTCGGTAGATGAGCCACTCGCTGGATTCGGTCATTGCCCAGTCCTCGTCGTCACTCGTCCACCACGCAGGCCGTCGGACGTGCTTCACCGTATCGACCCGCGGGGGGCCTCGTAAGGGCCCGGTTCGGGCTGTCGACGGGGACCTGGCACGGGGCCCGGGCGGGGACCCCGTAAGGGCTCCTGATGAGGGCCTGGCGCGCGCTCCCGGCGGGGCCCCGGTGCGGCCTCGCGCGGGGTTGTCCGGTCATGGCTCTCACGGCGGTCATGGCCCTCGCGGCGGTCACGGCGGTCACGGCGGTCACGGCCCTCGCGGCGGTCACGGCGGTCACGGCGGTCATGGCCCTCGCGGCGGTCATCGCGGTCATGGCGCCTCCAACAGGTCCCCGGTCCCCGGCAGGGGCCGACGCGGATCGTCATAAAAGAGGGCAATTCCATCGGCCCAGTAGGTCTCCAGTTGGCCCGCGCGCAGCCCGGCCCGCAGGGCGTGCACCAGCTCGGGAAGCCGGTCCGCGCTGCCCGCGCTCGCCACGGTGTCGCCCGCCCGCCGGTGGAACTCGCCGCACACCGCGTCGGCTTGACCCCGCCAGCGCCGCCACAGCGCTACGCCGTAGCCGCCGTGCACGATCCGCGCCAGCGCCACCGGGTCGTCCTCGAAGCGGCGGTCGCCGTAGCGGCAGAGCACCGGGACCGTCCTGTGCGGCAGCCCGCGCAGCGACTCCATGGG
Organism: Streptomyces sp. NPDC048415; assembly: GCF_040651675.1. Taxonomy (NCBI): domain Bacteria; kingdom Bacillati; phylum Actinomycetota; class Actinomycetes; order Kitasatosporales; family Streptomycetaceae; genus Streptomyces; species Streptomyces sp. NPDC048415. The sequence continues at coordinate 50,281 of NZ_JBEZKJ010000002.1, read as the reverse complement.
CGGCACGGGTATCCGCAACCCTTCGTCACAATCCAGGACTTCGGCCTCGGGTGCGTGGTCGTGGATCCACTGCCAGCGGGCCACGCGTTCCAGATACTCCTCCTCGGCCGAGAGCTGCTCCGTCTCGAACGGCTGGAACTCATCGCCGTAGGACAGCTGTTCGCGATCCGCGCAGCGTACGAAGACGGGGCGCTGCACGCCGAGCGGGGGCTCGTCCGCGGCCAACTGCCAGGCGTCCACGGGCAGTCCGAGCAGCGGGTGGAGGAGCGCCACCTGGAGTGCGGCGGGCCGTCCCGGTTCGTCGCAGCGGCGGAAGGCCTCCGTGAGGGGAGCGGCGAGGGGTCCTGGCAGCTCGGCCAGGGGTGTGCGCTCGGCCTCGTGAAGGCGTTCGACCTCGCCATCGGGTCGCACCACACAGATCCGCCAATCACAGCGGTCCGGCTCCCAGCCCCGCTGCACGAGTTCGATCAACGCGGACGGGCCGCGTACGGGGCCGCCGGTGGGCGCCTTCGGCCGCACCGGCGTCGCTGTGTTCACTGTGTTCGCCGGGTTCGCCGTGTTCGCCGCCAAGTCCGGGAGCTGTGCCGCGAATTGTCCGGTTCCGGACGACGTGGCCGGTGCGGTCGACGGGGCGGCGGGTACTCCCCGCGCACCCGGGGACGCGGCCGGTGTGGGGCCGGGGCCGCCATCGCGTCGGTCGTCGTCCGGCGGTGGTACACCAGGCTCCTGCCGTCGCCGGAGCAGATCGGTCCACCGCTGCGCGAGGCTGCCCCGGTCCGGGAAGTTGAGGCCCCGTGCCGCCTTCCACACCCACTCCCACAGGGCCTGCTCCGCCTCCCGCGTGCCGGGCGTGCCGAAGGGGCGCTCGGCGGACAGGACGCACATCAGGTAGTCGAGGACGAGTTCCAGCGCGCCGCCCTGACGTGAACTCTCGTACAGCGCCCCAAGACCATCGCGCCAGCCGCGCGGCGCGGGGTGCGGAATCGCGGCCTGGCTGCCCAGCAGGGGCTCCAGGATGCCGAGCAGGGCGCGCGTGCTCACCGGAGGCGGCAGGTCCGCGAGCCTGCCGAGCAACTCAGTCCGCCCCTCGGCGCTGAGGGCGCGGCCCGGCCGCGCGCCGAGCTGGTTCTGCACGTCGGCCCAGGTGCTGCGGTCCGTGTCGGGGTGGCGCTGCCGGTCCCGGTGGTAGCGGTCGTGGGCATGGAAGACGGCCTGGTAACCGTCGTCGTGCTCGGCCCGCATCCCACCCGCCGGCACCGGCAGGGACCGTAGCTGTTCCACCCCCGTGCAGGTCCCGCCGAGGCCCCGGTCCGCCTGCGACTTCAGGACGCCGACGACCTCTCCGCGTACGGGGTCCACGACCGGGCCGCCCGAGACGCCGGGCGGCAGCACGTCACCGCCGAGCCGGATCTGCTCGTCCGCGGACCAGCCGCCGAGGGTGCCCTGAACCTTGCACGTCCCGATCAGCCGGCGCAGCTCGCCGCCGACCACGGACCAGCCGGAATAGACGACGACCGCCTCTTCGTAGTACGCCGCCGGGCGCTCGGTGACATAGGCGCAGTCGTGGTCCACGGGCTCGCGCAGCCGCACGAGCGCGAGGTCGGGAGCCGGCCAGTTGCCCCGTACGGGGAATTCGGTCCGCTCCGGAAGAGCCGTCTCCACCTCGGCCGCGACAGCGGACGTACCGCGGCCCGGCCCCGTCTCATAGACCACGGTCACCTCGCCCCCCTCCCCGCTCCGTGCCACGTGCGCGCAGGTCAGAACCCAGTTCGGAGCGATGAAGAAGCCACTCCCGAGGAACGTGCCGGGCCCGTCCAGGGCATACCCGGAGCGCGCGCGATGGATGCGCACGGTGGCGGCCATGACGAGATCACGCAGCGCACGGTGAGTGTTCCCGGGACCGCCCGGTGCGCCCGGGGCGTGCCCGTCCGTCATGTTCCGCCCCCGACGGAGGCGTCATCGGACCCGCCGTGCGCCGGAGCGCCGGGGGACGCGCCCGCGTGCGGGCCGGCCGCCGGGTCCGGCTGCGCGTTTCCCTGGGCTGGGCGACCGCTCGGTGAACCGCTGTTCCCCTCGGGGTGGTCGAGGTCCGGCGGGCCCCCGTTCCAGGTGAGCGTTACCGTGATGCCGGCCTTGGCCTCGCCGTCCGCGAGGAGGCCGACCACCTTGCCGGCCTTCGCGGTCAGTTCGATCCCGAACTCGACGCTGACCTCGTCGGGCCGTACGGCGCGCAGGGGGGCGGCCAGCGAGCGCGCGACGCTGGTGATCACCGACTGCAGGCTCTCCACCTGCGCCTCGACCCGGTCGCCGAACCGGGTGTCGGTGAACGACAGCTCGCCGGACGGCTCCTCCAGCTCCTCGGCCCCCGAGATCCTGGCCCACACCGGTGTCCCGTCCGGCATCTCGATTCGTGCGATCCGGGTCACTGCGTCACCCATGGCATCCCCCGTTCCCCCACGCCCCCGTGGTACCGCCGACCTCGCAGGCTAGCCGCAGGGGGACGCCCACGACAGAGGACCTCCGTGCGCCGTGCGCCCCACCTATCCTTTTCCCAGCGTTCCACTTCACTTTCACCGACGGAGCACCATCCATGTACTTCACCGACCGTGGCATCGAGGAACTTGAGAAACGGCGCGGCGAGGAAGAGATCACCTTCGAGTGGCTCGCCGAGCAACTGCGTACGTTCGTCGACCTCAACCCGGACTTCGAGGTGCCGGTGGAGCGGCTGGCGACGTGGCTGGCACGACTGGACGACGAGGACGAGGAGGAGTAGCGCAGGTTCGGGTCTTGGCGGAGTGGCGCACGCTTCGGGTCCCGGAGGAGTGGCGCACGCTTCGGGTCTCGGAGGAGTAGCGCACGTCCCGGGCTCTCGAAGGAGTACCGCACCCTTCGGATCTCGGGGAGTAGCGCACGCCTCGGGTCTCGGAGGAGTAGCGCACGCCTCGGATCTCGGAGGAGTACCGCACCCTTCGAATCTTCGAGGAGAAGCGGCACGCCTCGGGTCTTCGTGCGGCGGCCCTCAGTCGAAGGCGCGCAGGTGCTCGTAGGCCAGGCCGAGGGCGCCGTGGATCGTCAGGAGTGCGCCGGCGACGATCCAGCCGCCGCTGCGGCGCCGTACGCCCCAGGCGGTGAGCGGGAGGCCGGCGGCCAGCTCGGCCGCGGCCAGGACACGGGCCCTCGGACCGCGCAGCCAGGACCCCAGGCCGCCGCTCTCCACGACGTCGAGTTCGGCGCGCACGGCGGCACGCCAGCCGGTCCACTCGATCTGCTCGGCACCGGGCTGGACCCGGGCCACCTCCCGAAGCCGCCCAGCGGGTTCACCCGGGCTGAGCCCGGCCGGAACCATCACTCCCGCGCGCGTGAGGACGGCGAGCAGCCCCCGCACGCGCGCGCGTGCGTCCACCGCTCCGGGGTCGGGCCTCGTCAGCCGCTCCAGGGACTGCATGTCGTGCACCGGGTCGAGGCCGAGCCGGGCGGCGAAGGTGCGCATCGCCTCGTCCTCGCCGACCGGTGTGCCGTTCGCCAGCCATTCATAGCCAACGGTGCGGCGGAAACCGGAGGCGAGGGTGAAGCCACTGCGATCGGCGTCCCACCACAGGGCGAGTACGGACCAGGGGGCGCTCACCGCGAGGGCTGTGGCCCAGCCGGCGACCACGCGGTCGACGGGCTCCGCGCCGTGCTGCCAGGGCTTGCCCTCGGGAACCAGCACGCTCCACTCGGGCCCGGCAGCGGTGAGCAGCATCCGCTCGCGCAGCAGCTGGGCGGCGGGACCGACGGACTCGGGATGCGCCCGGCACAGGAGCAGGGCGCCGGGCGCCGTGACCGAGGGCTCGCCGGACGCAGTCGACATGGTCACACTTTAGGGCGATTTGCTCGATTTGCTCCGCACATGGTCCCCAGAACGGGTGTCTTGACTTTCCGTATCCGCGATATATCGTGAATACGGAAGACGCGATATGGCGCGTCGAGTGCGGGCTCGGCTGCGGGTCCGTTCCGGTCGAGGAGGTCTGCACCATGTCCGAGTGGTCCGTCGCAGAGCCGAAGAAGCTCTCCTTCGACGACCCCGTGACGGCGCTGCACGTACGCGTCGTCAACGGAACAGTGAACGTCGTGGGCACCGACGAGAGTTCCGCCCGCCTGGAGGTGTCCGAGCTGGAGGGCCCGCCGATCCAGGTGACCCAGAAGGACGGCACGCTCACGGTGGCGTACGAGGACCTTCCCTGGAAGGGCTTCCTCAAGTGGCTCGACCGCAAGGGCTGGCGCCGCGCCGTGGTGGTGTCGCTGGCCGTCCCCACCGGCACGCGGGTCGAGGTGGGCGTGGTCGGCGCCGCCGCCGTGGTCTCCGGGGTGGACGGCCGGGTGGAGGTCAAGGGTGTCACCGGCGACACGACACTCGTGCGCGTCGCGGGCCCCGTCCGCGTGGACACGGTGTCGGGGAACCTGGAGGCCCAGGCCGTCACCGGCGACCTCCGGTTCCACTCCGTCTCCGGCGACCTCACCGTGGTGGAGGGCTCAGGCTCCTCCGTGCGGGCCGACTCGGTGAGCGGCTCGATGATCGTGGACCTGGACGCCACGGGCATCCCCACCGACGTCCAGCTGACGAACGTATCGGGGGAGATCGCCATCCGTCTCCCGCATCCGGCGGACGCCGAGGTCGAGGCGAACACCGCGAGCGGCAGCGTCTCCAGCGCCTTCGAGGACCTCCGGGTCAGCGGCCAGTGGGGCGCCAAGAAGATCACCGGCCGACTGGGCGCGGGCAACGGCAAGCTGAAGGCGATGACCGCCTCCGGCTCCATCGCCCTGCTGCGCAGGCCGCCGACGGAGGACGAGCCGTACGACGACGCATCGCGCCCCCAGAAGACCGGCCCGACCGACGCGGCTCCGCCCACCGAACCGACTGCCGGACCGACCGACGGACCGACCGACGGAGCCCCGGCCGACGGCCCGACCGCCAACGGCCCGACCGCCAAGAAGGTGCTCTGACATGCCTCCCGTCTTCGCCCACGGCCGCCTGCGCCTCTACCTCCTCAAACTGCTGGACGAGGCGCCGCGCCACGGTTACGAGGTGATCCGGCTCCTGGAGGAGCGCTTCCAGGGCCTGTACGCACCCTCGGCGGGCACCGTCTACCCCCGGCTGGCGAAGCTGGAGGCCGAGGGACTCGTCACGCACACCACCGAGGGCGGCCGCAAGGTGTACGCGATCACGGACGCGGGCCGCGCCGAACTCGCCGACCGCAGCGGCGAGCTGGCCGATCTGGAGCTGGAGATCCGCGAGTCGATGGCGGAGCTCGCGGCCGAGATCCGCGCCGATGTACGGGGCGCGGCCGGCGATCTGCGCCGCGAGATGCGAGAGGCGGCCACGGAGGCCCGGCGGGGCTCCAAGGGCGCCGCCGGGGCGAAGGAACACGACGCCGCGTCGGGCGAGTTCGGGGACTTCGGCGACTATCGCGACAGGGAGTCGTGGCGGGCGGCGAAGGAGGAGATGCGGCGCGTCAGGCAGGAGTGGAAGGAACAGGCCCGCCGCGCGAAGGACGAGAGCCGCCGCGCCCGCGATGAGGCCCAGCGTGCCCGTCGCCAGGCCAAGGAGGCCCAGGAAAGGGCCCGCGCCCAGGCCCAGGAGGAGATGCAGCGCATGGCCAAGCGGGTCCAGGACCAGGTCCAGGACCACTTCGCGCGGGGCGACTGGCCCACGGGCGTACGCGAGGGGCTGACCGAACTGGCCAAGGAGTTCGGTGACTTCGGCAAGGACTTCGGCAAGGACTTCGGTTTCGGCCGTACGCCGTCCGGAGCGTCCACGGAGCCGGAGTACACGGCCACCCCCGAGGACTTCCCCGCCGCCTATGAACCCTCCTGGGCCCACGAGGACTCCACCGGCGACCCCGCCCGCGACCTCGACCGCCTCCTGGACCGCTTCCGCGACGACATCCGCGACGCGGCCCGCGACCACGGCGTGACGGAGGCCCAACTACGGGAGGCCCGCCGCCACTTGTCGACGGCGGCGGCACACATCGGAGCGGCCCTGCGAGGTTCCAGCCCGTCCGGCGTGTGAGGTCGAGCCCTTCGGGCGAACGGGGGGTCTGGGGGGCGGAGCCTCCAGACACGGGAAGGGCAGGGGCGGAGGGGGCGAAACCCACCACCGCACCCCCACCCGTCCGCACCCGTGACCCACGCACCCCCACCGGTCCGCACCCGAGGCCCACGCACCCCCACCCGTCCACACCCGCAGCCCACGCACCCCCACCCGTCCACACCCGCAGCCCACGCACCCCCACCCGTCCGCACCCGCGGCCCACGCACCCCGCCGGTCCGCACCCGCTCGCCCACACACCCCCACCCGTCCGCACCCGCAGCCCACGCACCCCCATCCACCCACACCCGCACTCCCGCCCCTCCCCCTCACCTCACCCCGCCTTGGCCGCGCCACCCCCATCTCCGTACAGCACCCGCGTCACCGCCTCATACGTCACCCCGTGATCGGCGAGCACCTCCGCGAGCGCTCCGGGCCGCACGGTGAGCGCCATGAGCAGATGCTCGTCACCGATGAACCGGTCCCGGCGAGCGAGAGCGATCCGCAGGGACTGCGTCAGCACATCCTTGGCCCCTTGCGCGAAGGGCCGCCGCCGGGCCCGCCGAGTGCCCCCATCCCTCTTTCCCGACTCCAACGCCCCTTCCCCATGCGCCTCCTCGACCCGCGAGACGATCTCCGACAAGTCGATACCCAGCCCGGAGAGGGCGTCCGCGTCGGCGCGCGAAAGCCCACCGCGGCGGCGGGCCTGAGCGAGGTCGCGCTCCACCGAGTCCCGCCGACCGGCGAGACCGAGCGAAGTAAGGGCGAAGGAGCCCCGGCTGCCCTCCCGGTCGAGGAGGGCCAGCAACATGTGCTCCTCCTCCACGGTCTCGGCTCCCGCCCGCTCGGAGTGCAGCACCGCCCCCTCGACGACGGCACGCGCATCCTTCGTGAACCGCTCGAACATCACTGCCTCCCGTACTTCTTGTGCACGGCCTGCCTGGTCACTCCGAGTTCCGCGGCGATCTCCTGCCACGACCAGCCCTGATTGCGCGCACTGCGCACCTGCACCGCTTCCAACTGCTCCAGCAGCCTCCGCAGCGCGGAGACGGCCCGCAGTCCGACGCGCGGATCGCGATCACCCGCGCGCTCGGCGAGATCCGTTGCTTCGGTCATGATGTCAACCTACATTGACACGCGATGGGTGTCAACCATGGTTGACATAAGGGAACGGCCGGCCCGGAAATCCGGACCGGCCGTAAGGCAGATGAAGCCGCGAGAGGCGGCAGAACCCGTCAGGTGGTGGTGAGCACGATCTTGCCGAACTGATCGCCGGCCTCCAGCCGTTCGAACCCCTCGCGGGCCCGGTCGAGCGGAAGCACCTCGTCGATGACGGGCCGCACACCGGTGGCGGCGCAGAAGGACAGCAGATCCTCCAGCTCGTCCTTGGTGCCCATCGTGGAGCCGACGACCTTGAGTTCGAGGAAGAAGATTCGGGTCAGCTCGGCGTGGGACGGCCGGTCGCCGCTGGTGGCACCCGAGATGACCAGCGTGCCGCCGGGCCGCAGGGACTTGACCGAGTGCGACCAGGTCGCGGCCCCGACCGTCTCGATGACGGCGTCCACGCGCTGCGGCAGCCGCGCCCCGGACTCGAGCGCCTCGACGGCGCCCAGCTCGAGAGCACGCTTGCGCTTGGCCTCGTCGCGGCTGGTGGCGAACACCCGCAACCCCGCGGCCTTCCCCAGCACGATCGCGGCGGTGGCGACGCCCCCACCCGCGCCCTGCACGAGGACGGAGTCACCGGGCCGGACCCCGGCGTTGGTGAAGAGCATGCGGTACGCCGTCAGCCAGGCCGTCGGCAGACAGGCGGCCTCCTCGAACGACAGCTCCTTGGGCTTCGGGAGGATGTTCCACGTCGGGACGGAGACCTGCTCGGCGAAGGTGCCCTGGTAGCGCTCCGTGAGGATGGACCGGGGCTCCTTGGGGCCAACTCCGTGGCCTGTCTGGCCGATGACGGAGTGCAGTACGACCTCGTTGCCGTCCTCGTCGATTCCGGCGGCGTCGCAGCCGAGGATCATCGGCAGCTTGTCCTCGGCCAGGCCGACTCCGCGCAGGGACCACAGGTCGTGATGGTTGAGCGAGGCGGCCCGTACGTTCACGGTCGTCCAGCCCGGCCTCTCCTCGGGGGCCGGACGCTCCCCCAACTCCAGGCCATTCAGCGGCTGGTCACGGTCGATTCGGGCAGCATAAGCAGCGAACATGACCTTGACCATAGGCTCCGCCCCGGCCCGGGGGAACCACGTCCCCGTGTGACACGCGTCCCTGAGTCCCAGCCCGTCCGGCGTTTGAGGACGAGCGCGTCAGCGCGACACGGGGGCCTGGGGGCAGAGCCCCCAGATACGGGACGGGCAGGGGCGGAGGGGGCGAAAACCACCCACCTGGCCCCCCACCTGGCCCCCCACCCGGCCCACCCGCCAGCAAAAAAATTGGCCCCGCCGACAACCCGGCGGGGCCAAGAACGCGCGCCGCGTCAGCGGCGAGCAACCCCCTCGGCCCGAGCAGCCGCAGCCACCGCCGCGGTCACCGCAGGAGCCACCCGCTCGTCGAACGGCGAGGGAATCACATAGTCCGCGGCAAGATCGTCCCCGACGACCCCGGCCAACGCGTCGGCGGCCGCGATCTTCATGCCCTCCGTGATCCGAGAGGCCCGCACCTGCAGCGCCCCCGCGAAGATCCCCGGGAACGCCAGCACGTTGTTGATCTGGTTCGGGAAGTCCGACCGCCCGGTAGCGACCACGGCCGCGTACTTGTGGGCGACATCGGGGTGCACCTCAGGATTCGGGTTGGCCATCGCGAAGACGAAAGCGCCCTCGGCCATCGACGCCACCGCCGGCTCCGGCACCGTACCGCCGGAGACACCGATGAAGACGTCGGCACCCGCGAGCGCCGATTCCAGCGACCCGGAGATCCCCGCCTTGTTGGTGATCTCCGCCAGCTCACGCTTGACGTCCGTCAGGTCGTCCCGGTCCCTGGACACGATGCCCTTGCGGTCCGCGACGGCGACATCCCCGAGCCCGGCCTCGAGCAGGAACTTGGCGATGGCGACCCCGGCCGCACCGGCACCGGAGATCACCGCGCGCAGGTCGCCCAGCGACCGCCCGGTCAGCTTCGCGGCGTTCCTGAGGGCCGCGAGCGTCACCACCGCGGTCCCGTGCTGGTCGTCGTGGAAGACGGGAATGTCCAGCCGCTCCTGGAGCTTCCGCTCGATCTCGAAGCACCGGGGTGCCGAGATGTCCTCCAGATTGACGCCGCCGAAGGACGGCGCGAGCCGGGCCACCGTCTCGACGATCTCGTCGACGCCGGTGCAGTCGAGCGCGATCGGCACGGCATCGACCCCGCCGAACTGCTTGAACAGAATCGCCTTGCCCTCCATGACCGGGAGGGAGGCCTCGGGACCGATGTCCCCGAGTCCCAGCACAGCCGTACCGTCGGTCACCACCGCGACGACGGACGACTTCCACGTGTAGTCATGGACGAGCTCCGGCTGCTCGGCGATCGCGCTGCACACCTTCGCGACGCCGGGCGTGTACGCCAGGGACAGGTCGTCCTTGTCACGGACGGGCACGGTGGCCTGCACGGCCATCTTGCCGCCGCGGTGCAGCGCGAATGCCGGGTCGAAGGAATCGAGGGGCTCCGCCCCGCCTTCCTGATCCGTAGTGCTGTCGCTGCGAGGATTGACGATCTCCGCTGCCACTTTGTTTTACCCCTTAAGTCTTCATTGATTGAGGGTGACCACTCCTGGTTGAGGGGTGGGCGGGCACCGCACAAGCCCTGCCGCCGTGGTTGCGTACGGGCGTCTGCGCGACGGGCGCGCCGCACACGCGCCCTGAGCCCCGGATGAGGGGTGTAAAGAACCTTCTTACCCGACAGACGGTGCCGAGGACGAGTCCATAACGCGAAGGTCACACACCGGTGACATGACTTACTGCGCAAACCATTGACAAGTCCGGATTCGGAGGGATCTCACCGTGAGCGCGAAGTAGCGGCCGCCCGGATCGTGAGATGCACCGAAGATCTTCCGGCCGGAAGGAGGGATTCCCGCACAAGGTGCGGCCTAGGTGTACCGGCCGGTAGCGGATCGGGGGTCGCCCGTTATCCGATTTTGACATAGCTGGCCCCCTGAATGGCGCAGTCCGAATGGCAAGATGCCGTCATCACACGAGGTCGCGACACCCGATGGTGTGTGTTCTCGTCGACCCATCGGCAACTCCCTCATCCGCCGGAGGAACCCAACATGACCGCAAGCACCACCCGTCGTACGACCGCCACGCGCTCCCGGACAGCAGCGGTCGGCGCGATCGCGGTCGCAGGTGCCCTGGTACTCGCCGGCTGCGGCGACCAGACCAACGGCGGCGGTGGCTCCAGCGAGACCGCCAAGGCCAACAACGCTCCCCTCTTCTCCAAGCTGCCGAAGAAGATCCAGGACGCGGGCGTCATCAAGGTAGGCACGAACGCCGAGTACGCCCCCATGGAGTCGACCGAGGGCGGCAAGATCGTCGGCGTCGACCCGGACCTGGCCGACGCGCTGAGCAAGCAGCTCGGCGTGAAGTTCCAGTTCACCTCCGGCTCCTTCGACGGCCTGATCACCGCCGTCAACTCCGGCCGCTACGACATCGCCATGTCGTCCATCACGGACAACAAGCAGCGTCAGCAGGGCCTGAACGACAAGGGCCAGAAGCTCGGCGAGGGCGTCGACTTCGTGGACTACTTCGTCGCCGGTACGGCCATCTACGTGAAGAAGGGCAACCCGGAGGGCATCAAGGGCATCGAGGACCTGTGCGGCAAGACGGCCGCCGTCCAGCGGGGCACCACGTACGAGAAGGCCCTCCAGGACCAGTCCAAGAAGTGCAAGGACGCGGGCAAAAAAACCATCAACATCGAGTCCTTCGACAACGACACCGAGGCCCAGACCCGGGTGAAGTCCGGCGGCGCGGTGGCCGGTATCAACGACTACCCGGTGGCGGTCGACCTGGCCCGCAAGGCCGACGGCGGCAACACCTTCGAGGTGATCAACAAGCAGTACGACGCCGGCCCGTTCGGCATCGTCCTGAACAAGAAGAACACCCAGCTGCGTGACGCGCTGAAGGAGGCCGTCGACGCGATCATCAAGGACGGCTCGTACAAGAAGGTCCTGGACAAGTGGGGCGCGCAGTCCGGCGCGATCGACAAGTCCGCCATCAACGGCGGCAAGTGAGCCGGACGCACCACTGAAGGGCAGTCACGTGACTGACAATCTCGACAAGTCCCCCGTGGACACCCCACCCCCGGGGCACTCGGTCTCCAAGACCTCGGCTTCGGGGTTCGACCCTGAGGCCATCAAGGCGATCCCCGTCCGGCACTACGGCCGGTGGATCAGCGCCGTCATCGTCGTCGCGCTCCTCGCCGCGCTCGCCTACGCCTTCTCGCAGGGCAACATCCAGTGGCACACGGTCGGCGACCAGCTCTTCGTCTCCAGTGTCGTCAAGGGCGCGGGCCGTACGCTGATGATCAGCGTGCTGTCCATGATCATGGGCGTGGTGCTGGGCGTCCTGCTCGCCGTGATGCGGCTCTCGAAGAACCCGGTGACCAGCACCGTCGCCTGGCTGTACATCTGGTTCTTCCGCGGCACCCCGGTCTACGTCCAGCTGCTGCTCTGGTTCAACCTGGCGCTGATCTTCCCCATCCTCAACCTCGGTCCGATCTACAAGAACGAGATGACGGACGTCATGACCCCGTTCATGTCCGCCCTCCTCGGGCTGGGCCTGAACGAGGCCGCGTACATGGCGGAGATCTGCCGGGCCGGTCTGCTGGCCGTCGACGAGGGCCAGACGGAGGCCGCGCACGCACTGGGCATGAGCCACGCCAAGACGCTGCGCCGGATCGTGATCCCGCAGGCGATGCGCGTGATCGTGCCGCCGACGGGCAACGAGTTCATCAACATGCTGAAGACCTCGTCGCTGGTGTACGCGGTCACGTACAACGAGCTGCTGCGCTCGACGTCGGCGATCGGCTCCACCTCGTACGCGGTGATGGAGATGCTCTTCGTGGCCTCCATCTGGTATCTGGCGATGACCAGCGTGTTCAGCGTCTTCCAGTACTACCTGGAGCGGTACTACGCACGCGGTTCGAGCCGCAGCCTGCCGCCGACCGTGTTCCAGAAGATCAGGGCGAACCTGCTCGCCAAGGGCAGCCCGAGGGGAGCTGTGTGATGACCGCCATGGTGAAGGCCGAGGGCGTCCACAAGTCCTTCGGCCCGGTCGAAGTCCTCAAGGGCATCGACCTGGAAGTGAACTCCGGCGAGGTCTTCTGCCTCATCGGCCCGTCCGGCTCCGGAAAGTCGACCTTCCTCAGGTGCATCAACCACCTGGAGAAGATCAATGCCGGCCGCCTGTCCGTCGATGGTGACCTGGTCGGCTATCGCCAGAAGGGCGACAAGCTGTACGAGCTCAAGGACAGCGAGGTGGCACGGAAGCGCCGGGACATCGGCATGGTCTTCCAGCGCTTCAACCTGTTCCCGCACATGACGGCGCTCGAGAACGTCATGGAGGCGCCGATCCAGGTCAAGGGCACGAGCAAGGCCCAGGCCCGGGAACGCGCGGGCCAGCTGCTGGAGCGCGTGGGCCTCGCCGACAAGGCGAAGAACTACCCCTCGCAGCTGTCCGGCGGCCAGCAGCAGCGCGTGGCCATCGCCCGCGCGCTGGCGATGGATCCGAAGCTGATGCTCTTCGACGAGCCGACCTCGGCGCTCGACCCGGAGCTGGTCGGTGACGTCCTCGACGTCATGCGCGACCTCGCCGAGTCCGGCATGACGATGATCGTCGTCACCCACGAGATGGGCTTCGCCCGCGAGGTGGGCGACTCGCTGGTCTTCATGGACGGCGGTGTGGTGGTCGAGTCCGGCCACCCGCGTGACGTCCTGACGGATCCGCAGCACGAGCGCACGAAGTCGTTCCTCTCCAAGGTGCTCTGAGAGTTTCACGACGGCCGGATGCCGCCCGCCCGGAAAGGGGCGGGCGGCATCCGTCGTTCCGGATCACCTCAGGCCTGCCGATCGATGCCGTGGTACGTCGGCTGGACGGCCTTCTCTCCGGGTCCGCCAGGCGGACAGCCGGCCACTGCCGGGCACCTACTCGTTGGTGTGGTCCCGCATCGGGGGCGACATGTTGCCGATGTTCGGCGTCTCACCCTTCCTGCGCGGCGGGGAGTCCCGCAGGACGCGGAAGAGGCGGTACGGATTTCCGTACCGCCCCCGAAGTCACGTACAGACGCGCTTACTTGACCGCAAGCATCAGCGTGTCCGAGGGCGAACGCCACACCGCCCGCGCCTCACCGAAGCCCCTCTCGCGCAGGACGCGCGCGTGCCAGGCGGCGGACGGCATGTCGCCGTCGGCGTGCTCGCCGTAGATCTCGAAGCGGCGGGCGGTGGGCGCGGCGAGGACCGGGTCCTGGGCGGCGAGCTCCCACCATTCGGCCCAGTCGAGGACACCGTCCTTCTTGGCCTGATCCATACGGGTGTGCCGCTGGGCGCGCTCGGCCGCGTTGATCCTGGGCGTCGACTCGTCGATCATGTGGTCCGCGTTCATGAAGACACCGCCGTCGCGGACGAGTTCCGCGACCTGACCGTAGAGGGTCGCGAGAGGTTCGCTGTGCAGCCAGTGCAGGGCCGTGGCGGTCAGGACGGCGTCGTACGAGTCGTACGGCAGCAGCGCGGGCCAGTGCGGGTCCTTCAGGTCGGCCGTGACGAAGGAGACCCGCTCGTCGCCCTCGAAGGTGCCCTCGGCGATGGCGAGCAGCGCGGGGTCGAGGTCGACGCCGGTGCTGGTGGCCTTCGGGAAGCGGGTGAGCAGCCGGTCCGTGATGGTGCCGGTGCCGCAGGCCAGGTCGAGAACGCGCGGCTCGGGTCCGACCAGCGCCTCGACCATGTCGAGCATGACCTCGAAGCGGTCCTCGCGGTCCGGCATGTACCACTCCTGCTGCCGATCCCAGCTCTTCTGCCAGGCGCGCCAGTCGGTTGCGGTGCTGATGGCCATGGAAGCCCCTTCTTCGCTCGACCAAGTAATACCCTGGAAGCACGATCATCTGTTACCTGACCGCAGCCATGACGATAGAGCGCCTCCGTAAGGACTACAAGTGGAACTGGCCTATTACTCGGATTACGCCGTCCGTCTCGTCAACAGCGAGGAGCCGGCCCGGGCCAAGGACTCGCTGACCTCGGTCGAGGCCGTCCGCGACCTCTTCGGGAGCAACTCCTCGGCGGCCCGCCGCGCCGCGGACGCGGACGTCACCCGCTTGCGCTCCGTCCGGGCCCGGCTGCGCGCGGTCTTCGAGGCGGCGGACGGCGGCGACGAGACGCTCGCGGTGGACCTGCTGAACTCACTCCTGCTGGAGTTCCCGGTCAGCCCGCAGATCTTCGGTCACGACTACCGGGACGACGACGGCCGCCCCCTGTGGCACATGCATCTGGCGGACCACCCGTCGAACGCGACGGCGGGCTACGCGGCGATCGCCGCGATGGGCCTGGCGTTCCACCTGACGGAGTACGGGGTGGACCGCCTGGGCCTGTGCGAGGCGGCCCCCTGCCGCAACGCCTACCTGGACACCTCGACGAACCGCTCCCGCCGCTACTGCTCGGACCGCTGCGCGACCCGCGCCAACGTGGCGGCCTACCGCGCCCGCAAACGCCTGGAGGCGGACCGGTCGGAGAGTACGGGCCTGGCGGCGCCCAGCGCCCAGCACACCACTGCGAACAGCGACCGCTGATCGCCCTTCCGGGGCCGGTAGCGGAACCGCACCTTCCCGAGGACCAGCTCCTCGGGAACGGTTCCGTAGTCGGTGCTGTCCCCACCGGCGTACGCGTTGTCACCGAGCACCCACCAGCCCCCCTCCCGCCGCTCCGCGACCCGCTTGACGACCAACAGGTCCTGCTGGAAGGGATGCCGCAGCACGACGACGTCACCGGGGCCGACCCGCGCCCCCCACTGCACGACGAGCCGATCCCCGTGCTGGAACGTGGGCACCATGGACGGCCCCGTCACCTCTGCCGCCCCAAACGGCAAGAGGGCCCTCCCACGCTCGGTCTCCTGCGACAGCTCCGGCATCACCGGCACCTCCCCGGTCCTATCCTCCACCAGTCCCAGTTTCACCCTGGACTTTTGTCCTAAGCCCATGGGGGCACTCGCGAAAACCCGTCTCCTACGGAGTAATGTCCCACCTGAGAAGACGATCACGAGGAAGGACAGCTCAATGCTCTCCCGCCTGTTTGCCCCCAAGGTCAAGGTCAGCGCGCACTGTGACCTGCCCTGCGGCGTGTACGACCCGGCCCAGGCCCGCATCGAGGCGGAGTCGGTGAAGGCCGTCCAGGAAAAGATGGCCGGCAACGACGACCCGCACTTCCAGGCCCGCGCCACCGTCATCAAGGAGCAGCGCGCCGAGCTCGCGAAGCACCACGTCTCGGTGCTCTGGAGCGACTACTTCAAGCCCCCGCACTTCGAGAAGTACCCGGAGCTGCACCAGCTGGTCAACGACACCCTGAAGGCCCTCTCGGCCGCCAAGGCGTCCACCGACCCGGCGACGGGCCAGAAGGCGCTGGACTACATCGCCCAGATCGACAAGATTTTCTGGGAGACGAAGAAGGCCTGACCCGGCCTTCGTTCGCCCCGACCGGCGAGCGGTGCACCCTCGCGGGTCAGCGAACGTCTGGAAGGGGCTCGACCGGTTCTCCGGCCGGGCCCCTTCCGTGTTTCCGGCGCCGACGGCTTTCTCGTCGAAGTGACGTGCTGGAAACGGCGTCGGCGAAAGGGAACCACCTCGCCGTCGCCGCTGTGGTGGACGCCCAGAAGCGTGAGCTGGCGCCGGTCCGCACACAGTCCGCAAGACACCCGCTCAAGACCGTCGCGGGGAGTTCAGCACGTAGAGCGACCGAGTACGCCAAGCGCCGTGTACGGCACGAACTCCAGGCGTACCGAGTCGGTGCGCGGGATGATCAGGGCCACGCCCGTCTGCGGCGTCCAGGTCTGCGGCAGCAGCACGTACTGGTTGGCGGACTGGATGACGAGGACGAGCCCTTCGTAACGGTAGGGGTACGCCGATTTGGCCCCGTGGCAGTGCAGTTCACGCACGCCGGCGGCCTCTATACCGAGGCTGCGTTCACTGCGCACCACGGCGGTGGTGGACGTAGGGAATGTCGACACCAGATGCTGAGCACGGCCCCGGCCTACGGCCGCGGCGTAGTCGCTCGCGGCCCAGATCAGGCTCAGACCGACGAGCACGAAGACGACGGCCCACTCAGCCAAGGCAGCCCACTCCTGACGAACTGGCTCAGGTGGCCGGGGCGTTGAGGGAACAGGCGGTTCCTCAGGCTGATCAGGTGGAGTGGGCGGATCAGATGTGTCGTCAGAGGTACCCCTGGGGTGGGAGACATCATCCTCCGGCGGCAGGGAACGGCGCAGTTGCAGGGTGTACGCGAGCAGGACGACGCCGATGGCGAGGCACAGGGGCGCCGCCGCCAGGTGGCCGCGCAGAAAGAAGCGGTCGTCGAGGACACTCCAGAATCCCGCCAGCGCGAGCAGGAATCCAACGCCGCCCAGTGCGGGTACCAGGGTGCGGAGCATGTGGGGGCGGGCACCCGCGGCGAGGCGGGCGCGCAGCAAGTCGTGCCCCCAGAAGGCGGCGAGCCCGGCGGCGGCCGTCACGACCATGGGCACGAACAGGGAGTCCACGCTGATGACCAGGTAGTCGGTGGTGCCGAGGCCCAGCATCGTGGCGTCGACACCGAAGTAGGCATAGAACCAATAGGCCTGGTTGAGGCCGAAGTAGTAGAGCAAGCCGGTGACGAAGCTGGTCGGCGCGACAACCGCACCGAATAGCGCACCGAACCGCCGTATGCCGGGCAACGGTTCGGCTCTTCGCGGCTCCGACGCACCGTCCGCCGCTCCCTCGTCCCCCGCGCCGGTCACGACGGCGTTGCCGGCGAGGAGACGCCCTGGTCGGTCCCTCCACCCGAGCCGGAGCCGGCGTCCTGACCGGCGTCCTGGCCGCCCGCGTCCTGACCGGCGTCCTGACCGGCGTCGACCCCGCCCTGGGTGGTCGCTCCGCCGGAGTCGTCGGTGGGCGCAGGGCAGGGCGCCTTCACGTTGATGTAGATGGTGTCGTGCCGGTAGTACGGGTTCCGGCTGGCCACTGCTTCGATGTATCCACAGTCCTGTCCGAAGTCGTACGACACAGGCCTCCGTACGAGCGTGACGCAGAGCGTGCCGCCGCACTGGGGCTTGAAATAGTCCTCCAGTTCACTCCAGTTGGTGGGGCCGTCCTCGTCGTCACCCAGGTACCGACCGGCGAATTCCAGGTGGATGTCGGGCACTGTCATGGGCGAGCCCTTCGCGGCCGGACCGCTCCCGCCTTTGCCACCTCCCGAGCCCGCCCCGCCGACCGCACTCCCTCCACCGCCCGTTGTCGCCCCGCCGGTCGTCCCTCCACCGCCCGTGGTCGCCCCGCCGGTCGTCCCTCCACCGCCGGAGGAGAGTCCTACTCCGCCTGAGCCCAAACCCGAACTGTCCCCTCCACTGTCGCCCCCGCTGTTGCAGGCCAGAAGTGGGCTGCACAGGAGAAGCACAACGCTCCAACGCGACACTCGCCACCACATCGCCATTTCTCCCCCGTGGCCTCGAAAAAGTGGCCGTATCGGGAGAATGGCACTAGATCTGGTCGTCGTCGATCCCCCGTAGGGCGACGCCCTCGAAGGGCTCCGGAACCGTCCCCGCCTGCGGCCCGGGCCGCGGGACCTCGAGGTCCGGCGGACGGCGGTCGTGCTGTTCACCGCGAACCTCTTGCTCAACGGAGGTTCTCGTTAAGGGAGTCGCCAGCAGCGGGCCCGCCTCGTCGACCGGCGTGACCACACGCGTGTAGTGGCAGGCCGCGCGGCCGAGGTCCGGCGACCTCCCGGTCGCGAGTGGACACCCGCGAGAGGAAGGTCAGCCCGGTCATCCGAGTAGGTCAGCGAGCGCCGTTCCACGGTGTTCGGGGGCGGTGAGCATCCGCTGTCAGTGGCCCGTGCCATCCTGGTGCAGTGACTGTGGAGGACCTGATCCGGCTGCGCCGGGCCCGCGACCGGATGGACCGTGAGTACGCGGAGCCGCTGGAGATGACCGCGCTCGCGCGCACCGCGCTGATGTCGCCGGGGCACTTCCAGCGGAGCTTCCGGGCGGCGTACGGCGAGACGCCGTACACCTACCTCATGACGCGCAGGATCGAGCGCGCCAAGGCCCTGCTGCGGCGCGGCGACATGACGGTCACGGAGGTGTGCTTCGCGGTGGGCTGCACCTCGCTCGGCTCCTTCAGCTCCCGCTTCACGGAACTGGTCGGCGAAACCCCCAGCGCGTACCGCGCCCGCCCGCACGAGCACGGCGCCCCCATCCCGTCCTGTGTGACCCGCCGGCTGACCCGCCCGGCCCGTCACCCGAACCCAGAGGCGGAACCGGGCTCCCGCCTCTAGTGCCCGCGGGCCCCAGCGTGGGGGAGGGCGTGCCAGACCCCAGGTCTGCGGCATGACCGCCGGACAGGCCCTAGCGTGAGGACATGGACCTGAAACTCTCGCAGTGCTTCATCGCCGTGGACGACCACGACAAGGCGCTCGCGTTCTACCGGAACGTGCTGGGGCTGGAGGTGCGCAACGACGTCGGCTTCGAGGGGATGCGCTGGGTGACCGTCGGCTCACCGCTCCAGCCGGACGTGGAGATCGTCCTGGAGCCTCCTGGCGCGAATCCGGACGCCTCTCCCGCGGACAAGCAGGTCATGGCCGAGCTGCTGGCCAAGGGCATCCTGCGCGGCGTGATCTTCTCGACGGCGGACTGCGACGCCCTTTTCGAACGCGCCCGCGCCTCCGGTGCCGAAGTCCTCCAGGAACCCATGGACCAGCCCTGGGGCCTGCGCGACTGCGCCTTCCGCGACCCGGCGGGCAACCTCCTCCGCTTCACCGAACGCACCGATTCCTGAGGAGAGCCCCATGCCGTCCGCGCGGCCCCGCGTCCTTTACGTCAGCGACCTGACCTATCCGGCCAAGGGGCGCCGGTACGGCGACGAGGACGACTTCCTCACCTCACGGCTGCGTGACGAGTTCGACGTCGCCGTGTGCCATCCGCTCGACGCGGCGAGCCTGATGGACGGCTTCGACGTGGTGGTCGTACGCAACAGCGGGCCTGTGCTCAACTACCAGGCGCAGTACGACGCGTTCCGCGAGCGGGCGATCACCCGCGGTGTGCGGGTGTACAACGAACTGTCGGGCAAGGGGGACATGTCGGGGAAGGGCTATCTGCTGGAGCTGACCGCCGCCGGGTATCCGGTCATCCCCACGGTGGACCGCGCGCAGGACCTGGGGCGGCTCCCGGAAGCCGACGCGTACGTGGTCAAGCCGAAACTCGGCGCGGACTCGATCGGCCTGGAGTTCGTGTCGCGCGAACGGCTCTCCGAGATGGCGTACGGCGATGTCCTCGTCCAGCCGCGCATCGACTTCCGCTACGAGGTGTCCTTCTACTTCGTCGACCGGACCCTCCAGTACGCCCTGTACGCGCCGCAACCGGACCGTCGATGGGCCCTTGAGCCGTACGAACCGACCGACGCGGACCGGGAGTTCGCGCAGCGCTTCGTCGACTGGAACGACATCGCGTACGGCATCCAGCGCGTCGACGCCTGCCGGGCCCCCGGCGGTGAACTGCTCCTCGTCGAGCTGGAAGACCTCAACCCGTACCTCTCCCTGGACGTCCTGTCCCCCGACGCGCGAGACGCCTTCGTCGCGAGCATGAAATCCTCGTTGCGCAAGCTGATCGACCGGGAGCGCCCATGACTACTGAACCGATCCGGTGGACCTACGTCTTCGTCGACCGGCCCATGAAGGCATTCGGCCCGTCCTGTGACTTCTGGACCGCCGTCACCGGAACGAAACTGTCCGAACCGCGGGGCGACCAGGGCGAGTTCGTGACCCTGCTGCCCGACGGCGCCGACGCCTGTGTGAAGGCGCAGGGTGTCGGGGCGGGCGACGGCGGCGCACATCTCGACCTCGCCGTCGAGGACGTACGGGGGCTGGTGGACTCGGCGCTGCGGCTGGGTGCCGAGGTCGTCGCCGACCACGAGGAGTGGGCCGTACTGCGTTCCCCGGGCGGGCAGTCGTTCTGCGCGGTGCCGTGGCACGGGGAGTCGGTCCGCCCGCCGGTGGCCGAAGCACCGGACGGCGGCGCGAGCAGCCGTCTCGACCAGGTGTGCATCGACCTGGCGCCGTCCGCGTACGACACCGAGATCGCCTTCTGGAGCACACTCACCGGATGGGACTCCCGCCCCGGCGCGCTCCCGGAATTTCACCTGGTCAGGCCGCCCGCCGCGCTGCCGGTCCGTATCCTTCTGCAACGCCTCGACAGCGACCGGCCCACCTCCGCCCACCTCGACATCGCCTGCTCGGACATCGAGGCGATCCGCACCCACCACGAACAGCTGGGCGCCACGCTCGTCACCCACGGCACCCGCTGGTCCGTCATGCGGGACCCGGCGGGCGGCACCTACTGCCTGACGGCCCGCGACCCCGAGACGGGCAGCCTTCCCGGTTAGACCCTCAGCCCTCACTCCCGGAGTCCCACGCTTCCACGTCCACGACGGCGTCCACCGGAATCGGCCCGTAGACGTGCGGGAACTCCTCACCCCCGGGCTTCATCGCCTCGTACCGCACCGGCGCACCGAGCCGTGCGGCGTCGATGACGAGGACCACGAGTTCGTCGGGGCCGGCGTAGGCGCCGTACAGGAAGGCGGCCACTCCCGGGAGTTGGTGGCGCAGGGAGCAGTGGATGAAGCCCTCCTCCTGGAGGGTGCGGCCGCGGGTGGACAGCTCGTAGGCGCCGGACACGCGGGCCGCGTCCCACAGGGAGCGCTCGGTGATGTGCAGCAGGGGTTCGGGCATGCGGAACACGCTACGGCCTCAGGCGCGCGGCCCGCGCCTGCAGACAGCGCTGGCCGGGGAGGCAGAGGGTGTCGGCGGCCGCCGACTCGTACCTGACCCGCGCCGCCACCGGGTCACCCGCGCGTTCGAGGAGGTGCCCGCGGACCGCCTGAAGACGGTGTCCGGTGGACCCGTCCGCCAGGGCGTCGAATTCGGCGAGCTCCGCCGACGGCCCTGGACCATCGCGACCGCCACCGCGCGGTTGAGGCGTTCGACGGGACCGGGGGCCTGGCGGACCAGGACATCGTGCTTCGACCTCGGTGCTCATAGCGCTCAGACGTCCCCGGCACCGTCCAGGAGGGGCCGGATCACCACCCAACTCCGTCAGTTCCTTTCCGTGGCTGGTTTCTTTTCCGTGGCTGGTTCCTCCGGACGCTCGCGGGGCCCGCCGTCCGCCTCGTCGGCGTACGCCTCGCACTTCGGGTTCCGGCAGGGTCCTGGCCCCCACACGGGCACCCACGCGCCCAGGGTCTTGTGTCGCCGCACGACCGTGGCGACCGGCTGCCCACAGACGGGACATACATGCTCATCGGTGCCCATGTCTTCAGGGTAGGGCGGCAGCGGATTCGGCGCTTCCCGTCGTCCGTCCTCGGGCTAGGCCTCCCGGCGGGGCCGCGGCTCGCGCCACATGGGCCACATCTGCGGGCCGTCCGGCAGGTCGAGGGGGTGGCCGAGGGGGTCGTAGCCGAGACGCTCGTACAGTTTGCGGCTGCGGGCGCTGCTCGCCTCCAGATACGCGGGCAGGCCCTCGCGGTCGCAGCGGTCGTGGACCGACTGGAGGAGCGCGGTACCGAGCCCCTCGCCCTGGCGCTCGGGCGCCACCGCGATCATCCACAGATACTCGTGGGCGCGGCCCGAGGGATGGATGTCCGCCGTCAGCCGGCCGATCAGCTCGACGCGTTCGTTCCCCGGATCGACGGCCTCACGCAGCTGCACGGGACCGTCCTCGTCGGCGTGCTCGCCCGCGGGAACGGACAGCCACAGGGCGCACGCCGCGCCGTCCTCTGCCAGGTCGACACGCCCGTCGGCGAGCACCACATCGACAAAGGCGGCCATCAGCTTGTGATGCGTCGCCCGCCGGTGCGCCGCGTCCGGAAAGACCCAGCCACTCACCGGATCATCCTGAAACGCCCGATCCAGCAGCCGCACGACCTGCTCCCTCTCCCCCACGCCCGCCGCCCGGATGACCACACCCATGTCCCACCCCTTCGCCGCCCCATCAACTGACGTTGATCGTACGGTTTTCCACCCGTCCGGCGTCCGGGATCTTTCAGCCGGTCCGGGTTTGAGAACGAGCCGTCGCAGCCACGCCGGGGGCAGATTTCAGCCCGTCCGGGTTTGAGAACGAGCCGTCGCAGCCACGCCGGGGGCAGATTTCAGCCCGTCCGGGTTTGAGGACGAGCGCGAAGCGCGATACGGGGGTCTGGGGGCGGAGCCCCCGGGTACGGCGCCCCGCCGAAACGAAGGGGCGAGCCCCGCGCACCGTGGGGATGCGCGGGACCCGCCCGACCGGAGCCCGGCGCCGCACGGGGGTCAGGTCCCGTACGGCCCCACCGACCCCGGGGCCTACCACCGCGAAACAGCCACGCTCACTCGCTGCGCCGCGTAACGAACTCCGCCAGCGCCAGCAGCCCGCCCGCCGCCTCGGGATCGGGAACCGCCCGGGACAGCTCGTGCATCGCCCGGGCCATCCGGTCGGCCGCCTGGACCTGCGCCCAGTCCCGGCCGCCCGCCCGCTCGACGGCCAGCACCGTGCGCTCCAACTCCCCTTCCTCGTACTGAGCGCCGTACAGCGCGGCGAGTTCCTTCGCCGCCGGAGTGCCGGAGGCGAGCGCGGCAACGACGGGCAGGGACTTCTTGCGGGCGATGAGGTCCGCGCCGGCCGGTTTGCCGGTGCGGCTCGGGTCCCCCCAGATACCGATCACGTCGTCGATCAGCTGGAAGGCGAGCCCGGCCTCCCGGCCGAAGGCGTCAAGGGCCTCGACGTCGTCATCCCCGGCCCCCGCGTACAGCGCCCCGAGCGCGCAGGCGCAGCCGAGCAGAGCGCCCGTCTTGGCCTCGGCCATGGCCAGGCACTCGTCGAGGGTGACCTCGTCGGGGCCCAGCTTCTCCATGGCCGTGTCCGTGTGCTGTCCCGCGCACAGTTCGACCACGCAGGACGCGAGCCTCGCCGCCGCCGCGGAGGACGCGGGGTGCGGGTCCTCGGCGAGGAGCCGCTGGGCCAGCGCCTGCAGGGCGTCCCCGGCGAGGATCGCGTCGGCGTCGCCGAACACGGTCCAGGCGGTGGGGCGGTGTCTGCGGGTGGTGTCCCGGTCCATGACGTCGTCGTGCAGCAGCGTGAAGTTGTGGATCAGCTCGACGGCGGCGGCCGCCCGTACGGCGGTCGCGTGCTGTCCGCCGAGCGCCCTGACCGCGGTCAGCACGAGCGCGGGCCGGATCGCCTTGCCCGCGCTGCCCGCCGCCGGGGTGCCGTCGGCGTGCTCCCAGCCGAAGTGGTAGAGCGCGATCCGGCGCATCGAGCCGGGCAGCGAGTCGATGGCACCGCGCAGCTCGGGGTCGACGAACGCCCGGGCGCGCTCCAGGATGCCCGCCGCTTCCTGCCCGTCGAGCGGGCTCGGCGGACCCTGCAGTTCCATGGGCCTCCCGATGGGGCTCCGCCTATCCCGGATGTCGGTAGGGCTCTGCTTGGTCTCCGTCGTCATGAACGCGTGTACCCCCTGGGTGTACCCGCCCCGAGGGGCGGGAACACGACGGCCACCGGCTCCGGGGAGGTCACCGCCAGCGGCCGATCTCGACGTTCTCCAGGATGCCGAGCGCGTCGGGCACGAGCACGGCGGCCGAGTAGTACGCCGTCACCAGGTAGGAGATGATCGCCTGCTCGTTGATGCCCATGAAGCGCACCGACAGGCTCGGCTCGATCTCGTCCGGGATGCCCGCCTGCTGGAGCCC
This sequence comes from Streptomyces sp. NPDC048415, assembly GCF_040651675.1. Classification (NCBI taxonomy): domain Bacteria; kingdom Bacillati; phylum Actinomycetota; class Actinomycetes; order Kitasatosporales; family Streptomycetaceae; genus Streptomyces; species Streptomyces sp. NPDC048415. The sequence continues at coordinate 26,309 of NZ_JBEZKJ010000002.1, read as the reverse complement.
GATCACACCCTGCTCGGCCTCGCCGGTACGCATGGCGATGATCGAGGTCGTACGGGTGTCGCTGACCGGGATCTTGTTGCACGGGAACAGCGGGACCCCGCGCCAGGTCGGGATGCGGTTGCCCGCGATCTCCACGCTCTCGGGGACGAGTCCGCGTTTGTTGCACTCGCGGCCGAACGCGGAGATCGCGCGCGGGTGGGCGAGGAACAGCTTGGTGCCGCGCCTGCGGCTGAGCAGTTCGTCGAGGTCGTCGGGGCTGGGCACACCGTCGTGCGGCTGCAGCCGCTGGTCATACTCGCAGTTGTTGAGCAGGCCGAACTCCCGGTTGTTGATGAGCTCGTGCTCCTGGCGCTCCTTCAACGCCTCGACGGTGAGCCTCAGTTGCTGCTCGGTCTGGTTCATCGGCTGGTTGTAGAGGTCGGCCACGCGCGTGTGCAGGCGCAGCACGGTCTGCGCGATGCTCAGTTCGTACTCGCGCGGCGCCGCCTCGTAGTCCACGAAGGTGCCGGGGATGTCCGGCTCTCCGGTGTGGCCGGCGGAGAGGTCGATCTCCTTTTCGCCGTACTTGTTGGTGCGCTGCTCCGGAATCGCGCGCAGCTCCTGGAGGTGGTCGCTCAGGGACTCGGACCGCTCCGCGACCTGCTCGAGGTCCTGGCGGGGCAGCGTGAGCACGGTGACCGCGGTGACCGCGCGGGCCGTGTACTCCCAGATGGCGTCCGGGTCGATGAGCGCCTGCTCCCCGAAGTACGCGCCGTCGGCGAGGACGCCGAGCACCGCGTCGTCCCCGTAGGGACCCGTACCCATCTTCTCTACCTTGCCGTGGGCGAGCAGGAACACCTCGTCTGCCGGGCTGCCGAACGAGGCGAGCACCTCGCCGGGTGCGAACTCCCGTTGCTGGCAGCGCTGGGCGAGCTCGCCGAGTACCTCCTGATCCTCGTACGAGCGCAGTACGGACAGTTCGCCGAGCTCCGCGGGGATGACCTGAACGCGGTCACCGGTCTTCACGAACGTCACGCGGCCGTCGCCCACGGAGTAGCTGAGCCGCCGGTTCACGCGGTACGTGCCACCCTGCACATTCACCCACGGAAGCATGCGCAGCAGCCAGCGGGAGCTGATCTCCTGCATCTGGGGTGCGGACTTGGTGGTGGTGGCCAGGTTCCGCGCGGCGGATGTGCCGAGACTCTGCTGCGGCCTGCCCTGCTGCGCGCGGACCTCTTCGCCTACCGACATGAAAATTGCCCTCCCGGTCGTGCACTGGATCTGCGGGGACCAGCCTTCCATCACGGAGTGTGCCGGTGCTATTACACGAATGAGCGGGAATGGATCAGGGGGGAGTGGGCAGAGGGCCCCACTTTGTCGAGCGGTCGTGGCGGGGAACTCCAAGATCCGGCCAACCGTTGGAGCATGCGACGGACAACGACGGGAGACGGCAGTGGCAGGCTTCCTGGACCGTGCCAGAGAACAGGCGCAGCGCGGCCTCACGCAGGGCAAGCAGAAGCTCGACGAGGTGCAGGCGCAGCGCGCCGGCGGCGACCTCCTGAAGAGACTGGGCGCCGCGTATTACGCGGAGCGGCGCGGCAGCGGCTCCCCCGAGGCGACACAGCAGGCCCTGCAGGCCTTGGAGAGCCACATAGCCACACACGGGGACGCGTTCCTGCACTCCTGACCGACGAGTCCCTCCAGTCCGGATCGACCGGTTCCTCCGTTCCTGTCCGGATCGGCTCGCACGCTGTACGAACGAGTGGGCCCGGCCGCCCTGTTACGGGTAAAAGCTGCGGTACGAGACGGCCGCGACAGGCGGCCGACGTGCGGCACGAAGGAGGCGGCATGGCCCCACCCATGTCCGCGGGCAGTTTCCTGGACCGGCTCAGAGAGGAAGGCGTCACCGTCGTCGAGGTCGGCGACTGGGAGCATCACAACCGCAATCACAAGGGCCCCTGGGGTCCGGTGCACGGCGTGATGATCCACCACACGGTCACCTCGGGCAGCGAGCGCACCATCGAGATCTGCCGCGAGGGCTACGAGTATCTGCCCGGACCGCTGTGCCACGGCGTCATCACCAAGGACGGCGTCCTCCATCTCGTCGGCTACGGCCGCGCCAACCACGCGGGTCTGGGCGACGACGACGTGCTGCGCGCGGTGATCGCGGAGAAGGCGCTCCCACACGACAACCAGGCCAACACCGACGGCAACCGCCACTTCTACGGCTTCGAGTGCGAGAACCTCGGCGACGGAAAGGACCCGTGGCCCGAGGCTCAGATGGCGACCATCGAAAAGGTCTCCGCCGCGATCTGCCGGCACCACGGCTGGACGGAGCGCTCGGTGATCGGCCACCTGGAATGGCAGCCGGGAAAGATGGATCCCCGCGGATTCACGATGAACTCCCTGCGGGAGCGCATCCGCGAGCGGCTGAAGTGACCGGCGGGCAGCCGTAGGCGGCCGTCGCGGGGAGGCAGCCGAAGGCGTCCGACGCGGACAGACAGCCGAAGGCACCCGACGCGGGCAGACAGCCGAAGGCACCCGACGCGGGCAGACAGCCGAAGGCGGCAATCGCAAGCGGGCACCCGTCGGCGCACCGCCTGGGGACACATGTCGGCGCACCGCCTGCGGACACATGTCCGACAATGGCGGGGTGACCAGCCCTGACGTCCCCGAAGCGCTCGACGTCCCCGAAGCGCTCGATGTCTCCGAAGCGCTCGATGTCTCCGAAGCGCTCGGCCCGACCGGCCTGCGGCCGCGACTCCCGTCGCCGCTGCGGGAGGCCATGGACGAGCGCTTCGCGCGCCAGGGCGTCCGGCTGCTGCTCAAGCGCGACGATCTGATCCACCCGGAGCTGGTCGGCAACAAGTGGCGCAAGCTGGTCCCGAACCTTCAGGCGGCGACGGGCCGGACGATCGTCACCTTCGGCGGGGCCTACTCGAACCATCTGCGGGCGACGGCCGCCGCGGGCCGCCTCCTCGGCCTGTCCACCCTCGGCGTGATCCGCGGCCAGGAGCTGGCCGACCGGCCCCTCAACCCCTCACTCGCCCGGTGCGCGGCCGACGGTATGCGACTGCACTTCGTCGACAGATCGACCTACCGCCGCAAGACGGATCCGGAGACGCTGGCCGGGATCCTGCGCGCGGCGGGCGCCGAGGACGCGTACGTCGTGCCCGAGGGCGGCAGCAACTCCCGTGCCGTACACGGCTGCCAGGAGCTCGGCGTGGAGCTGCGCGGTCACGGCGGTGTCGACGTAGCCGCCCTCGCCTGCGGCACCGGCGGCACCCTCGCGGGCCTGGCCGCCGGGCTCGCTCCCGGCCAGCGCGCCCTGGGCTTCCCGGTCCTCAAGGGCGGCTTCCTGGCGGCCGACATAGAGGCCCTGCAGGAGGCCGCCTTCGGTGGCCGCCGCGGCACCTGGTCCCTCGACGACCGCTTCCACTTCGGCGGCTATGCCCGCACCACCCCCGAACTCGACGCCTTCGCCGACGACTTCGAACACCGCCACGGGCTGCCCGTCGAACGTCTCTATGTCGCCAAGATGCTGTACGGACTTGTCGCCCTGGTCCAGGAGGGCGCGTTCGCGCGCGGGACGACCGTGGCGGCCGTCATCACCGGAGCACCGCTCTCCTGAAGCAGTGAAGCGGTGAAGCAATGAAGTAGTGAAGCAATGCTCACGCCGCTTCCCGATAGGCCGCCGCCTCCTCGAGGTCCAGTCGGCGCAGCAGGGTCCGCAGCATCTCGTCGTCGATGTAGCGGTAGTCCCGGAGCTTCACGAAGACCTCGCGCTCGGCGCCGATCATCTCGCGCGACAGCCGCCGGTAGGTGTCGTCGGCGGTCTCGCCGGTGACCGGGTTGACCGCGCCGAGGCGCTCCCAGACGGCGTTCCGGCGCCGTTCCAGGACACTGCGCAGACGGTCGGCGAGGGGCGGGGGCAGGGCGTTGCGCTCGTCGCTGAGGAGTTCCTCGAGGCGTTCTTCGGCGGCCCGGGAGGCCTGCGCCTGCGCGTTGGCCTCGGCGAGCGTCTCGGCTTGCGCGTCACGGCCCGGCAGTTTGAGGAGGCGGATCAGCGGGGGCAGCGTCAGCCCCTGCACGACCAGGGTCCCGATGACCGTGGTGAAGGTCAGGAAGAGGATCAGAGTGCGATCGGGAAAGGCCCTGCCGCCGTGCACGGTGAGCGGGATGGAGAAGGCGATGGCGAGCGAGACCACGCCGCGCATCCCGGCCCAGCCGACGATGAACGGCCCCTTCCAGGTGGGATTCTCCTCGCGCTCCCGGATCCGCGCCGACAGCAGACGCGGCAGAAACGTCGCCGGATACACCCACACGAACCGGGTCGCGACCACAACGACGAAGAGGGCCACCGCGTACCAGACGGCGCGCCCGCCCCCGTACTGCCCAAGTCCCCTGAGGACGACCGGCAGTTGCAGTCCGATCAGTGCGAACACCGCCGACTCCAGCACAAAGGCGACCATCTTCCACACCGCCTCCTCCTGGAGCCGGGTCGCGAAGTCCACCTCCCAGGAGCGGTGCCCGAGGTAGAGCGCGACGACGACCACCGCGAGCACTCCGGAGGCGTGCGCCCACTCGGCGAGCCCGTACGCGACGAACGGGATCAGCAAGGAGAGGGTGTTCTGGAGCAGCGCCTCGTTCATGTGCGTGCGCACCCAGTGGATCGGGATCATCAGGACGAGCCCGACGAGGACGCCGCCGACGGCCGCCAGCAGGAACTCGCGGATGCCGCCCGCCCAGGTCGCGCCCTCACCGACCGCGGCGGCGAGCGCCACCTTGTAGGCGGTGATCGCGGTCGCGTCGTTCACCAGCGACTCGCCCTGCAGGATCGTGGTGATCCGCGAGGGCAGCCCCACCCGGCGCGCCACCGCCGTCGCGGCAACCGCGTCCGGGGGCGCCACCACCGCTCCCAGGACCAGCGCCGCGGGCAGCGGCAGGCTCGGCACGATCAGATACGCGGCCCAGCCGACCACCAGGGTCGCGAAAAGGACGTACCCGACCGACAACAGCGCGACGGGCCGCAGTTGCGCCCGCAGATCGAGGTACGAGCTGTCGGTGGCCGCTGTGTAGAGCAGCGGGGGCAGCAGCAGCGGGAGCACGACTTCTGGGTTGAGCTCGTAGGGGGGCACCCCGGGGACGTACGAGATCAGCAGGCCGGCCGTGACGAGCAGGAGCGGTGCGGGGACCGGGGTGCGGCGGGCGGCTCCGGCGACCGCCGCGCTGCCCGCGACCAGCAACAGAAGTGGCAAAACGTGCATCGTCTTCGCCCGCCCTCGTTCTCGCGCGGCTTCCCGCACACCCGACGTAACCTGGCAATCATGAAACAGTGCACGCATGCCGACGCGCTGCCGCACCCCGAGCCCGATCCGCTGAGCGAGACCTGCCTGGAGTGTCTGGCGGCCGGCACACACCCGGTGCAGCTTCGCCTGTGTCTGGAATGCGGGCACCTCGGTTGTTGCGATTCGTCGCCGCTGCGGCACGCCACGGCGCACCACAAGGACACCGGGCATCCGATCATGCGCACGTTCGAGATCGGGGAGAGCTGGCGTTGGTGCTTCGTCGACCACGTCCTCGTATGACGCGTCGACGGCATACTGGTAGGGCTCGCGGATCGCGTACGCGTGTGGCCCGCGATCCGGACGGTTCGACCGTCTGACGCCTGGGTACGTCAACCCGGCGCGCGCTCTTCCTATTTGGGGCCGCAGACCCCTAGCCACTGTGCGTACTCATAGGCTTACTATGAGTGACAGCAAGGGACGGGGCCCCCAGGACAGGAAACTTGGGAGCGCGGTAGCGTCACCGCTGAACCACGTAGCGCGTTACCCCGGGGGGCGACCCTCGGCCCCCGAAAGAGCTCGAATGAGCTTGTACCACCATGGAGGTGAGGGTGTCCCAGATCGCAGGCGAGCCCGCGACGAAGGACTTCGTGGAAGTCCGGCTGCCGGCCGCGGGTGCCTATCTGTCGGTGCTGCGCACGGCCACGGCCGGGCTCGCGGCCCGTTTGGACTTCACCCTCGACGAGATCGAGGACCTGCGCATCGCAGTGGACGAGGCCTGCGCGATCCTGCTGCAGCAGGCCGTCCCCGGTTCGGTGCTCAGCTGTGTCTTCCGGCTCATCGAGGACTCACTGGAGGTCACGGTCTCAGCCCCGACCACGGACGGTCACGCTCCGTCACGGGACACCTTCGCCTGGACCGTCCTCTCGGCCCTCGCCGGCAAGGTCGACTCCACCGTCGCCGAGGACAAGACCGTTTCGATCAGCCTCTACAAACAGCGCGGCGCGGGACCCGGGCCGGCGTGAGGAACGGGGACGGGCCGGTGCGGGACGAAGAGCGCGGCACACGAGAGCTTCCCGTCGAGCGTGTCGAGGGCCTCGGCGGGCCTCGGCGCGTGACGGACGGCGTCGACGGCATCCCCGAGCAGGCCCGGCCGCACCCGGAGGACGGCGCCTCCTCGGCGGCCGCCGAAGCGCAGCTTGGGGTCTCCCCTGCTCCTGGAGGTCCCCCCGGTTCGAGTACGGCCGAGAACCTGGGGGAAGAGCCGCGAGCTCGGGGAATGGTGACGGGCGGGACTATGAGCGAGCACGAGCGAGACGCGGAGCAGAGCGTGCAGGGCGCGCAGCACGGGCCGAGCGCCCAGCAGATCCGGCACGACCCCCACGACCGCAGCGGGGCACGGGCGATGTTCATCGAGCTGCGCAAGCTGAAGGAGGGCAGCGCCGAGTACGCGGAGCTGCGCAACCAGCTGGTCCGCATGCACCTCCCGCTCGTCGAGCATCTCGCGCGCCGCTTCCGCAATCGCGGTGAGCCACTGGACGACCTGACCCAGGTCGCCACCATCGGTCTGATCAAGTCGGTCGACCGCTTCGACCCGGAGCGCGGCGTCGAGTTCTCGACGTACGCGACTCCGACGGTCGTCGGTGAGATCAAGCGGCACTTCCGCGACAAGGGCTGGGCGGTACGAGTCCCGCGCCGCCTGCAGGAGCTGCGGCTGGCACTGACCACCGCGACCGCGGAGCTCTCGCAGCTGCACGGCCGCTCCCCGACGGTGCACGAGCTGGCCGAGAAGCTGGCCATCTCGGAGGAAGAGGTCCTGGAGGGCCTGGAGTCCGCCAACGCGTACTCCACGTTGTCCCTGGACGTCCCCGACACGGATGACGAGTCGCCGGCCGTCGCGGACACCCTGGGCGCCGAGGACGAGGCGCTGGAGGGCGTCGAGTACCGGGAATCCCTCAAGCCGCTTCTGGAGGACCTCCCGCCCCGCGAGAAGCGGATCCTGCTTCTGCGCTTCTTCGGCAACATGACGCAGTCGCAGATCGCCCAGGAGGTCGGCATCTCCCAGATGCACGTCTCCCGCCTACTGGCTCGCACCTTGGCCCAGCTCCGCGAGAAGCTGCTGGTGGAGGAGTAGGGCCACCTCGCGGGGTGGGCAGTGGCCAGCCGCACGGCCGGCGTCTGTCCCGCTCTGCGGGAAGGTGCTGGTGGAGGAGTGGCCTCGGCCTTGCGGGGCCGGTGCCAGCCGCACGGTCGGCACCGTGCCACGGATGTCGGCCCGCTCTGCCGGAGCTCCAAGTGGCACCGCCTCGCGGCGGGGTGCCGAGTTGTCGGCGCCGTGTAAACGCCGCGAACGCGGACGCCGTACGCGTCGGCGCCGTGTAAACGCCGTCCCGCGGACGCCGTGCGCCTCCCGCGGGAAGCTGCTGGAGGAGTGAGGACCGCCTCGCGACGCGATGTGTCGACCGCACGAGGGCTAGGTCGGCGCCCCCGCCCAACTCGGTGCGCCGACACCCCGGCGCTTCGCGGCTCACGAGGTCCCCCCGAGCCGCCCCGGCGGTTACTTCGGCTCTTCCGCTCCGCCCGGTCCGCGGATGCCCAGCGCACGCGTTGTCGCCGGGTTCACCAGCAGCACCAGCGCCGCGATCGCGATCACCGCCAGGGCGATACCGCCGGGGATCGCGATGCTGTCCGCCTGGAGCAGGTTGTAGGCCACGGGCAGCGCCATGATCTGGGTGATGACGGCCGGTCCCCGGCTCCAGCCGCGACGCAGCAGCAGGCCGCGCGCGGCCAGCAGGGGCAGCAGGGCGAGCACGATCAGCGTGATACCGCCGGTCACGGCCTGCTGGCGGTTGTCGGGGTCGCCTGTGAGGCCCAGGACGAGCACGTAGACGCCCCCCGCGACGAGGGCGAGCCCCTCCAGCGCGGCCAGCGCCGCCGCGGCGGTCAGCCGCCCGGAGCGGGGTTCTGCGATGGGGACGACGGGGGTGGGATTCTGCTCAGGACTCACCACAGAAGAGTAGCCCTCGCCCAGCCACAGCCGAGGGTCCTGGTGCCCCGCCGACCGCCGGGGCATCGACCACGCACGGCCACCTGGCGACCGCCGGGGCACCGGGGCGCCGGGGCACCGACCACGCACGGCCACCCGCCCACCGCCGGGACGCCGACCACACAAAGCTGGCCCGCCCACCGCCGGGCCGCCGACCACACAAAGCTGGCGCGCCGACCGCCGGGCCGCCGGGCCGGGCCGCCCGCCGACCGACGGGGCCCAGCTCCACGCAAGGTCCACCACAAACCGACGCGACCGACAACCACACAACCCCACCTGCCGGCCCACGCAACCCCACCTGCCGACCCACGCCGCCGACGGCCCCGCCAAGCGGCCCGCCAATCCAACCCGGCCCATAGCCACCGAAGCCCGCCGACCGACAGACACCTTCCAGGCCCAGCCACGCCACCCGCCAACCAACGCGAGCCCCCAGCCACGCGAGGGCCCACCACAGACCGACGCGACCGACGACTACGGAAGCCCGCTCGCCAGCCCGGCCCGGCCCGGGTCGCGGGCGGGCCCAGGGACCGTCCGCGACCCACAATGCGGCCAACGCTCTCGGCGGCGGCCGCCCGCCCTCGCGGCTGACCGGCCCCGCAAGCCGACCGCCAAGCAACGCGGCCGCCGGCCAGGCGAGGACCGACCCCACCGACGGAGTCACCAGTCCCGCAGGAGCCGCACGCCAGCCCACGCCGTCGATGGCGCCCCCGCGGGCCCGTCCGCCGACCGCCACGGTCGATGTGGCCCACGAAGGGACCGCCCGCCGACCGGTGCGGGCCAGGTGTCAGGGCGAGGTCCGGCCCGCCGGACACCCCACGTGCGCAGGCTCACGCCCCGATCTCTTACCTGATCCCTACCTCGGTCTGGGACGAGTACCACCCAGTAGGTACGCTGCATCGCATGCGTGCACTTCTCGTGGTCAACCCGGCAGCAACCACCACAAGTGCGCGCACGCGTGACGTCTTGATCCACGCGCTCGCGAGCGAGATGAAGCTCGAGGCGGTCACGACCGAGTACCGCGGGCACGCCCGGGACCTCGGTCGGCAGGCCGCGGAGAGCAAGGACATCGACCTGGTCGTGGCCCTCGGCGGTGACGGCACCGTCAACGAGGTTGTGAACGGCCTGCTCCATCACGGCCCCGACCCGGAGCGCCTGCCCCGCCTCGCCGTGGTCCCCGGCGGCTCAACCAACGTCTTCGCCCGCGCTCTCGGCCTGCCCAACGACGCCGTGGAGGCCACCGGCGCTCTGCTGGACGCCCTTCGCGAGCAACGGGAACGCACGATCGGTCTGGGCCTCGCCGCGGGAACCCCGGGCACGGAGGACGAAGCCGTACCGTCCCGCTGGTTCACCTTCTGCGCCGGCCTCGGCTTCGACGCGGGCGTCGTCGGCCGGGTCGAACAGCAGCGCGAGCGCGGCAGACGCTCCTCTCATGCGCTGTATCTCCGCCAAGTGGTACGTCAGTTTTTGGACGAACCTCACCGCCGACACGGAACGATCACCCTGGAGCGCCCCGGCACGGACCCGGTCACCGATCTGGTCCTGTCCATAATCTGCAACACCTCGCCGTGGACGTTTCTCGGCAATCGTCCGGTGTACGCCTCACCTAAGGCCTCGTTCGATACCGGACTCGACGTACTCGCCCTCAACCGCATGTCGACGGCCTCCGTCGCCCGGTATGCCACCCAGTTGCTCACTTCGTCCCCCGAGCGCGGACCCCATGGCAGGCACGCCATCTCCCTGCATGACCTGACGGACTTCACCTTGCATTCGAAGGTGCCGCTGCCCCTTCAGATGGACGGTGACCACCTCGGGCTGCGCACAAGCGTGACGTTCACAGGCGTACGCCGTGCACTGCGTGTGATTGTGTGAGCGGAAGGGCCCAAAGTCCTTTCACTCGAACGTTTAGACCATGGTCCACCCCATAGAAGTACGGCTGTGACCTAGTCGACACCGAGGAATCAAAAAAAACTTTCCAGAAGGGGTTGTATCCGCCGCTGAGGTTTGCGAGTCTCTACGTGGCGCTCGGGACGGCCCGCAACATCGGCCACCACAGAGAGCCAGAACCCCTCCTCACATCAAGGACCACGCCAGTCCGTCTGGTAGTCGGCCCTTCACTTGTTGAGGGATTCGTGAAAGCGTTCACATTCACAAGCAACGTGCATGTAATACCAAGGAGAGGTAGCAGCCATGGACTGGCGTCACAACGCCGTTTGCCGCGAGGAAGACCCCGAGCTCTTCTTCCCCATCGGCAACACCGGTCCTGCGCTGCTGCAGATCGAGGAAGCCAAGGCCGTCTGCCGCCGCTGCCCCGTCATGGAGCAGTGCCTGCAGTGGGCGCTCGAGTCCGGCCAGGACTCCGGCGTCTGGGGTGGCCTCAGCGAGGACGAGCGCCGCGCGATGAAGCGTCGCGCCGCCCGCAACCGGGCCCGTCAGGCCTCCGCCTGACGCCCCACCCCGCACGAGCCTGAGCTTGGCGGCGCGTACAGCGAGTACGCATCTCCCGCCCCCGAGCCGCAGCGCGCAGTACCCCCGATGCGCTTTTGAGCAACGAGCTTTCAGCCCCGGATCACTTGTGGTCCGGGGCTCATTGCTGTTCGCGTTCGCGTGGATTGCTCGCGCGGGTCGGCCGAGCAGGTTACTTCGTCGCCCGCACCGGGATGTCGAGGATCACCTGCGTACCCCGCTCCGGGGCCGCCACCATGTCGAAGGTGCCACCCAACTCGCCCTCCACCAGCGTCCGTACGATCTGCAGACCGAGGTTGCCCGAGCGGTGCGGGTCGAAGCCCTCGGGCAGACCGACGCCGTCGTCCTGGACGGTGACCAGGAGGCGGGCGTCCTTGGTGGTGCCGCCGCGCACCGCCGAGACCTCGACGGTGCCCCGGTCGCCCTCACGGAAACCGTGCTCCAGCGCGTTCTGCAGGATCTCGGTGAGGACCATGGAGAGCGGGGTCGCGACCTCGGCGTCCAGGATCCCGAAGCGGCCGGTGCGCCGGCCGGTGACCTTGCCCGGTGAGATCTCCGCGACCATGGCGAGCACCCGGTCGGCGATCTCGTCGAACTCCACGCGCTCGTCCAGGTTCTGGGAGAGCGTCTCGTGCACGATCGCGATAGAACCGACCCGGCGTACGGCTTCCTCCAGGGCTTCGCGGCCCTTGTCCGAGTCAATGCGCCGGGCCTGGAGCCGCAGAAGTGCCGCCACCGTCTGGAGATTGTTCTTCACCCGGTGATGGATCTCCCGGATGGTCGCGTCCTTGGTGATCAACTCACGCTCACGGCGCCGCAGTTCGGTGACGTCACGCAGCAGTACGAGCGAACCGACGCGCGTGCCCTTGGGCTTGAGCGGGATCGCGCGCAGCTGGATCACCCCGTCGCCGCTCTCGATCTCGAACTCGCGGGGCGCCCAGCCGCTGGCCACCTTGGCCAGCGCCTCGTCCACCGGGCCGCGGGACGGCGCGAGTTCGGCCGTGGTCACCCCGAGGTTGTGACCCACCAGGTCGGCGGCCAGACCGAGGCGGTGGTACGCCGACAGCGCGTTCGGAGAGGCGTACTGGACGATGCCGTCCGCGTCCAGCCGGATCAGCCCGTCGCCCACGCGTGGCGAGGCGTCCATGTCGACCTGCTGGTCGGGGAACGGGAAGCTGCCCGCCGCGATCATCTGCGCGAGGTCGGAGGCGCTCTGGAGGTACGTCAGTTCGAGGCGGCTCGGGGTGCGCACGGTGAGAAGGTTGGTGTTGCGCGCGATGACGCCGAGGACGCGCCCCTCACGTCGTACGGGGATGGACTCGACCCGTACCGGAACCTCCTCGCGCCACTCGGGGTCGCCCTCGCGCACGATCCGGCCCTCGTCGAGAGCGGCATCCAGCATGGGGCGGCGGCCGCGCGGGACGAGGTGGCCGACCATGTCGTCCTGGTACGAGGTGGGGCCGGTGTTGGGCCGCATCTGGGCGACGGAGACATAGCGGGTGCCGTCGCGGGTGGGGACCCACAGGACGAGGTCGGCGAAGGAGAGGTCGGAGAGCAACTGCCACTCCGAGACCAGCAAATGCAGCCACTCGAGGTCGGAGTCACCGAGGGCGGTGTGCTGGCGTACGAGGTCGTTCATGGAGGGCACGTGTGCGAGCGTACCCGGGGTATACGACAACCCCCGAAATCAGGCACCCGCGCGGGCCCGGAAACACCCGCGGGCCGCGGCGCCTGGGAGGGACCCTCAACCCTCCCGGCACCGCAGCCCGGAGCAACAACGGCCGTGGGGTGTGCGGTCCCGGTCGGCCGAAGAGAGGAGCCGGAGCAGTCAGGGCAGAGAGCGCCGGTTCCTCGGTCCGCCTTCCTGTGCGGGGAAGACGGAGGCTTGTTCACTTACTCAAGCATTGTGGACTAGACCATAGTCCTGCGTCCATGCGTCCGCTGTCCATGCGTCTGCGGGATGTTTGTTGTTGTCCGCTTATCCAACATCCAACAGCACCCATCACGCAGACTAACCCGCTTCGGTTCATGAACGGGCGGGATTGGCGCAGGAGCTTGGCCAGATGGCCATGGCGAGGGCGGCGAGGGCTTCCAGTTCCTCCCGACAGGCCCCGTCACGGGCCTGCTGGGACATACCCTGGATGATCGCTCCGGTGTGCCGGGCCAGGGCCGCGGCGTCGGTGCCGGCGGGCAGCTCACCTGCCGCGATCCCTGCTCTTATACGACTCTCGAAGGCGGCGATGTCGGCGTTGCGCCGCTCGCGCAGGGACTCCTCGACCTCCGGCGATCCGCAGTTGGTGGCCGCGTGGATGACCAGGCAGCCGCGCGGGTGCTCCTGAGCGGTGTACTCGACCGCGGCCTCGCGCAGCAACCGCTCGACCGCGGCGCGAGCGGTGGGTTCCTCGGCCAGCGCGCGCTCACCGAAGGAGCCGTACTTCGTGCCGTACGCGCGGACGACCTCGTCGAACAGCGACCGCTTGTCGCCGAACGCCGCGTACAGGCTCGGGGCGCCGATGCCCATGACGCGGGTGAGGTCGGAGACGGAGGTCGCCTCGTAACCGTGTTCCCAGAACGCGAGGATCGCCTTCTCCAGCGCGGTCTCGCGGTCGAAGGAACGGGGGCGGCCGCGCTGTTTGCTCACGGTCCTGGCGTCCTTGCGCACGGCGGTTCCCGGCTCGGCCTGCTGCCTGTTCACCATGACAGGGATTTTATAGCGGGTACTAGAGAAATGTCGGTGGGCTGTTGTAGGGTTTTTTCTGTAGCGATCACTAGTGAAATCTGGAGGTGGGCCGACATGGGCGTGTTCGCGGGCAGGCCGGCAAGCGTCACGGGAGTGGCGAGGCATCGCTCAGTGGGTTTCCGTCACCTTCGCCAGGGCACGCGGCGCGTCCGGGTCCTGGCCGCGGGCGATGGTGACCTCGTAGGCCAGCAGTTGGAGCGGGATGATCTCCAGGATCGGCTGGACCTCCTCGGCGACGCCCTCGGTGGGCAGGACGAAACCGGCCGAGGCCCCTTCGACCTGGGCCCGGGGACCGATGACGACGAGGTCGGCGCCGCGTCCGCGCAGCCGGTCGAGCACGGGCTGGAGCGCCTCGCCGCCCTTGCCGTCGGTGACGACCGCGATGATCGGGGAGATGTTGTCGACCATGGCGAGCGGACCGTACAGGAGGTCGGCGCCGGAGTAGGAGAGGGCGGGGACGTAGCTGGTCTCCATCAGCTTCAGGGCGGCTTCCTTGGCGGTGGGATAGCCGTAGCCGCGTGAGGTGATCACCATGCGCTCGGCGAAGCGGTAGCGGGAGGCGAGTGACCTGACCTCGCCCTGGCGGGCGAGGAGTCCGGCGGCCAGGTCGGGCAGCGCCCTCGCGGGGGCGCCGTCGCCGCCACGCAGACCCGCTCGGTGTGCGGGGGGCTCAGTGCGCGCGGGGCTCGGGGTGCGGTTTCCATTGCACTCCCCCGGGCGGGAGCTCGCGCGTCCGGCTGGCGCATCGGCGGGCGGCCGCTTCCGGTGGCACCTTCGTACTTCGTACGCGCCTTCGTGGGCGCCATCGTGGGCTTACGGGGCGACGTGAAGGAGGCGCCTCTGCTAGATTGGTCTATACCACATGTGTCCCCTTTCGGATTCCACTTGAGTCCCCTGAGTCCCCTCTCCAGATCGGCAGGCCCAGCGTGGAAGTTGTCATCGTCCCGGACGCCAAGGCAGGCGGCGAGCTGATCGCCGAGGCCATGGCGGAGCTGCTCCGGCGCAAGCCCGACGCCCTGCTCGGCGTGGCCACCGGCTCGACTCCGCTGCCCATCTACGAGGCGCTGGCGGCCAAGGTGAGCGCCGGTGCCGTGGACGCCTCGGGCGCGCGGATCGCCCAGCTCGACGAGTACGTGGGGCTGCCGGCCGAGCATCCCGAGTCGTACCGCTCCGTGCTGCGGCGGGAAGTGCTCGAGCCGCTGGGCCTCGGCATCGACGCGTTCATCGGGCCGGACGGCACCGCCGAGGACGTACAGGCCGCGTGCGAGGCGTACGACAAGGCGCTGGCCTCGGCCGGCGGGGTCGATCTCCAGCTGCTCGGCATCGGGACGGACGGCCACATCGGGTTCAACGAGCCGTGCTCCTCGCTGGCCTCGCGGACCCGGATCAAGACGCTGACCGAGCAGACCCGGGTCGACAACGCGCGGTTCTTCGAGGGCGACATCGAGCAGGTGCCGCATCACGTCATCACCCAGGGCATCGGCACCATCCTGGAGGCGCGGCACCTGGTGCTGCTGGCGACGGGCGAGGGCAAGGCGGACGCGGTGGCCGCGACGGTCGAGGGGCCGGTGGCCGCGGTGTGCCCCGCGTCCGCCTTGCAGCTCCATCCGCACGCGACCGTCGTCGTGGACGACGCGGCTGCGTCCAAGCTGAAGCTCGCGGACTACTTCCGGCACACGTTTGCGAACAAGCCGGACTGGCAGGGAATTTAGAGCCTGGCTCCCACCGCCGTCGTCACACCGGAGGGCGCGGTGGTCTGCGTGAGCGCCGGCATCGGCCACTCGGACACCGGCGAGATGGTCGGATTCCTCACCTGGATGTGCGCTACCGCCTGACCCCCCTCGGTCGGCGCGGCGGGAAGAGGTGGGTGCCGTGCCCTGCGCGGGCCCGGCACCGAGGTGCTCACATGCCACATCGCTCCCCCGCCGCGGGGAGAGGTGGGTGCCGTGCCCTGCGCGGGCCCGGCACCGAGGTGCTCACGTGCCGCACCGCTCCCCGCCGCGACTACTGCCCGGCGATGACCTCCGCTGCCGCCCGGCCGCACACCCGCGCCGCGCCATGGGTGGCGATGTGCAGGGCGCCCCTCGGCGGTGACTGCGGTACACCCATCTCGACCACGATGGTGTCGGGGCGGGAGGAGAGAAGGGTGTCGAGGGCGGCGGCCATCCAGGGATGACGATGTTCGTCGCGGACCACGGCGACGATACGGCGTGGGCCCGCGGCGGTGAGGGCCGCTGCGCCCGCGTTCTCGCCGGTGAAGCCGGCGGTCTCCGTGCCAGGGAGGAGCTGGGCCAGTTCCGCTGCGACGCCCCAAGGGGTTTCGTCACCTACCGCGATGTTCGCGACCGGGGTGAGGGCGGCTACGTACGGCGCGTCCGTGAGCGGGCTGTACGTCTCGGCGTGCGTCACCGTGAGCGCCCGGCGGGCGGCGACCAGCCCGACGTCGGCACGCCCCATCAGGCCAACTCCCTCGTCGGAGACGGAAGTTCTTCCCGAGCCGCCGGTCTTCGAAGCGGCGGAGGCCGTCCAGTGGGCGAGGCCCCGTACGCGTGCCGCCGCGTCCGCGAGGCGTTCCTCGGGGAGTTCGCCGGTGCGGACGGCCGAGACGAGTGCGTCGCGCAGACGGCGTACCGTCTCGTCGTCCGCCAGTCCGCCGCCCACGCAGATCGCGTCGGCGCCGGCCGCGATGGCGAGAACACTGCCCCGCTCGATGCCGTACGTCGCGGCGATGGCCTGCATCTCCATGCCGTCGGTGACGATGAGGCCGTCGTAGCCGAGTTCCTCGCGGAGCAGGCCGGTGAGGATGCGGCGGGAGAGGGTGGCCGGGCGCTCGGGGTCCAGGGCCGGGACGAGGATGTGCGCGCTCATCACGGCGCGGGTGCCCGCGGCGATCGCGGCCCGGAAGGGGGCGAGTTCGCGGGACTCCAGGACCGAGGACTCCACGTCGATACGCGGCAGCGCGTGGTGCGAGTCGACCGCCGTGTCGCCGTGCCCCGGGAAGTGCTTGGTGCAGGCGGCGACGCCCGCCGCCTGGAGTCCGGTCACGTACGCGGCGGTGTGCCGGGCCACCAGATCGGTGTCGGCGCCGAAGGAACGTACGCCGATCACGGGATTGTCCGGATTCGAGTTCACGTCCGCCGACGGCGCCCAGTTGAGGTTGACCCCGCACGCGGCCAGGCGGCGGCCGAGTTCGAAGGCCACGTCCCGGGTCAGCGAGGTGTCGTCCACCGCCCCGAGCGCGTGGTTGCCGGGGAAGGACGACCCCGTACGCACCTCAAGGCGCGTGACATCACCGCCCTCCTCGTCGATCGCGACCAGTACGTCGTCGCGTTCCCCGCGCAACTGGGCGGTCAGGGCGGCCAGTTGGCCGGGCGAGGCGATGTTGCGGCCGAACAGTCCGACGGAGGCAAGGCCTTCGCCGAGGCGGCGGAGCAGCCAGTCGGGGGCCGTGATTCCTCTGAAGCCGGGCTGGAGGACGGTGAGCGCATCGCGGGTCAGGGTGTCTGTTCCGCTGGCGAGTGTCGTCATCGGGTGGCGTTATCCCTTCACGGCGCCCGCGGTCAGCCCCGCGGCCATCTTGCGCTGGACGATGAGGAAGAGGACGACGATCGGCACGGCCATCATCGTGGAACCGGCCATCATCGGTGCGTACTCGGTGCCGTGCTTGGTGGTGAAGTTGCCGAGCCAGACGGTGGCGGTCTGGTTCTTCTGGCTCATCAGCATCAGGGCGTAGAGGTATTCGTTCCAGGCCTGGATGAAGGCGTATACGGACGTGGCGACCATGCCCGGGGCCAGCAGCGGGAAGACCACTCGGATGAAGGCGCCCGTGCGGCTGCAGCCGTCGACCATCGCCGCCTCCTCCAGCTCCTTCGGGATGTTGACGATGAACCCGCGCAGCGTCCACACCGTGAAGGGGAGGATGAAGGTCAGGTACGTGATGATCAGGCCGGAGAGCTTGTCGTACTGATCGAGGTCGTTCAACAGCAGGAAGATCGGGATGATCATGGCGACCAGCGGGACCATCTGGACCGCGAGGATGCCCACGATCACGACTTTCCGGCCGCGGAAGGCGAACCGGGAGATGGCCAGCGCGGCCAGCATCCCCACCAAGACGCCGATCACGACCACCGACAGGGACACGATCAGGCTGCGGCCCACCGGGCCCCAGAAGTCCGCGATGTCGAGGGCCCGGCGGAAGTTGTCGAGCGTGAGTGCCGTGGGCAGCAGGCTCGGGTCGGGGTCGATGGCGTCCTTGGCCGGCTTGAACGCCGTGTCGAACATCCAGTAGACCGGGAAGCCCGCGGTGACGAAGACGAGCAGGCCGAGCAGGTTCCAGCCCAGCTTGGACTTGCGGGGCCGGGAGACGGCGGAAGCCGTGGTCGTGGTCACTCGACCTCTCCGATCTTGAGCATCTGACGCATGTAGACGGCGACCACGCCGAGCAGCAGGAGCACGGTGAGCAGGGCGATCGCCGAGCCTTGCGCATAGTCGTTGACCACGAAGGCGCGGTCGTAGGAGTAGGTGGTGAGCAGCTGGAACTCGGCCTCCGGGTGGCCACCGCGCATCACGAAGACCTGCGGGAAGACGCCCATGTCCCAGATGACGGAGAGCGTCGTGAGCATTACGATGATCGGCTTCAGGATCGGCAGCGTGACGTAACGGAAGACGCCCCACGCGCCCGCGCCGTCAAGCCGTGCCGCCTCTTCCAGTTCCGCCGGCACCTGCGTCAGTCCCGCGCTGAGCGTGATGACGACGAACGGCACCGCGCCCCACACCACGAGCAGCATGATCACGGCCAGGCCCTGAGGTCCGCTCGCGAACCAGTTGTGGCCGATCATGTCGACGCCCGGCAACTTGCTGAGCAGCGCGTTGAAGACGCCGTAGTCGGAGTCGAAGAGCCACTTGAAGACGGTGGTCGCCACGATGATGGGCATGCCCCAGCTGGCCACGAGCACGATGTTGATGAGCGTCTTCACCCAGCCGGAGACCCGCTGGAGGAGCAGCGCGATCAGCATGCCGATGACCATCGTGAAGATGACGGAACCGGCGGCGAAGACGATCGTCCGTACGACGACGGCCCAGAACTCGCTGTCGCCCAGCACCTTGCCGAAGTTGTCGAAGCCGACCGACTCGGCCGGCTGGAAGCCCCAGAGCTGGGACTGCCCGAACTTCTGGAAGGAGAGGGTGACCAGCCGGACCAGTGGATAGCCGAGGACGAGCGCGAGGATCAGCAGGCAGGGGGCGAGCAGGGCCCAGGGGACGGCTGCCCCGCCGAAGGTCCGCTTTGTGCGTGGCTGCTCCCGCGCGGCAGGTGGTGGTGTCGGCTGCCGCGCAGGCGGCACTTTGGCGGTGGTCGTATCAGCGGCACTCATCCGCGCGCTCCTCAGCGGTCCCTCAGGTCGTACGGGTCGTACGGGAAGCGGGCCTCCGTCGCCCGACCAGGTCGCACGGGAAGCAGGGCACCCGTCGCCCGAGCAGGTCGTAGGGGTCGTACGGGAAGCAGGGCCCCGCGTCTCCGTGAAGGAGGACCGACGGGGCCCTGCCGGGGGTCACTTGGTGTTGATGACCTTGTCGATCGCGGCGTCCGCGTCCTTCGCGGCGGCCTCGACCGACTTCTTGCCGGTGCCGATGTTCTGCAGCATGGTCTGCAGGACCTGGGCCTTCTCGACCTGTCCCCAGCCCGGGGCCATCGGGACGAACCAGTTGCTCTCGGCCGCGGTGGCCGGAACCTCGGTCTTCGGGTCGCTCTTGAGGGTCGCGAGGTCGATCTTGTTGTTGGGCAGGTTGCCCTTGGCGATCAGACCCTTCTGGCCCTTGGCACCCGTGAACGCGTTGATCCACTCACTGGCGACGGCCTGCGCCTTGGACTTCACCGGCACGGCGAGGTCGGAGCCGCCGAGGAAGACGGGGAGGTTCTTGCCGGAGGGGCCGGGCACCACGAAGTTCTCGAGGTTGCCCTTGAGCTTGCCGGTCTTGTCGTTCTTCGGGTCCTCGGAGGTCGCGCCCTCCCAGGCAGCACCGAAGATCATGCCGGACTTGCCCTGGCCGTAGACGATGTAACGGTCGGACTCGTCCTTGGTCTTGTCGCCGTGCATGTACTTGTCGACGACGTTCTTGAACTCCTTGAGCCCCTTGACGGACTCCGGGGAGGAGAGGTTGGCCTTCCACTGGCCGCCCTCCTCCTTGGCGATGGAGCCGCCGGCGTCGTACACGAAGGACATGGCCGCGTACCAGTCGCGGGTGGGCTGGTACCAGGCGCTGAACTTGTTCCCCTCCTTCTTCTGGATCTTGTCCAGGGCGGAGGTGAGCTCCTCGTACGTCTTCGGCGTGGACTTGACACCGACCGAAGCGGCCACGTCCTTGCGCCAGTTGCCGACGCGGCCACCGGCGTAGTACGGCACGCCGTAGGTCTTGCCGTCGTAGGTGACCGAGTCCTTGAGGCCGTCCAGCCAGCCGCTCGAGTTGTCGAACTTCGACGTGTCGAGGGGAGCGAAGGCGCCCTTGACCATGTAGCCGAGCATCTCGGTGTTGCCCATCTCGACGACGTCGGGGGCCTTGTCGGTGGCGAGCACGGCGTCGAGCTTGGTGTTCTTGTCCGGCCAGCCGTAGTACTCGTGGTTGATCTTGATGCCCGGGTGCTTCGCCTTCACGGCCGTGTCGGCGGCCTTGACCAGCTCGGGCCAGTTGTTCTGCGCGTCCACGGTGAGCCAGACGGTCAGCTCCTTGGCGTCCGCGCCCTTGCCCGACCCCCCGGACTTGTTGTCACTGTCCCCGCACGCCGCGATGGAGACCATCATGCCCGCGATACCGATCGCGGCTATCAGCTTGCGCTTCACGCCACCCTCCTCAGGGATGCCACAAACCCCCCTGCCCACCGCGTGACATACGCCGAGTACTGCCCGTGGGGCCGGGACTGGACCAATGGTGTAGACCAGTAGGGGGGAGCTTGGCCTAGACCTAGAGGGGTGTCAAGGGTGTGTAAGCCCGTCCAGTCGTCCGTTATGGGACCTACATATGCAAGGACCTTTAAGTAGGTAAACGGCATAAACGACAGGGCTGTTCGCGGCCCCCGTCCGACCCGACTTCCGCGCGGTGGACTAGACCAACACGGACGCCGACGGTATATAGAGGGGATCACGCAGCGTGCGAGGGGACACTCGTACAAGAAGCCGTGCCACGATGTGAGCCGTGGCCGATGGGGATGTCGGTCGTTTCGGCATCCGGAGCCGGGAAGGCAGAGCATGAGCACCGACGTCGGCAGTGCGGAGAACGAGGGTGGGGCCCCCATCCGTACCGCGCGCGTGCCCAAGTACTACCGCCTGAAGAAGCACCTGCTCGACATGACGGAGACGCAGTCGCCCGGCACTCCGGTACCGCCCGAGCGCACCCTCGCCGCCGAGTTCGACACCTCGCGCACCACCGTGCGACAGGCCCTTCAGGAACTGGTCGTCGAGGGCCGGCTCGAACGCATCCAGGGCAAGGGCACCTTCGTGGCCAAGCCCAAGGTCTCCCAGGCACTCCAACTCACCTCGTACACCGAGGACATGCGCGCCCAGGGACTCGAACCCACCTCGCAGCTCCTGGACATCGGCTACATCACCGCCGACGAGACTCTCGCCGGGCTGCTCGACATCTCGGCCGGCGGCCGGGTGCTGCGCATCGAGCGGCTGCGGCTGGCGAGCGGCGAGCCGATGGCGATCGAGACGACCCACCTGTCCGCGAAGCGCTTCCCCGCCCTGCGCAGGTCGCTCGTCAAGTACACCTCCCTCTACACCGCGCTCGCCGAGGTGTACGACGTCCATCTCGCCGAGGCCGAGGAGACCATCGAGACCTCCCTCGCGACCCCGCGCGAGGCCGGGCTGCTCGGCACCGACGTCGGCCTGCCCATGCTGATGCTCTCCCGCCACTCGCTCGACAAGCAGGGCGAGCCGGTGGAGTGGGTGCGGTCGGTGTACCGGGGCGACCGGTACAAGTTCGTGGCACGGCTGAAGCGTCCGGCGGAGTGACGCGGCTCAAGCGCCCGCAGGAATGAGCCACTTGGGGTAGTGCGGCTCGCATAGTTGCTCTACGGTCCTCCCGTCACCGCATGGACGGGAGGACGAACGGTGCGTACCGCCAAGCCTCGAACCATCGTCATCTGGACCCTCGTCGCGCTGATCGGCGCCGCGGGCTGGTCCGTGCTCGCGCTCGCGCGGGGCGAGAACGTGTCGGCCGCCTGGATGGTCGCCGCCGCGCTCGGCTCGTACGCGATCGCCTATCGCTTCTACGCGAAGTTCATCGCGTACAAGGTGCTCAAGGTCGACAAGACCCGGGCCACCCCCGCGGAACGGCTCAACAACGGCATCGACTTCCATCCGACCGACCGGCGCGTACTGCTCGGTCACCACTTCGCGGCGATCGCGGGCGCGGGCCCGCTGGTCGGCCCGGTGCTGGCCGCGCAGATGGGCTACCTGCCCGGCACCATCTGGATCATCGCCGGCGTGATCTTCGCGGGCGCCGTCCAGGACATGCTGGTCCTGTTCTTCTCCACCCGCCGGGACGGACGCTCGCTCGGGCAGATGGCCCGCGAGGAGATCGGCCCGTTCGGCGGGGCCGCCGCGCTGCTCGCCGCCTTCGCCATCATGGTCATCCTGCTCGGCGTACTCGCGCTGGTGATCGTGAACGCGCTCGCCGCCTCGCCCTGGGGCACCTTCTCCATCGGGATGACCATCCCCATCGCCCTGCTGATGGGCTTCTACCTGCGGGTCCTGCGACCGGGACGGGTCACGGAGGTCTCGCTGATCGGCGTCGCCCTGCTGCTGCTCGCGCTCGTCGCGGGCCGCTGGGTCGCCGAGTCGTCCTGGGCCGACACCTTCACCCTCGCCCCCTCCACCCTGGTCGTCTGGCTGGTGGCGTACGGCTTCATCGCGTCGATCCTGCCGGTCTGGATGCTGCTGGCACCGCGCGACTACCTCTCCACCTTCCTGAAGATCGGCACGATCGCGCTGCTGGCGGTCGGGGTCGTGGTCACGCTGCCGACGCTGAGGATGGACGCGGTCACGGACTTCGCCAGGCATGGCGACGGGCCCGTCTTCGCGGGCTCGCTCTTCCCGTTCGTCTTCATCACGATCGCCTGCGGCGCCCTGTCCGGCTTTCACTCGCTGATCTCGTCCGGCACGACTCCCAAGATGATCCAGAAGGAGACGCAGATCCGGATGATCGGATACGGCTCCATGCTGATGGAGTCGTCGGTCGCGATCATGGCGCTCGTGGCGGCGTGCGTCATCGACCCGGGCCTGTACTTCGCGATGAACGCGCCGGCGGGGGTCGTCGGGACCACCGTCGAATCCGCCTCCCATGCGGTCGCGCACTTCGGGTACACCATCTCCCCGGCGGACCTCGCGAAGGCCGCGCACCAGGTCGAGGAGCAGACCCTGCTCTCCCGCACCGGCGGCGCGCCCACCCTGGCCATCGGCGTCTCGGAGATCTTCTCCAAGGTCACCGGCGGGAGTCTGCGCGCCTTCTGGTATCACTTCGCGATCATGTTCGAGGCGCTGTTCATCCTGACCGCGCTCGACGCGGGCACCCGGGTGGGCCGGTTCATGCTTCAGGACATGCTGGGCAACGTCTACCGGCCCTTCAAGAACGTGAGCTGGAAACCGGGCCTGGTCGTCACCAGCGCGATCGTGACGGGCCTGTGGGGCTACTTCCTCTGGGTCGGGGTCCATGAACCTCTCGGCGGCATCAACCAGCTGTTCCCGATCTTCGGCATCTCCAACCAGTTGCTCGCCGCGGTGGCCCTCGCCGTCTGCACGACCCTGCTGGTGAAGTCCGGCCGCCTCAAGTGGGCCTGGGTCACCGGCATTCCGCTGGTCTGGGACGCCACGGTCACCCTCACGGCCAGCTACCAGAAGGTGTTCTCCGGCGATCCGCGCGTCGGCTTCTTCAAGCAACGGTCCGTCTACCAGGACGGCATCGACGCCGGGAAGGTCCTGCCGCCCGCCAAGAGCATGGACGACATGCACACCGTGGTCACCAACTCCACGGTGGACGGCGTCCTTTCGGCCGTCCTCGCCGTGCTCGTCGTCGTGGTGATCGCGGACGCGGCCCGGGTGTGCGTCCGGCACGTCCGCCGCCCCGCGATGTCCACGCTGAGGGAGGCGCCGTACGTGGAGTCGCAGATCGTCGCCCCGGCCGGGCTGATACCGACCCGCAAGGAGAAGGCGGAGGAGCGCGATGCGATCGGCGCTGCGCAGGGCGATTAGCGCAGTGCGGTGGTACGTGCGGGAGTTGACCGATGAGTCCGCATACGACCGCTATGTCGCGCACGTCCGCAAGGACCATCCGGAAGCGCCCGTGCCCTCGCGTCGCACGTTCGAACGGGCGCGCAGTGACCGTCAGGAGCAGGACCCCCGGCAGGGCTTCCGTTGCTGTTGAGGACGGCTGGTCGCTGCTGAGGAGGGATATACGGATATGCGGAGGTCATAGCGGACCGATATGCGGACGGGGGGTTCCGCTTGCGCGACGCCGTCGCCTAGATTGCCTGCGCGTTACACAGGTGATCAGTGATCACGCGGGTGATCAGCGAGGGGACGGAGCCGCCGTATGTCAGATGTGCCTGAAGTGAAGCCACCGGTGGTCACACCGGTCCGCGTCGTGATCGCCCTCTGCCTGCTCGCCCCGTTCGTGGCGATGTTGTGGGTCGGCTCCTACGCGAAGGCCGACCCGGCGTTCATAGGCATCCCGTTCTTCTACTGGTACCAGATGCTGTGGGTGATCATCTCGACCGCCCTCACCATGACCGCGTACAAGCTGTGGCAGCGTGACCAGCGCGCCCGCACGGGAGGTGCGTCGAAGTGAAGGACGGCGTGAACGGCGTCGCACTCGGCGTCTTCATCTTCTTCTTCCTGGCCGTCACGGTCATGGGATTCCTGGCCGCGCGCTGGCGCCGGGCGGACGACGAGCACAGCCTCGACGAATGGGGCCTGGGCGGGCGGTCGTTCGGCACCTGGATCACCTGGTTCCTGCTCGGCGGCGACCTGTACACGGCGTACACCTTCGTCGCCGTACCCGCCGCCATCTACGCGGCGGGCGCGGCCGGCTTCTTCGCCGTGCCCTACACGATCCTGGTCTATCCGCTGATCTTCACCTTCCTGCCCCGCCTGTGGTCGGTGTCCCACAAGCACGGATACGTGACGACGTCGGACTTCGTGCGCGGACGCTTCGGCTCCAAGAGCCTGTCCCTCGCCGTGGCCGTCACCGGCATCCTGGCCACCATGCCGTACATCGCGCTCCAACTGGTCGGCATCCAGGCCGTGCTGGACGTCATGGGCGTGGGCGGCGGTGAGAACACCAACTGGTTCGTCAAGGACCTGCCGCTGCTCATCGCGTTCGGTGTGCTGGCCGCGTACACCTACTCGTCGGGTCTGCGCGCCCCGGCCCTGATCGCGTTCGTGAAGGACACGCTGATCTACATCGTGATCGCGGTGGCCATCATCTACATCCCGATCAAGCTGGGCGGGTTCGACGAGATCTTCAAGGCGGCGAGCGCCAAGTACACGGCGGCCGGCGCGGGCGGGATCGTACCCGCCGAAGCGGGCCAGTGGACGTACGCCACCCTCGCGCTCGGCTCGGCGCTGGCGCTGTTCATGTATCCGCACTCGATCACGGCGACGCTGTCCAGCCGCAGCCGTGAGGTGATCCGCCGCAACACCACGATCCTCCCGCTGTACTCGCTGATGCTGGGCCTGCTGGCCCTGCTCGGGTTCATGGCGATCGCGGCCGGGGTGAAGGTGCAAAACGGCCAGCTGGCGATTCCGCAGCTCTTCGAGACGATGTTCCCGGACTGGTTCGCGGGCGTGGCCTTCGCCGCCATCGGCATCGGGGCACTCGTCCCGGCGGCCATCATGTCCATCGCGGCCGCGAATCTCTTCACCCGCAACATCTACAAGGACTTCATCAATCCGGACGCGACCCCGCAGCAGCAGACCAAGATCTCCAAGCTGGTCTCGCTCCTGGTGAAGGTGGGCGCGCTGGTCTTCGTCCTGACGATGGACAAGACCGTCGCGATCAACTTCCAGCTGCTCGGCGGCATCTGGATCCTGCAGACCTTCCCGGCGCTGGTCGGCGGTCTGTTCACCCGCTGGTTCCACCGCTGGGCGCTGCTCGCGGGCTGGGCCGTCGGCATGCTCTACGGCACGCTCGCCGCGTACGGGGTCGCCTCGCCGACCCAGAAGCACTTCGGCGGCAGCGCGAAGGAGATCCCCGGGATCGGGGAGATCGGCTACATCGGCCTGACGGCGTTCACCCTGAACGTGGTCGTGACCGTCGTCCTCACCTTCGCCTTCCGCGCCTTCAAGGCCCCCGACGGCATCGACGAGACCTCCCCCGAGGACTACACGGCCGACGCCGGCGACCCGGGCGTCGAGGTGGAACTCCCGCCGGCCACGGCAGGCGCGTCCCACTGAGACCGGGCCACGTTCAGGTCGGCGGGAACGAGGCCCTGGCCCAGTACGGCCCCGGGGTGTGCGGCAAGCTGTACGGGAACGAGTCCAGAAGGGCGGCGGCGCAGTGTCACTGCATCACGAAGTAGACGACGTGCCCCGGTGCGTGCCGACCCGGCGGATGTGGCTGGCCGAGCTGGCGGTGTTCGCCGTCTCGGCGGCGGCTGCCTTCCTGGTCATCCTGGCGCTGCTGCCCATCCGCCGTCCGGCCACGCTCGACGCCGAACTCGCCGATGCCTGCCCGAACGTCATCGGGGTGAAGTACGCCGTTGCGGACGCCGCCCGCTTCGCCGCCTTCGCGCGGGACGCCGGGC